>QHQE01000051.1:16008-27441 GCA_003219265.1 Verrucomicrobiota bacterium
CGATCTTTGCTTCGTCGCCCCCGCCGCGCGTGGCCAGTCGCTCACGCACGAAATCGGGTTTTTCACGAATCAAACGAATATCGAGCATCGCGGCAGATTGTAGAGGCCGCCGCCAGCGGCGGCAACTGTTGCGACGCGATCGCTGCCCCGTTAATGACGAAGCTCGAATAAGTCGCGGCGGGTTCCCCTTTCGTCATTCGAATTTCGTCATTTGACCCTGGCTACAACTTACTCGTGACAATCAATCACCTACGCTGATAATTTCCCGCGTGGAAAAACTTCATCTCCTCGGCGTCGCTCTCGGCCTGGCTTGTCTCGCGGGCATTAATCTCTACCTCACCGTTTTCATCACCGGTCTCGCCATCCATTTCCACTGGATCACCCTCGCACCGGCTTATCAATCGCTCGAAGCGCTGGGCCATCCCGTGATCATCACCATTGCGGGCATTCTTTATTTTCTGGAATTTTTCGCTGACAAAATTCCCTGGATTGACTCCGCCTGGGACGCCGTCCACACGGTGATCCGCCCGATTGGCGGCACATTGCTTGCGCTTCAAGTGCTCGGGCATCCGAGTCCTACATTCACAGTGATCGTTGCGTTGCTTGCGGGAGGCACGAGCCTCATTACGCATACAGCGAAAGCGGCGACGCGCCTCGCCAGTAACACATCACCCGAACCATTTTCGAACATCGCGCTTAGTTTCGGCGAAGATGTCGCCGTGCTCGGCGGACTCGCGCTCATTCATTACAATCCGGCGCTCGCCTTGTCGATCTTCGCGCTGGCCATCGCAGCGTTTCTCTATTTTGCGCCAAAAGTTTTGCGCGTCATGAAAGCGAAGATTTGGCTGGCATTGAAAAAATTGAATGGTCCCGCCGATCTCAGAATGCGGGTGAAATTGCCGCTTACTCTGCCAACGCGCTTCGCTTCGGTTTTCAGCCGGCAAAATGTCCTCGGCGAAACAATCGCCTGGACCGCGCCCTGCATTAGCGGACGGGGCCGCCGCATTCCGGCAAATCTTTTTGGGGCGCTCGTCGCGACTAACGAAGAGCCGCGCAAGATTTTGTTCGTCGCCCGGAAAAGCGGACGGCCCTTTGCCCAGACCATCGAGCTCGATGGCTCCATGGTCGCGCATGAGCCGAAATTTCTTTCGGAAAATTTGATTATTTTCCCGGCAGCCGGCAAAGGCCCGAAATATCTGTTCGTGTTTCCGCGATCGCAGGCTGCGGTCGCCGAGCACATCGTCGATTACTTGCGTGAGCGCTTAACCGAGCCCTCGCTCAGGAGCGAATCTCTCGCGGCAACGTAGGTGGATCGAGCAGTCGCCGCCGCGGCGACCTCGATGCTAAAAATAATGCGCCTTCGGCGCCTGATTTAACATCGCGCGGCGGAGCGCACGATCCACCTTTCCGTTTGCTGTGCGCTACGCTAGAAGAAGAGCTGATGCCTCTGCTCGAGAAATACGTCCAAATACTCACCAGCGGGCGCGTGCGCGAGCGAGCGCTGTTTCCTCCGCAGCGAATCCCGAGCGAACTGGAACTGCAAGCGCGCTGGTTCGCGGGAGATTTCGGCAAACATTTTGTCACTCCTGCCGGGGAGAAGATCGACATCGTGCAATTCGGCGTTTGGAATCGCGAAGCGGGACCAGATTTTAGCGACGCCGCGATTCGCGTGAACGGAAGTGAACCGATGCGTGGCAGCATCGAATTCGATCTCACCGATCGAAATTGGGAGGCGCATGGTCATGCCACCAATCCCGCCTTTGAAGACACTGTGTTGCACGTGTTTGTCCACCCGAGCGAGCGAACATTTTTCGCGCGCACCAGATCAAACCGCGAAGTGCGACAGGTGCGGGCCGATCCAAACGCGCTGGCCGATACGTTGAGCGCGAACATTCCGCTCGCGCGGCCGGGCCGTTGTCAGGCGCCGTTGAGAAATTTGCCGGAAGACCGCGTGCGCCGCGTGCTGGATGCGGCCGCCCAATTCCGATTGCAAAAAAAGGCCGCGCGCATCCGGAGCAAGATCGACAATCACGGTCGCGACGAAGCGCTTTTTCAAGAGATCGCGGCCGCGCTCGGTTACAAACAAAACAAACTTCCGTTGACGCTGCTGGCGCAGCGATTGCCGCTGAAATTATTGCGCGCCAACTCGATCGACGCAGAAGCGATGCTTTTCGGCGTCGCCGGGTTTCTGCAAGCATCCGACCTCGATGTCTACGAAAGATCGGCAAGAAAATATGTCCGCCAACTTTGGGACCGTTGGTGGCCGCATCGCGACGTGCTACAACGGCTGATTTTACCCGCGAAAATCTGGCGCTTGAGCGGCACGCGTCCGCTCAATCATCCGCAGCGCCGTCTCGCCGCGCTGGCGGCGATTTTGGAGAAATGGCCGGCGTTCATCAAATCGTTAGGCAAAATGAATACACGCGCCACGGAACAATTCTTTTTCACGCTTGCGCATGCGTTTTGGGATTTTCACTACACACTGACCTCGCGGGCGTCACCAGAAGCGATGGCCATCGTCGGCAAAACACGCGCAACCGAGATTCTCGCCAACGTGGTGTTTCCGTTCTTTATCGCGGAGGGCCGCGATGTCTGGAGCGAATTTTCAAAACTGCCCGCGCGCCTTTCCAATCGGCGGCTGGCCACTGGAGCAACGCGTCTCTTTGGCGATGATGCGCAGCGAATGCAATTTCTGAAAAGCGTCGCGCACCAACAAGGCTTGCTCCAGATTTACGAAGATTTTTGCATGCAGGACAATTCCGACTGCGCGCAATGCCCGTTCCCGGAGCAGATACGGAAGTGGAGATGAGGAAGAAAACGTTTAACGCTCAACGTCCAATGTTGAACGTCCTACGCAGAGACGCCTTCACTCTTATCGAGCTGCTCGTCGTCATCACCATCATCGCGATTTTGTTGGGACTTTTGTTTCCCGCCTTCCGCGGCATCCAAAATCAGGCGAAACGAACGCAGACCAAAAACGATCTGACCCAAATTGTCACCGCCGTGAACGCGTTCTACACGGAATACGGGAAGTATCCGCTTTCAACGAGCAGCGATACAACTTTTGGGCCAGGAGGAAGCCCGACAACGAATGAGACTTTGTTCAACGAGCTACGGGGGCTTTCCGCCACGACGCTCAATCCTCGTCAGATCGTTTTTATTTCACCGCCGGATGTGAAAGATGCGAACAATCCCTGGTCTGGTATTGGCACGAGCGCCGGCAACGTAGGCCAATATTTTGATCCGTGGGGCAAGAACTACGTGATCCGGATTGATGGCGATTACGACAATCAAGTCGACAACCCGTATTCAGCGAATGCCGGCAGCGCGCCTAAGTTGCGATGTAGCGTGATTGCCTGGTCGTTAGGTCAAGACGGCACCGGGGGCTCTGGCGACAAGAAATCGGCCTCATCCACTGACGACGTGATTTCGTGGCAATGATTGTTCGCTGCTTGCGCATCGCTCAGCTTTTGACTATTCACGAGTCACCAATCACAATTCACTTCCTCATCCGCGGGTGTAGTTCAATGGTAGAACGGTAGCTTCCCAAGCTACACACGGGGGTTCGATTCCCCTCACCCGCTCATTCTTTCCTTCTATTGAACGTTGAAAGGTCAGCGTTGGGCGTTTCCCTCGCAATTGACAAGAACGGTCAACGTTCAACGTCCAGCATCGAACGTTCAATGCGAGGTACGGTTATTTTATTTTCCGCCAAAAAGCCTCCGGAACGACCGGAAGATGCGATTGGGAAAGGCCGCCGCTCTCTCGGGGAAACCTTGCAGCTTGTCGGCGAATTGCATTTGCTCGCCGCCATGCACTTCGCAGGCGACTGTCGGAACTTTATCGGCCGGCAAATCGATTTCATAGGCGGTTCCCGCTGCCTGACATCCAGTGGTGGCGAGGTGATTGGAAATGGAACAGACCATGGCGTGCTGGATCGGCATCGTTGGCTGCAACGGTTGGGTGGGATAAAGTTGCGCGGCTCTGTTCATCACCTGCGTCCAGACCGGCAGGGCGAGGGCCGCGCCGTAGCCGCGCGGTATGATCGTGACCGGTTGATCGAAGCCGACCCACACGCCGCAAGTGAGCGTGTTAGTGTAACCCATGAACCACGCGTCCTTGTAATCGTTGGTCGTACCGGTTTTGCCAGCGGCGGGCAGGTTGAAGCCTAACGAACGCGCGCTGGCGGCGGTCCCGCGCGTCAGCACTTGCTCCATCAACTCGGAGGTCATCCATGCCGCACTCGGATTGAGCGCCGGGGCGGAGATATGGGCCGCGCGATAAATCGGATGGTGCTCCGAATCGTCGATGCGCTCGATGATGTAAGCCTGCTTGCGCACGCCGGCATTCGGAAAAACGGAATAGGCGGCGGTAAAATCTTTCAGGTTCGTTTCGAATGAGCCGATGTAAATGGCGGGGCCGCGCGGAATATTTTCACCGAGGTTGAGCGTGGTCGCGACTTTCTGCACGGCATCGAGTCCGGCGAATTGACCGACGCGCACGCTCATGGTGTTGCGTGAATGAATCAGGCCGTAGGAGCAAGGCTGGATGCCGACGTAAGTTCCGTCGGAATTTCCGGGCGACCAGTTTCCCGCGCCGTCGATTTCGCCTGGTTGAATCGGGCCGTCGCTGATGGACGCGCCGGGCAGAAGCCCGTGGGTGAAGGCGAGCGTATAAACGAAAGGCTTGAAGGCTGAGCCGACCTGGCGATTCGCGGGCGAGAGCGCGCGATTGAATTTGCTTTGCGAATAATCGCGGCCGCCCACAAGTGCGCGAATGCCGCCGCTGGCGTTGTCGATCGCCACGACCGCGCCTTCGAGATAGGGCATGGAGGAATCTTCGCCGTTCTCAGGCGGCTGATAGGTCGCTTTGATCGGATGATGGAAATTTCGTTGGCGCTCGATTTTCGTGAGCTGGGTCTCGAGCGCCTGCTGCGCGGCGTTTTGCACGACCGGATCGAGCGTGGTGTAAATAAAGAGGCCGCCGTTATCGATCTGGTCCTGGGTGAGGAGCACGTTTAAATCGCGCTGCACCGCGTCCATCGCGTAATTCTCCTGGATTTGGAGCAGACGTTTGGGATGCGACGTAACTTTCGCGATCTTCGCTGGCTCCGCTTGCGCCGCGGAAATTCTTTTTAATTCGACCATGCGATCCAGAACGGCGTTGCGTTGAATCGCGGCGCCCTCGGGATTTTTCAGCGGCGAAAATCGGTTGGGGCTGCGGATCAAACCCGCCAGCAACGCAGCTTCGGGCAGATTCAGCTGCGACGCGCTTTTGCCGAAATAAGCTTGCGAAGCTGTTTCAACGCCGTAACAGCCGGAGCCGAAATAAATGCGGTTGACGTAGAGCTCAAGAATCTGCTGCTTAGTGAAATCGCGCTCAACGCGCAGAGCGACCATTGCTTCCAACAACTTGCGGCTGATGGTGCGGCCTCCGAGCGGGAGACTGTTGCGGGCGAGCTGCTGTGTGATGCTGCTGGCGCCTTCCTTGGCCGAGCCGCTCAGGATATCGTGAACAAGCGCACGCAGAATTCCGCGCCAGTCAATTCCACCGTGTTGATAAAAACGCGTATCCTCCCGGGCCAGCACGGCATTGATAAAAAGGGGCGAGACTTGATCGAGCGAAACCTTCAGCCGGTTCGCGCCGGCGAGACGGCTGTAAATTTTTCCATCGACATCGAAGACGGTGTTGCGCTCGGGCATTTCGCCCACCTTCTTCATATCAAAGGTTCCGGCCCAGGCTCCGAAGAAAAAGAGAACGCCCAAACCGCTGGCCACGACCAGACCGAGAAGCGAAAGCTTCCAGCCGAAACGAAAAAGTTTGCCGCGTTTCTTCTCTTGCGAACCGTGCCGGGCAAAGAGTTTCATCGCAAGGAGTATGACAATCTAGCCACAGATTGGCTCAGATTAAAACGCGTGCTGCATTTGAAAGGGGGATCGGCCGCTCCGCCGGACGATGTTAAAAATAATGCGGCTTCGCCGCCTAATAGCATCGAGCAAGGGACTGCTCGATCCACCATCACGCGAAAAGTTTCATTGTTGAAGAAGTTAATGCGATGAAGCGTTGAAGCGGCAAATCGCTTCAACTCTTCAACGAATCCTGCCCGCTCTTCGTCTCCATCTCCCAACGAAACGCTGGGTTTTGGATAATATCCTTCTCCGTGTAAACAAGACCGTATTTAGCCAACACGGCGCGCACGCCGGCGCTCCATCCACAATAGGTTTTCAGATAAGCGGTAACTTGAGGCGTATTCATTTCCGGAAACCTAGCACGAAAATCAGAGAATCGCACAAAAGGACGCGATCAGATTTTTCAGAGCAAGGCGAGTTCGGCAAAACCTGTTCAACCCGGACGTTTGAAATGGGTCGCGAACCTGCGGAATCGCGACACCACTGAGGTTTTGCGCCAGCCGCGTTGATCGCTTGATGCAGCCGCAGCCGGGCCGTCCGCGATCTTTGCCAGCACTTCATCCGTCGGGAGCACCCAATCCATCGGAATGGAATGACAACCGTGGCTCGGACAGATCACGCGCAGCGGCCCCGTTCCGCGCGTGCCGCCCATGATGTGAATTTCCCGTCCCGTGATGATGGTACTGCAGACGAGGCAATAACGTTTCTCGTCCAGCGACCTCCACTTACGGAATCGATCGAGCCGTTGCAACGCCTCCAGCTTCTCCTGCTCGGAGAGCTTGAGCGGAGGCAGCAGCGCCATTGCCAAGGTATATCAGGTCGAGAAGTTACGACGCAACACATTTCGGTAGTGGGCCAGTTTCAAACTTAAGCCTCGTAGCCGCGTCACGTTTCTAGATACTCATCTCGACCGGGAGACAAGCTCCGTCGCCCTCCGGGTGACGCGATGCGCATGTGATTCTCACGCCCGCGCCGCGCTCGCCGCGGCGAGCGACTACAACTTCATTTTGAGGACGGATGGCACGCTATAAACAGAGCGCGCCTACGGGCGCTCCAAGCCAATCAAACTGACCCATTGCCCACATTTCACTAACAATGGCACACATCCAATCGGGCCGGGCTTTGCGTTTAAAAGGTGAATGAGAACAAATAATGGCGGTGCATCAAACCGAGGCCAGGCTGTGGATCGAACGCTGGCGGCGATGGAAGAAATGGAACGTTATTGCGCCGAGCATCCGCGGAGTCCGGCCGCACTGCGCCGTCCTCAATTGTCGGTCCGCGGACGCACCTTCATCGCTTTGCTGGGCGTAACAATCGAAGACGGCATCGCTGGCTTCGGGGACAATGTTGGAGCAGCGCTGCGGGCGTTCGATGCGCAATATCAGCGCGTGCTCAGGCCATCTCTCGACCGTCCCTAATGCCACCAATGCCTGTAATTGCCTTGTAACAAGAAATCACAAGCGCGCCGCAAGCATTCTGTCCGATCATAAAGGAAAGGAGAATTACTATGCCCAAAGTCGTGAAAGTCATCGAACTGCTATCGGAATCGCCAAAGAGCTGGGAAGACGCCGCGCAGAGCGCGGTAAGCGAAGCCTCGAAAACCCTGCGCAATATCCGCTCGATTTACATCAAGGAATTCACCGCCGCGGTGGACAACGGCAAAGTCACGAGTTATCGGATCAACTCGAAAGTCACTTTCGACCTCGAGACGGAGCGGGGTAAGTCGCGGCGGTAAGCGCGCCGAAACAGTTCGCCATTAAAGGAAACGTAAGCAGCTCAGCCACGATGGCGCAGTTGCCCCTGGCCGCTCTCGCGCGCGCAGTGCGCGCAAAACATTTTGCCGCCTTCCACGCCCATGGTTCCAGCGCCTTGTCACTTCTTCGGTTTAAGCAACGGGAATAATATCACGTCGCGAATGGATTCTGCGCCGGTCAGTAACATCGACAATCGATCGATGCCGATGCCGAAGCCGCCGGCCGGCGGCATGCCATGCTCGAGCGCGAGCAAAAATTCCTCGTCGATCTTTTGTGTTTCTTCGCCGGCTTGTTCGTACAAGCGCTGACGCTGCGCGAGTGGGTCGTTCAACTCCGTGTAACCGGGTGCGATTTCCACGCCGTTGATGAGCAACTCGAAAACATCGACAAGTGAGTTGTCTTCGCGATTTTGTTTCGCCAGGGGCACGAGCTCTTTCGGACAATGCGTGACAAAAAGCGGATCGATCGCCTCTTCTTCGATTAACTTCTCGAAGACATGCTGTGTAACTTCGAAATCAGCGAGCTGCGGTGAAATCTCGACCCCGAGCTTACCCGTGGCGCGCTCCCGTCGCTGGACGCTCGTCAGCTCGAACCAATCCTTCCCCGCAGCTTCGCGCACCAAATTGTGATAGCGCGCTCGCCGCCACGGCCGTTTCAAGTTGATCGTGCGCGTGATTTTTCCATCGACATCTCGATGCTCGATTTGCAGCGAGCCGCATACGACTTGCGCGAGGTGACAAATCAATTCCTCGACCAGGTTGGCCATTTTTTCGAAATCGGCATACGCCCAATAGGCCTCGAGCATGGTGAACTCGGGATTGTGCTTTCGCGAGACGCCTTCATTGCGGAAGTTCCGGTTGATCTCGAAAACTTTGTTGAAACCGCCGATAAGTAAACGCTTCAAGTAAAGTTCGGGCGCGATACGCAGATAAAGATCAAGACCGAGTGCTTTGTGGTGCGTGCTAAATGGTTCGGCCGCGGCGCCACCGGCAATCGTTTGCAGAATCGGCGTCTCCACTTCCAGAAAACCGCGCTCTTCGAAAAAGCGCCGGGTCTCGCGAACAATTGCGATGCGTTTTTCAAAGTTCTTCCGCGAACGTTCGTTCGTCAGCAGATCGAGATAACGCTGCCGGTAGCGCGCCTCGACGTCCTGCAAGCCGTGCCATTTTTCCGGGAGCGGCCGTAGAGCTTTCGCCAGCACTTGGAATTTTCTAACTTTCAGTGTCGGCTCACTGGTTTTGGTGAGGAAACACGTTCCCTCGACGCCGACGAAATCGCCGAGGTCGAGCAGCGAAAAAAGATCGATTAGTTCGGCGCCAACTTCCTTCGGGTGAATGTAAATTTGAATGCGCCCGGTCGCGTCGCGAAGATCGAGAAAGTGGCTCTTGCCCATGTCGCGATGCGCGGTGATGCGGCCGGCGGCACGAAGTGTGTCGCCCTCTCTGAATCTCGACCGAATCTCCGCGATGTCGCCGCTGGTCTCGAAAGCTACGCCAAACGGTTCGACACCCCGCGCGCGAAGCTTGTCCAGTTTTTCGCGCCGGAGCGCGACCAGCTCATTCTCTTCCTCCATCTTCGGCGAGCGAATGTAAATCGGCGGGGCGAAATGAACAGCCTGAATACTGTAGTCGCTTGCCGCGGCCAGCGCGGCGCGCGCGCGACAATCTCACATGCGTTGCATCGCCCAGCCTCCTGCGCGCCAAAGCCCTCCGGCAGCGGCGCGAGGGCGACGGCGACAGCGGCCAATATTGGTTTGCAAAGAAAAGATCGACAATGAGATACTCTGTTGGGCGGGCTGCGTCGAATTTTCCCCGCCGCCTTCCCATTCCAATGCCTGTCGATTTGCCAGAAACAACTTCAAAAATGGGCGGACCGCTCGTTCGGCAGTTCTCGGTATTTCTGCCGAACAAAGTCGGCGCGATGCTCGAAATTGTGAAGCTGCTGAATGCGCATGAGACGCACGTCGTGGCTTTGAGCGTGTCTGAATCGAGTGACTCGGCCATCGCGCGAATCGTGGTGAGCGATCCGGAGCGCGTCGAGCAATTGTTTCGCCAACACGACGTCCCGTTTGGTGTTTGCGAGGTAGTTGTGGTGGAGATGCGCGAAGTGGCCACCCAACTCGCCAAACTTCTCGCCGCGCTGCTGATGGCGGAGGTGAATGTGCACTTTACTTACCCGCTGCTGACGCGGCCGCGTGGGCTCGCCGCGCTCGCATTGCATGTGGATGATACTGAGTGCGCTTCCTCGGTCCTGATGGGCGAAGGGTTCCAAATTCTAAGCCAGAGCGACATTTCCCGGTAACGGATGTCGATCCCTCCTGCACTCCCGGATGCGGCTGGCTCCGAAGGCTTTCGCGAGTTGACAGTTTTGCGAAAGGGCGGTTACAGAAGTAGCGTTGGAATCCATGCGAATTCTTACGCTATCGTCCTCACCGCTATCCGATAAAAGTTTTAGGATCGGGCTTGGTGTCGTCGTGATTTTCGGAGCGGCGGAAATTTTGAGCGCCGCATATTACTACGTTAGCCGAATTCACGTTAGCCAGGCGCCGTTGCGGCCGCCCGTCGTCGCGATGAGGACGCCGTCTGTTTCTCTCGCCATAGTTCCGCCTTCCGCGAACGAGGCGCTTCCGCCGGCTGCACCTGCCGCGCCATCCGTTATCGATCGACTCTTAGAGGAGGCGACTGCACTCCGTGCTCGGGGGGACACGGCCAACGCGCTCGCCCGGTTGCAAGAGGCATCGGAACGGGATCCGAAAAACGCCAAAGTGCTTGAGGAGACGGCGAAGATCTACGAATCGATCCAGAATTTCGATCGTTCGAACGAAACCTGGCGCAAGATCCAGGAGATTGGCCCTTCAGCAGGTGCTTCGTTCGAGTTGGCTGCTACGAGATTGAAATTGGGAGTGCCGACCCCGGCGGCGGTGGAGTCAGGTCTTCCCGGTCCGTCACGACTCGATCTTGGAACTTCGCGCACCGACGCGAACGGAACCCTGGAAGGATCGAACCTTGGCATCACCGAAGTCACTGCCACGGAAACGCCTGACGCTGACGCCGAGACAAATCTGACCCTTCGGATCGGCGTAAAAAAGCGGCCCAATGCCGCGATTGATCACACCAAGGTGAAAATTCAGGTGTACTTTTACGACACCGTGGACGACAAAGATGTCAAGCTCACGGATGCGGAAGTGACATACGAATGGTTGACGCCGAACCACGATTGGGCCAGTTCCGATCCAGAGATGCTCGCCGTGACTTACACGCGGCCGAAAAGCAACTTGTTATCACCGGAGGCGGCTTTGTCTGCGGCCGCGGCCGCGGTCAATCCAGGAAAGAAGAGTCCAGCCAGCAAGCCTGGCTCCGCCAAGGCGGGGGAAAGTGGCCGGCGAAAGTATCTCGGCTACATCGTGCGCGTTTACTATCACAACCAACTGCAAGCCGTTCGGGCGGATCCCACAAGGCTGTTAAAGCTTTACCCTCCCTCCCCCACTGCTTCGCCATAATGCAATTGCACATCGGGCACGACGACGCTGAGATCGGCGAGCAACTGGTGCAAATGGTGAAAGATTTGATCGAAGCAGTGGCACGCCGCAAACAGCAGAAGCTGGCAGAGGAACGGCGCCAGCGCGCTTGACCAAATCCAGGCCGGAAAGAAACGGGGTTACTTTTTTATGCGACGAGTTGCGTTATTCTATCGCGCCATGAAGCGCGCGCTGCCGTTTGCCTGCCTTTTTTTTCTCGTGGCCAGAGTGGAGGCACAAATTCAGGTCGATC
>QHQE01000051.1:27495-35993 GCA_003219265.1 Verrucomicrobiota bacterium
GGCGCGATGTCGACCTTCACCACGCCGATGGTCAGCCTTGGTTTGGATTGGAAGTGACCGGAAGCGAAGGCCAGCCCATCGCCCCGGTTACGACCGATAGCACGCAGTTGCCGCTCAAAATCGAAGCGGGCAAGAGAGTCACGCAAAGGATCAATCTTGCTTCGCTCTATCCCGTGCATGACTTCGGCACTTATCATGTGCGCGCGCACGTTTATTTCGCGGATTTGAGCAAGTTTTTTTATTCGCAAACAAAGGTGTTCGAGGTGACCGGTGCGCGACCGATCTGGCAAAAGACGGTCGGCATTCCCGAAGGAGCTCCCGGCCCTGGCAGCGCCCGCACCTATTCGCTGCTCACAAATCGTTTCCCGGATCACACGTCGCTCTACGTGCGCGTCGAGGACAAGGACAGCGGCATTGTCTATGCGACTTATTCGTTAGGCCGCGCCATCGCTTTCGACGAACCGCAAGCGGAACTTGATCGCGCGAATCAACTGCACGTGCTCCATTGCGCGGCGCCGCGCAGTTGGGCGTATTCGCGCGTCGGCTTGAATGGCGAACTTCTGGCGCGTTCGTCTTTTATGGAAACGAAAACGCGGCCGCGCCTCTTTCATGCTGCCGATGGCACAGTGGTGATGCGTGGCGGCCTGCTCGAGACACCGGCAGCGCAATCGGCGCGCAACCGCGCTCCAAAATTGTCTGACCGGCCAGCAAAAATCCCGAAGGACGACTAATATGCGGCAACGCTTTTCCCATCGCAGCTATGTCATCGGTTGGTTGTCGATTGCAGGCCTGGCATGCGCGCTCGCGTCTCGCAGCCCGAACTCCGCGGCGCAATCCAAAAGTCGCGAAGCGAGCGCGCAAAGCAATCGCCCCTCCACGGTTGTCGTGATCGATGCCGGTCACGGCGGTTTTGATCGTGGCGGTATTCCCCGTCAGCGCATCGCGGAAAAAACCATGACGCTCGACGTCGCGCTACGCCTGAGAAAGAAATTGCTGGAGGCCGACTATCGTGTCGTTATGACGCGCGACAGCGATTTCTTCGTGCCCTTGTCGGAGCGCGTCGCGATCGCCAACTCCAATCACAACGCGATTTTCATCTGCATCCATTTCAATTCCGCTAGTCGCGCTGAAGCCAACGGAATCGAGACCTATTACTACCGCCGCGATGCCATGGCTCTCGCCGGCAACATCCATCGAAATGTTATCGCCGGCGCGCCTTCGGAGAACCGCGGCATTCGCCGTCGTGGTTACTATGTCTTGCGCAAAACAACCAGCCCAGGGGTCCTGGTGGAATGCGGATTTCTGACCAACCCGACCGAAGGGCAGCTCGCCCTGACCACGGCCTATCGAGACAAATTAGCCGAGGAAATTACCCGCGGAATTTTGGGCAAACCTGCGCTGGTCGCGCGGGCGCCAGCTTCACACTACTATCCTCCGGCCACTGAAGTGGAAGCTCAGCCGTTCAACGGTTATGCGGGCACCGATTTCATCAAAGCGCCACCGGAACGCTCCACTGCACGGCATCGGAAAAGATCGAAAGGGGCGCGGAGCAAGAGATCCTCGCATCAAAGGACAGCTCAGAGAGCGAAAAGCGGTGGCCACACGCCGGCAAAGAAATCGGCGCCAGAAAGCGCGGAGGACTGATTGGACTCGCCGATCCTTAGTTCGGCGCAGATGCGGGAGGCTGAAGAAGCGGCGTTCGCGCGCGGCGTGGAAGTTGAAGGATTGATGGACCAAGCAGGCGCGGGTATTGCGCGAGCAGTCCGTGAATTTTTTCCGCATCCTGGGAGGTGCATTGTTTACGCCGGAAAAGGTCACAACGGCGGTGACGCACTGGTGGCCGCGGAGCGCTTGCAGCGCGCCGGATGGACGATCGACATCCGCCTCGCCTTCCCCGAAGACGATTGCAGCGAACTGACGCGCAAAAAGCTGCAAACCTTGCGCACCGTGCCGCAAAACTCCAGCGCGAGCGAGAGTCGAGTTTCACCGGCCATTGTCCTCGATGGTTTGCTCGGCCTCGGCGCCAAACATCTTTTACGCGAACCGATTCGTGCGGCCGCTCGCCAGATCAATCAACTGCGCCGCGAGCAAAACGCGTTTGTTTTCGCGGTCGATCTTCCGACCGGTCTCGACAGCCATTCCGGCGAAACCGATCCGGAAGACTGCGTGATCGCCGATTTCACGGTCACGATCGGCTTCGCCAAGCATGGCTTGACTGCAGATGCGGCGCTCGATTTCGTTGGCCGCCTTGAAGTGGTTCCGCTTCCCGATCTCACGCTGGGAGATGGCGCACCGAGCGAACTCCTCGCCGCCGCTCATTCTCTCAGTTCGCTTTTGCCGCGGCGAAAATTCAGCGCTTACAAAAATCAATTTGGCCGCATCGGAGTCGTTGCCGGCTCGAAAGGATTTGTCGGCGCCGCGTTAATGACCGCGCACGGCGCGCTGCGCGCCGGCGCTGGTCTCGTGGAAGTTTTTGTTTCAGAGGAAGTTTATCCAATTGTTGCCGCCGCCGCGCCAAGTGAAGCGATGGTCAAACCGGTGCGCTCCTATCGCGACTTGCTCGAGGAAAAGATCGACATCTGGGCGGTCGGGCCCGGATTGGGAAAATCGCGCGCCAGCGAAGTGCTTCGGCTGATCGAGCGCGCGGAGCAACCGATGGTGGTTGACGCCGATGGATTGAACATTCTAGCGGAGAAGATTGATATCTTGAAACATTGCCGTGGCCCGCGGCTCGTCACTCCGCATCCGGGCGAGATCAAACGATTGTTTGATCTCGGAAAAATGTCGCGCGCCGGAACGGCCAGAAATTTCTGCGAGCAATTCCCGGTGACGCTTTTGTTTAAAGGCAGCCGCACAATTGTGGCTGAGCGCGACCGGCCACTGAGTTTTAATACGACTGGAAATCCTGGAATGGCGAGTGGCGGAATGGGTGATGTCCTGACCGGCGTGTGCGCCGGATTACTCGGACGAAAGTTGTCGCTTTACGACGCCGCGCGACTCGGCGCGTGGGTCTGCGGACGCGCGGCGGAGATGGCGATTTTCATTTCGGGCGCGAGCGAGGAATCGTTGCTGGCGAGCGACGTGCTCGATCATCTCGGCGACGCGTTTAATGAGTTGCGAAATCCAAACCTGTACCTGTAGGGGAAACTGATAGATTCCCGATAATTTCTAGCGCAGATGAATCTTCGACCCGAAAGCACGCAGTTTGCAGCGCCGCGCACCGAGACTGCCTGGAGCCGCATAAAGAAAGCGCTCGGTCCCGTGGCTGTCGCTGCCGCACTCATCGCGAAGTTTTTTGCGAAGTTGAAGTTTCTCCTTCTGCCGCTGCTCAAATTTCTGCCGATCCTCTTGAAATCCGGCGGCACCATGCTGCTTATGATTTGGATCTACACCCGAATGTGGGGCTGGCAGTTCGGCGTTGGCTTCGTTCTGCTCTTGCTCGTGCACGAATGCGGCCATTTGCTGGTGGCAAAAAAACTCGGACTCAAAGTCGGTGCGCCCGTGTTCATTCCGTTCATGGGCGCATTCATCGCGCTCAAAGAAGCGCCACGCAACGCCTGGATAGAGGCATGCGTCGGCATCGGCGGGCCGATCCTCGGCTCGTTAGGCGCGCTCGCCTCCAATTCGTTAGGCGAAATCTTCGACGCACCGATTTTTATCGCGCTCGCCTGGTTCGGCTATTTTCTAAATCTGTTCAATCTGACCCCAGTCGGGATGCTCGACGGCGGCCGCATCGTCACCGCGCTGTCGCGCTGGCTGTGGCTGCCTGGCTTCGCCGCGCTCCTCTGGTTTGGGTGGAAGTATCCGAATTTCATCGTCTGGCTGATAGTGTTTTTGTCTCTCCCGCGCATTTATTCCCTTTTCCGCAAACGGACTGAAGAAGAACGCCGCTATTACGAAGTCACGCCGGGGCAGCGCTGGATAATGTCGATCTTATATTTCGGTCTGATCGCGGTCCTGGTTTTCGCAATGCATCTGGCGCAGAATGATTTGCACCGTCACGGTGTGCCCGCGCACGGCCAAGGCCGCAACACCGCCGTGCAGTGATCGGCATTGTAGCCGCTTCGCTCAGCGAAGTGCGACGCGGACGCTCCAGGTCACAGGCGTGTCGCGTCGTTCAGAGGGCGACGAATACAATTTCGCGTGCGATGATTTACGGCTCGTGTTGCGGGATCAATTCCTGAAAGCGCGGATCGTCGCGCAACGGGTCCCATTCCCAACGGAATTTCAAATCGTTGAGCGTGATGCTGTAATCGACGCTGTCCACCGCGCCTGGAGTTTTCAACAAGCGCTCGATGAGCGGAATAGCAAAAGAGGATTTGCGCGAGTCGCGTCAATTGCGTTTATCAGCATCGAGCACCATCTTGATTGACAAGTCCTTCAGTGCGTCGCGTACAAAGATTCTTTGGAAGCGATCATAGTCGGCAACGGCGCCAATTGACAGCGCTGCAATTGCCAGCCCCGCGAAGATCCTTCGATCAAACGTCCTGAGCCGATTCCAGCAGAGCGAAGCGCAATACCAGAATCCTAAACCGGCTATCAGATAAAAAGGTCCGAATAGCACGCTAATATAGCGCAGGTTGAGCCAGTGCGGCAGAACCATCGGCAAGGCGAGATAGGCAAGCATGAAAAGTGTAATCCAGCTGACCACCCGCCAGTTGGCAGCCTCTGCGGAGCCATGCAAAAGATTCAGCTGGCGATCCGAAAACAGAAGAACTCCCCAACCTACGAGGCAGAGAACGGCAGCAACCGGGCTCATGATTTCCAGTGCTCGCAGCAGGAGGTAGCCCGGTCCCGATTGGTATTCAATCGCGTACTGGTTGCCCGCGTTCGAACTCGGAATGCTGGTAACGATCTTGGCGAATACGGAAAGCCCTCCCACGGACATCGCGAGCCAGCCAATGGTTATCGCCAAGCCAGCGAGGCCACCCGCCATCAGTACCGCTCCATTGACCCATTCTCTTCGCTCGATGAGCAGGACCCACAATACCCATATCGCGCAAAACCCGTAACCAACCGGCCCGGACTCTTTGACGGCGATACCCAGACTGCCCAGCACTACAAAAAGCAGATACCAGATGCGCCGCGCGGAATCGCGAGTGATCTCGGCAGCTACGTAGAGGAAGGAAAGAAACGGACGCCGACCAGGGCGAGAATGAAAAGAGATCCGATGCTGGCGGCGCACGATAGATAGGCTCCAACTCTCTCGTCCCTTCCTCCGGTCAGCCGCATGGCTGCGGCCAGAGGCCACAGATACCCAACGCGCGTCGGAGGAGGATAACGGCGGGCAACAGGGTCCTGCTGAAATTCCGCAATCAGACTTCTCAGGCCAGCCTGCCCTCTTTGTAAGAGAACCTTTGTTTGAATTGTGTAGACTTGCTCGTCGGGACTCCGCGAACTGACGTTGCTCAAGTTCGCCACACGGAGCACGGCTCCCAGGCAGAGCAGCGCGCCAATCGTAGCGATCCCGAGCTGCGTCGTGCGTGTCGGATCAAAACAAAAAGTCTTCACTGCTTTCGATTACACTTCCTCATCGAGCGGTTTGTCTATCTTCCCGACGTCTTTATTTTTTCACGCGCGTATTGCAGATTGATCCGCGCCAATTCGAAGTCCGGCTTGTAGAGCAACGCCTGCTCGCAAGCAGCGGCCGCTTCCTCGTAGCGGCCGAGCTTATTGTAAGCGGCGCCGATGTTGTTCCATGCTTCGGCGTAGCCGGGTCGAAGATCGAGCGCGCGCCGGCAGGCGAAAATTGATTCGACGTAGCGCCCTTCGCGATAAAACTGAGCGGTAAGGGCGAGATAAAACTCCGGCGTCTGCGGCCCTGGTGAATTGAGCGCTTGACCAATTGGGGCGCGTGGGAGGCCAAAAAGTCCAGAATCGCGCGCCATCGCCTCCGTTTCCTTGAGAAGTTCGCGCGTGGTCACATCGTTAGGACTCGAGTCCGGCGCACTGCGCAGGAGCATGCGTGCCTCATCGACGCGCGAGTGCGAAAGCAAGTAACGCGCATAGTAAATGTAGCTGTTGGCAGAGCCACGGTGCCAGTCGCAGCGCCTCCTTAAAATGTTGCTCGGCCGCCGCGCTCTGGTTTGTCTCATTTTCCGCAATCGCGAGATTGATGAACAGCACATAATTCTGCGGCGTCAACTGTTGGGCGCGACGGAAATAATCGATTGCGCTGGCAAATTCGCCTTTGTCCATCAACGCGATGCCATAGGCCACCAAACCACGTCCGTTGCCCGGGCTCTTTAACACGACGTCGTGCCAGAGCGTTTCGTCGTTTTCCAAACTTTATTCCTTTGGAACGTAGCGTAGGCGGGACGGCAAGACCCAAGATGTTTTCGCGCATCGAAAAAGTTCGCGATCGCGGGACGCGCTCGCCAGCGCGACATCCGCTTTCGGCGAAAGATCCTCAATGCTAGATTGCGTGATGCCGTTTCAGCTCGAATCGAATTACAAGCCACGCGGTGATCAGGGACAGGCGATCGCGAAGCTGATCAAGTCCGTCAAGACCGCCAATCGGCACCAGACGTTGCTCGGCGTCACCGGCTCAGGCAAAACGTTTACGATCGCGAATGTAATTCGAGAGCTCGACCGCCCCACCCTTGTCGTTTCACACAACAAAACCCTCGCCGCGCAATTGTATTCTGAGTTCAAACAATTTTTTCCGAGCAACGCGGTCGAATATTTTGTTAGCTACTTCGATTATTATCAGCCGGAAGCTTACATTCCGCGCTCCGACACCTACATCGAGAAGGACTCCTCAATTAACGAAGAAATTGAGCGGCTCCGCCTCGCGGCCACAAGCGCGCTGCTTTCGCGGCGCGACACCATTGTCGTAGCGAGCGTTTCCTGCATCTACGGCATCACCTCGCCGGAAGATTACTTGAACATGCTGCTGACCGTGAAACGTGGCCAGCACATCTCGCGCGAAGCTGTGCTCGGCCGCTTAATCGACATGTTATACGAGCGCAACGACATGAATTTCTCGCGCGGAAGATTCCGCGCGCGCGGCGACGTAGTCGAAGTTTATCCCGCCACTGCCGATGAAGAAGCCATCCGCTTGGAATTTTTCGGCGACGAGATCGATGCGATCACCCGCTTCGATCCCCTTACCGGTCACGCCCACGATTCGTTAGGCGTGATGACGTTTTATCCGGCGAAGCAATTCGTCACCCCGGCGGACAAACTAAACCGCGCTTTGCGTACGATTCGCGCCGAGCTGGAAGACCGGATCAAAGCGCTCGAGTCGCAGAACAAACTTCTCGAAGCGCAGCGGCTCCGCATGCGCACCGAGTACGACCTCGAAATGCTTCAGGAAATGGGCTTCTGTAATGGCATCGAAAATTATTCGCGGCATTTGTCCGGTCGCCTGCCGGGATCGAAGCCTTACACCATCATCGATTTTTTTCCGAAGGATCTTCTGGTCGTTGTCGATGAATCGCACGCCACCATCCCGCAAATTGGCGGCATGTATGAAGGCGACAAATCGCGCAAAACCGTGCTCGTCGAATACGGCTTTCGGCTTCCGAGCGCGCTCGACAACAGGCCGCTGAATTTCGATGAGTTCATGAAGATGACGAACCAGATCATCTATGTAAGCGCCACGCCCGCGGAGTTTGAAATTCAAAACAGCGTAGTCGGAAACAAGGGTTACGTACCGCATAAGCGGGCACGAATCGGCGAAGCGGAATTGGTGCCGTTCGAAATCGCCGGTAGAGCGCGACAGGCAGTTGCACCAACTTCAACAGAAAACGTTCAACGTCCAACGCTCAACATTCAACGCCCAACAAGAGATCGCGCTAACGCCAATACTCCAATACTCCAATACTCCAGTGCTGCGGTCTCGCGCACCGACCAACCGCCGGAAAAATTCGATGTGCATACGCCCGGCGCGCCCCTCGTGGTCGAACAGATCATTCGCCCGACCGGACTTCTCGATCCAAGAATCACACTTAAACCGCTCAAGAATCAGATCGATGAGACAATTGAGCTTTGCCGGCAGCGCGTCGAAAAACAGGAGCGCGTTCTGGTTACGACACTAACGAAGCGCACGGCCGAGGATCTGGCCGATTATCTGCGCGACGTCGGATTGAAAGTACGCTATTTGCATAGCGACATCGACACGATCGAGCGCGTGGAAATTTTGCGCGGATTGCGTGCGGCTGACTTCGATATCCTCGTCGGGATTAATTTGCTCCGCGAAGGTCTCGATCTTCCCGAGGTCTCGCTCGTCTGCATTCTCGATGCCGACAAGGAAGGCTTTCTGCGCAGCCAAACGTCGCTCATCCAAACCGCCGGCCGCGCTGCGCGTCACGTCAATGGCGAAGTTGTTTTGTTCGCCGATCAGGTCACGCACAGCATGGAAGCGCTCATGTCGATTTCGGAATATCGGCGGGTGAAACAAATGGAATATAACGAAGCGCACGGGATCACGCCGCAAACCGTCCGCCGCGCCGTGCAGGAGAGTTTGCACACAATTCTGCGCGGGCGCGAAATCG
>QHQE01000115.1 GCA_003219265.1 Verrucomicrobiota bacterium
AGCGGGTTCGGCAAAATTCCTGCCTGGATCAATTGCGCTGCCGCAAGTCCACGCCGATTGCGAATGGCCCGCAACGCCGGATTCGAATAGAGCGCGATCGCTGCCGCTTCATCTGGTCCGACGCCAACCCGCGAATTAACGACGACCGGATCAGGCACTGCACTGTCAATACGCGAAGCGGGAATCCGCAAAAGATGCGCCGCTCCCGATTCCAGCGGCTGCTCGGCCAGCGCTAAGCCCGTCGCCCAACCGATGATGGCAGAGCAGACAATCACGAACATATTTGTTTGTCTGCGACACACGTTGGGAGCCACCATACGATGCAATTTGCAGCCCGGCGACATTAGCTGGCAAAATTCGAACCTCCGCGGTTAAAATCACCTTCCCAGAATGAGATGGGTCACTCGCGAGAAAATCAAAGTGGACCGGGTTGCTTGTCCGTGGTTGATCAAAAACTTCGTCGATCCGCAGGCGGAATTTGTTTTTCTTCCGCGCGACACCGATTGGGCAAGGATTGACAACGGAATTGTATTCGACGTGCCGAATTGCGAGCTCGGCCATCACGGCGAAGACGTTTCGTTCAATTCGATCTTGAAAAAATACAAGCTCGCCGATCCCGCGCTCGTTCTGCTGGGCGAAATTGTGCGCGCGGCCGATTCGCATCCGAGCAATCCACATGCAGCCGGTGAAGGGCTGCGCTGGATTGCCGGGGGCTTCGGCAAGCTCGGCCTGAGCGATCACGAAATTCTCGAGCGCGAATTCGTCGTTTACGACGCGCTTTACGCCGAATGCAAACGCCAGGTCACCAAAGCGTAAACGGGAAGATGGCTTTAGCTGTAGCGGCAGTCTCTGACTGTCGCACTGATTCGGCGGTCGGAGAGCCCGCCACAGCAGAATCAAAAGCGCGCGTTGTGAAATTCGAGATCAAATATCTCGCCAAGTTACGGCCATTCCTTCCAACACGTTGCCAAGCCAGCTCGGACAGGGTTCTCGCGCACATAGTTCCATTTTTGGGAATACGAGTCGCTGGTGCGAAGCAGGTGATCGAAGAATCCTCTCTGCCAATACGGGGAAGCAATGGCCTGCTCGCGCAGCTTAGAAGAGAGCGTCCCTTTTAGCGATTTCATCCAAACAGACAAACTTAGCTGCTCGTCATCAATCGCTACAAAGAAATGGACATGATCAGGCATGAATACGTACGCTCCGACCCACGCACCGCAATTTTGAGCGCAATTAGCGAATGCTTTGAACGCGCCGTGAATTGCTTCATTTGCCAATAGCTTTCGCCGCTTCGCCGCACACGCTGTGACGAAGTAGATCGGCCGGTGTTGATAAACAATATCAAGCCGCTTCAGGCGTTCTGGCATGAGAAAAGACCTTAGCACGCTGCCACCATTCATGAGAGCATCCATGCGACGGTCAGAGACCGCCGCTACAGCAGACGCCGGACCCGCAAGACGTAAGTCGCGCCCGGAAGTTTGCCGATTTTTTCGGTCTGCGGCGCAATCTCGTCGTTTTGCTCGTCGCCATTTTCGTAATTGGCGCAGGCGAAGAACTGTGGATGCGTTTTGTACCGAAATATCTGCAGGCGCTCGGCGCGGGGGTTTTTGTCATCGGTCTCTACGACGCGCTGAGGACGTTGCTCGGCGCGATTTACGCTTATCCCGGCGGAGTACTTGTCGATCTTTGGGGACATCGGCGCGTGTTCATCATTTTTAATTTGGTTTCAATCGCTGGCTACGCGCTCGTTCTGCTCGTTCCGCATTGGGGCGCCGTCATCGCCGGAATGTTTCTCTTTCTTTCATGGACTTGCTTTTCGTTGCCCGCGACGTTTTCACTGGTCGGCGCGACTCTGGCCGCAAATCGCCACTCGATGGGCATCGGCGTCCAGTCGGTGATCAAACGGTTGCCGATCATGATCGCGCCTTTCTTCGGCGGAATATTGATCGACCACTTCGGCGTCATCGTCGGCGTGCGGATCGCGCTCCTCATTTCAATCTTGCTCTCCGCGGCCACAATTTTCGTGCAATGGCAGTTGCGCGAAGAGCCAAAGGATGAAGTTAAGAAAATCGAGCGCTGGAATTTCTGGCGAAGCTTGGGCGAATTCAATCGGCCGATGCGGCAATTGCTTTTGAGCGATATCCTGATCCGTTTTTGCGAGCGCATTCCCTATGCCTGGGTGGTGATCTTTGCGATGGATTATATCGGCATGAGCGGGAAGGAAATCGGGATGCTCACGACGGTGGAGATGGCGGCGGCCGCATTGTGCATCATGCCCGCTTCTTACTTTGCCGATAAGTTCCAACGCGAACCATTCGTCGTCATCACGTTTATCTTGTTCGCACTCTTCCCCATCAGCCTGCTGCGCGCGCACGGTTTCACGACGCTGGCGGTCGCGTTCGCCATCCGCGGATTAAAGGAATTTGGCGACACGTCACGCAAAGCACTGATCATCGGCTACTGCCAACCGGAGCGACGCGGACAAATGGTCGGCGCGTATTATCTGGTGCGCGATCTGATCGTGAGCGCAGCAGCAATCGTGGGTGCATGTCTTTGGAAACTGGGTCCGAGGCTTAATTTCCTCGCCGCCGCGGCTCTCGGTGTGGCGGGGACACTCTTCTATATTCGCAGCATCCGCCAAGCGCGTGCCATGGCGCCGCCGATTATGTTGTACGGTCGTAAGCGATCGCGCTCAGCGGACGAAAACAGTTAGAGATGTGAATTCATTCGCTCCCGCTCATTCGCTCTGCGGCTTGATCATCCATGCCGCGGCGACTCCGCTCGCTCCATTCTCGGCTCCGCGCGACATGACAAAGAGGCTTTCGTCTTGCCGCAGCGCTTTGTTTTCTGGCGGTCGCGCTCGGCGCGTTTGGCGCACACAGCCTGAGATCGACAATCGAGAGTCACGGCATGGCCGATGTTTGGAACAAGGCGGTGCTTTATCACTTCCTGCACGCGGTCGCGCTATTCGTGCTCGCGCTTTACGGCGCGGCCAATCGCGGCGCGTGGTGGCTGCTTTTCGCCGGCATTTTTCTTTTTAGCGGGAGCTTGTACATGATGGCGCTGACGAATCTTCGCTGGCTCGGCGCAATCACGCCGCTCGGCGGTTTGTGTTTCCTCGCCGGCTGGGCGTGGCTCGTCATCGCGCCGCGAGTGTAGAGGCGCTCGCCGCGGCGAGCGCCTTGGTTTTGGTTCCGGTGCTTGTCACAAGTACCGCTACAACGTTTCGCGTCCATAAGCGCTACAGGAGAGAACTTGTTTCGGGGCCTGTTTCTTTGATATAATCGCAGCAGATGTTTAGCGCTTTGCTCGAGACCCGAAATGCGGCCGTCACGGTGGCCGTGTTCACTGGGACATTTTTCGCCGCGCTGGCGATCGGCCGTTTGCTAAAGCGGCGCGCCGGCGTGCGGCTCGGTCTGCTTTTCCGTCTCTTCTGTCTCGCGCTTGCGTTTTACGCGGCGATGTGGGCCTACGGAGTGCCGCTCCAATTGCGCACACATGTCGCCTCGGCCGCTGCGCTGTTGAGCACTGCCTTCATCGTCGCGCTGGTTAATCGTTACGTTTGGGATTTCTATTTCGAAAGAAAACGGCAGACGCCGATCCCACATTTTCTCCGTGAAGTTGTCGCGGGCGTCATTTTCCTGGTCGCGCTTCTGCTCGTTCTTTGGTACGGCTATCACGCCGAGCGTTGGCTGACCGGGTTGCTGGCCGGCTCCGGTGTGGCCGCGATCATTCTCGGATTCGCCGGTCAAAATCTTTTCGGCGGGATCATCGCCGGCATATCGCTTCAGATCAACCGGCCCTATCGGGTGGGTGACTGGTTACAGCTCGGCGAGCGCTTCGCCGAAGTGATGGAGATCAACTGGCGCTCGACCCGGCTGCGCACGAACGATGCCATCTATCTCGACATTCCAAACAACGAGATCGTTAAACAGACGATCGTCAATCTCCATTACCCGACTGAAGTCCACGCTATGCGTATCCGTGTCGGGCTCGAGTATCGGGTGCCGCCCAATCTGGTAAAGGACGTACTGGCCCGCGCGGCTTCGAGCGCCAACGGAGTCCTGGCTCATCCGCCGGTAAAAGTCTTTCTGGTCGATTTCAGCGAGTACGCCGTCATTTACGAGATCAAGTTTTACATGGGTAATCACGCCCGAATCAACGAGATCAACGACGCTGTGCGCACCAACGTTTGGTACGAGCTTAAGCGGCAACGGCTCACCGTCCCTTTCCCCATCCGTACGCTGCAGTTGGAGCGCCATGCCGGGCCACTGGTGCAAGAAGGTTACGCAGAGGCCCGCGCCATTTTGCGTGGCGACCGCCTCTTTCAATGCTTACCGGACAGTCATCTCGAAAATTTGTTAAAGAATTCGAAGATGGATTACTTTGGACGCGGTGAGGCCGTGATCGAAGAAGGCGCGGAGGGCGAGTCGCTGTTTATTCTGTTGCGCGGCATGGCCCACGTGACGGTCGTGAAACAGGGAACGAACGTCAGGGTAGGCGGTTTGCGCCCGGGCGATTGTTTTGGGGAGATGTCGCTCCTTACTGGTGAACGTCGTAGCGCGACCGTGCGCGCGGAAGGCGATTGCTACGTCATGGAAATCAGCAAGCCAGTGATGGCCGAAGTGCTGCGCGATTTTCCGCAATGTCTGGAGCAAATGAGCGAGCTGCTCGCCCGGCGTAAAATGGAAAACGAAGGCATCCTGAAAGACGCAGCTATCTCGGCTGACCAGGCGGGGAAAGCCCGTGAGTACAAGGCGTCATTCTTGAAGCGGTTGCGAACGGTTTTCGAATTATAACCGTCAGGCTCGCCGCGGCGAGCACGCGGCGCAAGGCGTTCGAGAGACATTTGCATCGCATCGCCCAAAGAGCGACGGCCACAATAGCCTTTGCCAGCGAGTCAATTCTTCATAAAGTCGTGCGCTTCATCGCGAAACGGTCATGATACTGGTTGCCTTAAGCCTTCTCAATTCCGGCGTGCCATTGTCGATGTTGTGCGCGGTCATCGGGCTCGCCTTCGCTTTCTTTTTGATCGCGACCGTCATTCGCAAGTCGGCGGGCAACGAGCGCATGCGCCAGATTTCGGCCGCGGTGCAGGAAGGCGCGAAAGCTTACCTGAATCGACAGGTAGTCACGATCAGCGCGATCGCGGTTGTCATTTTTCTTCTTCTTTTCTTTTTTAGAGATCATGCGACGGCAATTGGTTTTGTGATCGGCGCGTTCTGCTCGCTCTCGGCCGGTTTCATCGGCATGCGCATCGCGGTGATCGCAAATGTGCGCACGACGCAAGCGGCAAGTCAGTCGCGCACCGCAGCGTTGCGCATCGCGTTCAACGGCGGAGCGGTCACCGGTTTGCTCGTGGTGGGGCTCGCTTTACTAGCGGTCGCAATTTTTTATACCGTTGCCGGAAAGATGATTGGGCATGATAAGGCCGTGCCCAGCCTGGTCGGACTGGCACTGGGCGCGAGCTTGATCAGCGTTTTCGCGCGACTCGGCGGCGGCATTTACACGAAAGCGGCGGATGTGGGCGCCGATCTCGTGGGCAAGCTCGAGTTCGGCTTCGAGGAAGATGATCCGCGCAATCCGGCAACGATTGCCGATAACGTGGGCGACAACGTCGGCGATTGCGCAGGCATGGCGGCGGACGTTTTTGAAACTTACGCCGTGAGTTTGATCGGCGCGATTTTGGTCGGCGCGCTGACTCTGGCAGCGGAGCCGGCGGCGATCATTTATCCGTTCGTGCTCGGCGGCATTTCCGTGCTGGGCGCAATCTGCGGCGTTCTGTTTGTCAATCTGGCGCGCGGCAAACCGGCTGCGGTCCTCATGGGCGCCGTCATCACCAGCGCGATCGTTTCGGCGATTCTGTTTTGGCCGGCCACGCATCAACTTTTTCCAAATGGACTCACCGTCGCCGGAGTCGCACGTTCCCCCACGCAACTTTATTTCGCCTCACTGATCGGCTTGGTCATGACTGCCGTCGTCGTCGTGATCACGAATTATTATACGTCGATGCGCTATGGGCCGGTGCAAAAAATTGCGCACGCCTCCGAAACCGGTCCCGCCACGAACATCATCGCCGGACTGGCGGTCGGGCAACATGCCACCGCGTTGCCCGTTGGTTTCATCGGCATCGCCATTCTGCTCAGCTTTCATTTTGCCGGTCTCTATGGAATCGCTATTGCCGTGATGTCGATGTTATCGATGGCTGGAATCATCATCTCGCTCGATTCTTTCGGTCCAATCACCGACAACGCGGGCGGAATAGCGGTGATGAGCAACCTGCCCAAGGAAGTCCGCAAGGTCACCGACGAACTTGATGCCGTCGGCAACACCATGAAAGCAGTGACCAAAGGATATGCAATCGCCTCGGCCGGATTGGCCGCGCTGGTTCTGTTTGGATCGTATGTCAAAGAGTTGCGCGCACATCTCGTCGACTCGGGCAAATTGGCGGCCGATCAATTTTTCCAATTCTCACTGGAGGATCCGAAAGTGATCATCGGACTGTTTATCGGCGGACTATTGCCCTTCATTTTCACCGCATTCAGTATGGACGCAGTCGGCAAAGCAGCCGGCGCCGTCGTGCGCGAAGTGCGCCGGCAAATTCAAGCCAAGCCGGGGATACGAAAGCGGCGCTGCGCGAAATGATTGTGCCGGCGCTGCTGCCGCTGATTTTTGTGGTCGCGGTTGCAGTCATCCCACAGCTCGGGCCGGTCGTGCTCGGCGGTCTTTTGGTCGGAACAATTGTCACGGGTTTGTTTGTGGCCATTGCCATGACCAGCGGCGGCGGCGCGTGGGACAACGCGAAGAAATTTATCGAGGAAGGAAACCTCGGCGGCAAAGGTTCATTCGCGCACGCCGCGGCGGTGACGGGCGACACGGTGGGCGATCCTTACAAAGACACCGCCGGGCCCGCGATCAATCCGATGATCAAAGTCGTGAACATCGTCGCCATCTTGATCATTCCTATTTTCTTTTAAGGAAGGTCGATCAGTAGTAAGATCGACAATCGATCTCTCGCCTGACGAGTGATTGAGACCAGGTATGGAAAAAAATCGCGATTTCCAGATTGTGGCGGCGGACAAAAAGAGCTTGAGCAAACGAAGCCTGGCCAAGCCCGACCACGCTGCCACTCCATTCAAGATTGTGATCGATCCGAAGATGCGAATGGATTTGCGCCGCGCGCTGATCGATCTCATCGATTATCACGATGAGGCGCTGGCTGAGCATTTTGCCGAAGGCAAGCTCGCGCTCGAATCGTACAAAGAGTACATCGAGCTCTTCGCGCGCAGTCTGAAAGAAACGATGGAAAGTCGCGAAGGCGTTTCGTATTTGCTGCGTTCGGTCGGTTTCGACGTGCCAGCTCATGAAATCAATCTGGAGCCGAAACTGCGCTGGAAAAAAGGGCCGGGTGCATTTGGCGCGAGTTTGTTGTAGAAAACTGTAGCGGCGGGCGTGCCGCCCGCAAACGTGCAGCCGGCACGGCTGCCTCAACAGTTCACCGAGCTTCTTGAGACGGCTCGAGCAGCGCTCGCTCTTCCGGACTTAAGCGGTCGAGCGGAATGGTGGCGATCATTTCGCGCGCTTCGTCATTTCGATCGTTAGCTAGAAGAACCGCGGCGTAAACGGCGCGCCAAGCGGGTTGAGCGCGCTTCCAGTCAATCGGCGCCGGCGCTTTGAACTGAGCAAGCGCCGAGCCGGCAGCGTGGTGTCTGAGATAACCCAACGCAGCGGTCACGCGAAACGAAAGCCGGTTCGGGTACTTTTCCGCCAGCTTCTTTGCCATCGCGAGATTTGCTTCGACATCGGTCTCGAGCAGGAGGTTGAGATAAGCGAGCTGGGCGGCGGCATCTGGGTCGTCGGGCGCGAGCGCAGAAATTTTTTCGGCAGCAGCAAGTTGCGCCGAGACTTCGCCGGTTTGCTGGCTTTGTCGCTGGATTCCGCGATAAGCAAAAGCTGCGTGCTCGGGAAACCTGGCCAGTTGCTCGAAGGCTTTGAGGACCGCGGCGGTGGCGTGGCTGTGTTCCGCGAAATTGGCGACGAAGCGCAATTTGAACGG
>QHQE01000116.1 GCA_003219265.1 Verrucomicrobiota bacterium
AGATATTTCGGCATTCGCTCGCTCGAAGTTTAGCGAGCATGACGAGATTGCCAATTGCGGGGGCAAAGAAGGACTTGGGATGTCGTCAATTCTCGCAGATGAATTAGTGCGACGGTCACAGACCGCCGCTACAAAAATGCGCTGGCGCGCCGGATCATCCAGGCGCGAGAGCGATCACTTCCGTATTGCTGGATTTTCATAACCAAAGTTCATGAGCGGCCGCCCAGTCGACGACTTTGACGATTGCCAAAATAGTTCAGCATCAGTCGAAGCGGCGAGGGCCATTTGCACGCCGGCGATCGCCATGCCGCCTTCGCCCACAGCAGCGGCACAACGTTTTACCGAGCCGGATCGCACATCGCCTGCAGCGAAAATGTTAGGCAGGCTGGTCTCGAGCGGGCCGGGCGGGCGTTTGCTCTCTTTCCAGGCGGGCGCATCCGCGACGAGCGCTCCGGTTTTGATGAATCCTTTTTCGTCACGCTCGATCTCGAGTGGCAGCCACTCCGTGCATGGTTGGGCGCCGATCATGGAAAAAACCGCGGTCGTTCGGACCATGCGGCGCTCGGCCGTCTCCGTATTCTCCAACTCGGCTTCTTCGAGCATTTTCCCGCCAAACATTTTTCGAATTTGGGTGTGAAAGAGAATCTCGATGTTTTCTCGCGCTTGCACGCGCCGGGCAAGATAGCTCGACATGTTTTTGAAAAGATCGTCACCACGGATGACGAGCAATACTTTGGCGGCGCCATCGGCAAGGAACATCGCTGCTTGCCCCGCCGAATTGCCGCTTCCAGCGACGATGACGGTTTCCCCGCGACAAATCTGACCTTCGAGCGCGGTTGCAGCGTAATAAACGCCCATCCCCTCAAATTGTTCGCGACCTTCCGCATCCAGTCGGCGGTAATCCGCGCCCGTGGCTATCAGGACGCTTTTGGCTCTCAGCACGGCGGAGCAACCTTCGATTTGGAGACAGGCGCGGTATTCCGTTGCGCCGTCACCGTATTGAAGCGACAGGGCTTGCGATGGCGTCGAGAATTTCGCACCGAATCGATATGCCTGTAGCTGAGCCAGCCAGGTTAAATCGCCGCCACTAATCCCGGTAGGGAAACCAAAAAAATTTTCGATCAAGGAGGAGGAACCAGCCTGTCCACCCGGCGCGTAACTTTCTAACACGACTGTTTTTAATCCTTCGGAGGCGGCGTAAACGGCCGCGGCAAGGCCGGCCGGACCTGCGCCGACAATCGTCAGGTCCGACATAATCTCGCTCTCGTTCTCGAGCGCAAGCGGGCGAAGCAGGCCCGCCACTTGTGCCACTTCCCGCAACGAAGGTCGACGCAAAGGCGCGCCCGCCGCCGTAATCAGCGTTGGCAAATCCCGTGTCGTCAGGTGCAGCCGCTTACTGAGCGCCTGTCCCTGCTCGCTTTCAAATTCGACGAGCCGATGCGGGATGTGATTCTTATCCAGGAAATCATCGAGTTGACGTCCTTCGCGCGCGCCGCGCGTCGCGAGAACGCGCAAACCGGCAAATTCGCGATCGCGTCGGAGCCGGCGGCGGCGCATGATGAGTGCGTTTACAATGGTGGCGCTCACGCCCGGCAGTTCGGCGAGCGCGCGCCGGATTTCGGCTGCAGGCACTTCGAGAATTTCGCATTCCGGCGAAGCGACGCGGGCGGTGGCCAAGGCGGATGTGCCCTGCAACATCGCGACGTCGCCGATGAAATCGCGCTCGTGCGCGGTGGCGAGAATTTGTTCCGCGCCATCGCGCAATTCGAAAACTTCAATCTCGCCGCGCAAGACGACCGTTAGGCCCAGATCGCGCTGTCCCGCTTTGAAAACGAGCTCGCCACGCGACAGGACGCGTCGTTTTCCCAATGGCTCAAGCAAGGAAAGCTGGTGATCGTCCAGCTTCGGAAAGGCGATGCGTTCCGTGTCGCGATAGAACTGTTCGTCTTCTTGTTCGTCCGGCGTCACTTTCCGCACTTTACGCGCTGGAACGCCGGATCAAAAGAAAGTAGAAAGTAAAAGGAGAAAAACCGGACCTGCGAAATCATGCGGCGTGATGCTTTTCGGTTACGACGAGCGCGATTCCGCCAAGGACCGCGATTAAGGCGAACAGATAACGGTCCGAGCCGGACAGGCATTTGAATCACGATGCGCTATTCTTTTCGATTACGACGAGCGCGATGCCACCTAATACGGCGATTGAGGCGAACAGATAACGCAGAGTAATCGGTTCGCCGAGCAGGAGAATTCTCCGCGAATCCGCGGCAATTTCATTGACACTGCTAACGTTTATACCAACGGCACGAGCGAGTCGTTCCTTGGCGAGTTCGTCAAAGGACACCGCGCGAGCGTGGTTAAAGGCGCTTTATGAAGCCAGTCGGGTTGAACTTGGTTTCCCATACGACATTTACGCCAAAGACGGTTCGTGCATTGATATATGGGGGGATGGGCGATCAGATTGTCGCTTGAGGAAACGACAATGAATGCCCACAAAGAGAACGGGCTGGTCGATATACCCAGCAATCATTCGGTGGAGGAAACGGTCGAGAAGCTTAAGCGGATTCTCCAAGCGAAGGGCATTACGTTGTTCGCTCTCGTCGATCATAGCGGAGAAGCAGGAAAAGCGGGAATGCAAATGCGTCCGACGAGGCTGCTGATTTTCGGAAACCCAAAGGCAGGCACTCCCGTGATGTTGGCGGCGCCCAGCAGTGCCATCGATCTTCCTCTAAAGATTTTGATCTGGGAAGATGCTCAGGAAAAAGTTTGGGTTACCTACAACAGTCCAATTTATCTGCAGGAGCGGCACAACCTGCCACCGGAACTGCTGCAAAATGTCGGCGTAATCGAAACATTGGCGAAGAAGGCCGCGGAATAATGCACATCCGACCTCAGATATGAGATCCTCGAAGAGTTAGAGCACGCGATTTTTTCCCAACACGACGAGCGCGATTTCGCCCAGGACCGCGATTGAAGCGAACAGATAACGGTCTGAGCCGGACAGGCATTTGAAATCATGATGCGCTATTCTTTTCGATTACGACGAGCGTGATGCCACCTAACACGGCGATTGAGGCGACGAGGTAACGGAAAGTAATCGGTTCGCCGAGCAGGAGGATTCCGCCGGTAGCCGCGAGGACTGGCACACTGAGTTGGACGGTTGCGGCACTAGTCGCTTTTAAACCGGAGAGTGCGGTATACCAGATGACGTAACCTAGGCCGGACGCGATCGCTCCGGAAATCACGGCATAGCCAATTCCTGCGCGATCGAGGCGCACCCACGGGAGCAGGAGAACGCTGACAATGGCAGCCAACGGGACGGCGCGCAGAAAGTTACCAGTCGTGGCGCCGGCCGGATTTTTTTCTGCTTTCCCCCGGAGCGAATAAACGCCCCAAGCCACGCCAGCTCCAAGCATCAGGATCGACCCACTCAACGGCGGGGCCGAAAGACCAGGGAACAAAAACACGACAAGCCCGCTCAACGCCACGACAAGACCGATGATTTGGATTGCATGTAACCTTTCGCCTTTGCGCAAGCCCCACAAAATCATCGTGGCCTGAACCGCGCCAAAGAGAAGCAATGCGCCGGTTCCGGCAGAGAGACTGTTATAGGCAAATGAAAATGCCGCGGCGTAAGCGAAGAGCGCCGCCCCGGACGGCCAGTTTCCCGCTTTCTTCCATGGCGCGTTGCGCATCTTCATAATGAGCCAAAGCGCGGTGGCGCCTGAGAAGATGCGGATGAACGTAAAGCTAGCTGCGTCGATCCTAGTTTGCTTGAGCGCCAGTCGGCAGAGCAGGGAATTTCCCGCGAACGCGATCATCGCCATCAGTGTCAGGATGAAAATTCGTGTGGGTTTCACTGCTTTCTCTCGCGAGGTGAAATTCACGCCGCGCGAGATCGGCACCTGATTACGACCCGCGCACGCCGGCTAGCAATCGATCCACTTCTTCCGGTGTGGTGTAGCAGGCGCAGCCCGCGCGAACCAGTCCGTGCGCAGTTTGCCCCAATCGCTCGACGACGGTCATCGCGTAGAAGTCGCCATGTGAAACGAAAACTCCGTGCTCCACCAACTTCTTTGCAACCGTTATCGACGGCACGCCGTTCACGGTGAAAGCAATCGTCGGCGTGCGCGCCTTGCCGGGCGGCGGTCCGTAGAGGCGGACACGCCCTATTTCCGACAAACCTTCCCACGCTTGTGTGATCAATGCGCCGCCGCGCTCGTGAAGTTGCTCGAGCGCCGCGCGCAAGCGTTCGCGCCGCGTCCCGCCCGGAGCGAGCGAGGCGAGAAAATCCACCGCAGCAGCCGCGCCTGCGATTCCTTCGTGATTCTGGGTGCCGGTCTCGGCCCGTTCCGGCGCAGTATCGGGCGCCGGGAGCAGTTTCGGAAAATCAAGCGAGCCGAGCAGGTCGTTCCGGCCGTAGAGAATTCCGATGTGCGGACCGTAGAACTTGTAGGCGGAGCAGGCGAGGAAGTCGCAATTCCAATCGCGCACATCGACCAGCTCATGTGGAACGTAGTGTACGGCGTCGACAAAGATTTGCGCGCCTAACGAGTGCGCCATTTCCGCGGCACGCCGCACATTGTTGATCGTCCCGAGCGCGTTCGAAGCCGCGCCGATCGCGACCAGCTTTGTGCGCTCGTTTAGCTGCCGGGAAAAATCTTCCCAGTCCAGCTCACCGGTTTCAGAAATCATCTTCACCGTGCGCACCTTTACGCCGCGCTCTTTCTCCAGCGCCCGCCAGGGCGCGACATTGGCATGATGATCAAGCTCGGTAACCACGATCTCGTCGTTGCGTTCGTAGCCGCGGCCAAGAGCGTGCGCGAGGTGAAAGGTTAGCGTCGTCATGTTGGCGCCGAACACGATCTCGTTCGGCGCTGCGTTCAGAAAATCGGCCAGCACGCACCTGGCAGAGTCGATGATCGCGTCGGTCTCCTCGCTCGTCGGGTAGGCCCAATGAGTATTAGCGTTGTGACAGTAAAGATAATCGTTCATCGCCTCCACCACCGTCCGTGGAACTTGGGTGCCGCCCGGCCCGTCGAAATACGCAACGGGATAACCGTTATGAGTGCGCGCGAGCGCCGGAAAAGATTTCCGGATTGCTGCGCTCGGCCTGAGCGTGGCTTGCGACAGCGTTGCAGTGTCGTTCACGACTGACATTGAACTGCGATAAAAGAAATTAGAAAGGACAAAGGCTAAAGTAGAAGCGCTCGGGGCGAGACCGAAAAACATCCAATGTTCAACGCCGAACGTCGCGGTTCAGTTGTTGATGAGGATGTCGACCCATTCGGCTGCGCTCGGGACAAGCCTTGCCGAAGCGCGCGGTGCTTTAGTTCTGCTGGCTGCGGTCGTAAGGAATAATATTGTCCCACTCATCGGCAGACGAGCGCGCGACGAAGGCCACGACGGGTTCGGTGTCGCTCATGTTGAAGACTTCGTGAGGCACGCCTGGTTTGATGTAAATGAAATCGCCGGCTTTGTTCTCCAACGCCTTCGTAAGCCCGGGCCCGAATTCGTGGCGCACTTTTCCTTCGAGGATATAAAGGATCACCTCGAAGCCGACATGAACATGGGCATAGGCGACGCCACCCGGAGGGATCGTGGCGATATTGGCTGATAACTTGGTCGTGCCCACATTTTTGGCGGACATGCCTTGTTTATAGTGAATGCCGTTCCAATCCCGGCGGGCGCCGCCGCCACGAATGGTCAATATCCCATCGTGATCTTCCACCGCGCTGAGTTGAAGGTTGTCCATAAGAGGTTGAGAAGTTGAGGGGTTGAGATGTTGAGGAACTGAAGAGTTTAGCAGTGAGCGAGTCAGGGCAGCGAGCGCGTTTCAATTAGAAATTCAGAACGTAGTACG
>QHQE01000052.1 GCA_003219265.1 Verrucomicrobiota bacterium
CGAAGCGCGTTACGCTTTCGCCGATTGGAATAAGATTCCGCTGAATCCCACCATCTTTGCTGAGTACAAGTTCGGCGGCGGCCGAATTCTCCATGACGAAGGACCTCCCACGCCAGGTCATAAGTTCGGGCCGGGCGGATTTGATACAACGATGGAAATTCCCGATGCGTACGAACTGCGACTCCTGCTTTCACAGGATTTCTTTGACCGCGTCGAGTGGGCATTGAACGGCTTTTTCGAACAAGAAATCGGCGGCGACCGCGGCCGCGAATGGGGCATTGCGCAAAGTGTTGTGACTCCGTTTTGGCTCGCCCACGAAGAATTGAAGGGCGGAATCGAATTCTTATTCCGCAGTTTCACTGACAAAGGTATCCGCGGCACCCCCTACAACAGCTTCGTCATCGGACCCACGATCGCTTGGAGACCGAGCCGCAACACGCGTCTGGATGTCTCGCCGTTGTTTGGCGTAAATCATAAATCGCCGGAAGTGCAGTTCTTTGCCGTCCTCTCATATTATTTTGGCGGCGGATCCAGCAAAGCGGAAGGGGGCGAAGCACCCGCTTCCACTCGAAATCGCTAGAGGACTACAACTGTAGCGGCAGGCGTGTCGCCTGCACTTCCAAGCGGTTCGTTAGCAGCCGACACGGCTGCCTCTACAGCGTCTTGACCGCATTTCGCCCGCTTGATAACCTTCTTCGGAAAGGAGCTCAGGGTGAAAACCGAAGTCTCGATCGAATACTGCGTCGTTTGAAACTACACGCCGAAGGCCGTCAGTTTGGCGACCAAAATTCTTGAACTCGGCGAGCGCATCGCGTCGCTCACTCTCATTCCTTCGGGCGGCGGCGCTTTCGAGATCCGCGCCAATGGAAAACTGCTCCACTCCAAACTCGAATCCGGCGACTGGCCGGACTTCGACGCCATCGTCACCGCAATTAAAAAAATTAAGTAAGCGATCCGTTTCCTTATCTTCTGTTTCAGTTGGACGTTGGACGTTAGATGTTGGGCGCCTGCCGCGCCGTAGCCGGGCGAAGGCGGGTTCGACGCTTTCATCCTCTCGGAGAGTGAAGGGTGCCTGGTGGCCCTCGCGGTCTTCAAAACCGTTGTTGGTCTCGCACCCGCGGGACCGAGGTAGGTTCGATTCCTATCCTCTCCGCCTCTTATCTCTTGTGACTTTGTTAAAACGAAAGGAGGTGGAAGCATGTCGCGCGAGCAGATTCGTAAATTGACCTCGCTCTCTTCCTGCGCCGGTTGAGCTTCCAAATTGAGCCAACAGGCCCTGATGCAAGTTTTGCGTCAGCTACCATTAACCCGCGATCCCCGCGTCCTCGTCGGCTCCGCTGCGGCCGATGACGCGGGAGTCTATCGCCTCGACCGCTCGCGTGCGCTTGTCCAAACCGTGGATTTCTTTACGCCGATTGTCGATGATCCCTTTCAGTACGGCGAAATCGCCGCGGCCAACGCGCTCTCGGATATTTTCGCGATGGGCGGGCGCCCCATGACCGCGCTCAACATCGTTGGCATGCCGACCGAGAAAATTCCTGGCAAAATCATCGCCACCATTTTGCGCGGCGGACTTTCCAAGGCGCGCGAAGCTGATTGCGCCATCATCGGTGGACACACCATCCGCTCACCGGAACCGCTCTACGGCCTTGCTGTCACGGGGATGGTCGACCTTCGTCACATCATGACGAATGCAAAAGCGCGACCGGGCGATTTGCTTCTGCTTACCAAACCGCTCGGCACCGGGATCGTTACGACCGCAATCAAGCGCGGCTCGGTCTCGCGGTCGCTCGAGAAGAAAACGATCGCACTCATGTCGCGCATTAATATTATCGGCGCGCATCTCGCCAAGCGCGGATTGGTTTGCGCGGCTACGGATGTCACCGGCTTCGGATTGCTCGGTCATCTCGCTTCAATGTGCCGCGCCAGCGGCGTGAGCGCCGAAATTCTTGCCGATCGAGTTCCCGCGATCGACGACGAGGTGTTGGAATTGATCGCGCACGGCTGCATCCCCGGCGGCAGCCGCGACAATTTGGAAACCGCGAACAAAATTGCCGATTGGAAAAGAACACCCCGATTGCGACGAGTTCTGCTTACCGACGCGCAAACCAGTGGCGGTTTGCTCCTTTCTGTTGCGCCGAGCCGTCTCAACAAAGTGCTCGCACTGCTGAAACGCTATCGCACCGCATGCGCGGCCATCATCGGGAAAATTGTTCCCGCGCGCGAACCTCTCCTATGCATAAACGAGTGACCCTTTCGCGCCGCGCCATTCCTTCAGTCACGAAGGTGCTTGATTCGTTAGGCAAAATCGATCTTCCGCGGCCGGTCGTCGTCACCATCGTCCGGCAGGAACTTTCGCGGATTCGCGCGAAAGGCGAGATTCCCGAATTCCGATCGATTGTCGATCTTGTACGCGGTTCACTCGAGCAACTTCGCGCCAGCCGGCTGCAACCGGTCATCAACGGGACCGGGATCGTCATTCATACAAACGTTGGGCGCGCGCCGCTTGCGCCTGAGGCGGTCCAAGCGCTCAAAGAAGTCGGTTCGGCTTACTCCAATCTCGAATATGATCTCGTGACGGGCGAGCGCGGTCGCCGCGGCACTTACATCGAGAATGCGCTCGCGCTCCTTTGCGGAGCGGAAGCGGCCACGGTCGTTAACAACTGCGCGGCCGCGTTGGTGCTGATCGTTCAACATTTCACCAGGAACAAACCGGAAATCGTTATCTCCCGCGGTGAGATGGTCCAGATTGGTGGCGGATTTCGCATCGGCGAAATACTCGGAGCGACCGGCGCGACATTGCGCGAAGTCGGCGCCACGAACAAAACCACGCTCGCTGACTACATGCGCACTATCAACAGACAGACGGCAATGATCCTAAAAGTTCATCGTAGTAATTTTTTCATGAGCGGTTTCGTCGAATCGCCTTCTTCGGCGGCGATCGCTGGGCTCGCGCGGAAAAAGCGCGTTCCCTTTGTCGAGGATTTGGGAAGCGGCGCAATGGTTGCGACGGAAGAATTTGGAATACCCGAGCACGAGCCGACGCCTGCTGAAGCGCTCAAAGATGGGGCCGATCTTGTTTGCTTTAGCGGCGATAAATTGTTCGGCGGTCCGCAAGCAGGAATCATCGCCGGAAAAAAACGCTTTGTCGCCGCGTTAAAACGCGAGCCATTATTCCGCGCGTTGCGCTGCGACAAACTGATCTTCGCGGCCCTGCAATCGACGGTCGATCTTCACCTGAATGAATCGACATCCGAAATCCCGGCGCTCGCGCTCTTGCGAATTTCCAGGGACGAACTGCGCGCGCGCGCGGCGGCAATCTTTGCCCGGCTGCGAGGGTTGCCGCTGCAAATCACCATTGGCCGCGGCGCAGTTAAGGCCGGCGGCGGCACCTTGCCAAGGTCAATGATTTCGTCAATCACAATCGACATTGTTCCGGAAAACTGTTCCGTGCGCGACTTCGCCACCAGTCTCCGCACCTCAGTCCCGCCCGTTGTCGGTTACATCGCGAATGAGCGTTTCAAACTCGATCTGCGCACGATTTTCCCGCACCAGGATGACGCGGTAATCGATGCGATTCGCTCAGCTTGCGCCGGGACTCATTAATTCTCGCACTGGTGACAGAAAAAAATTTCATCCTCGCAACTGCCGGCCACGTCGATCACGGCAAGAGCGCGCTTGTCAAAGCGCTGACTGGTACTGATCCCGATCGGTTGCCGGAGGAGAAGGCGAGAAAAATCACGATTGAGCTCGGTTTCACACAATTAATTCTCGATGGGCTTAATGAGCAACGGCTCCACATCGGAATTGTCGATGTCCCGGGTCACGAGGATTTCGTCCGAAACATGATCGCCGGCGCCGGTTCCATCGATCTCGCCCTCTTCGTTGTCGCTGTTGACGACGGTTGGATGCCGCAAACGGAAGAGCATCTGCAAATTCTGAATTATCTCGGCGTGGAACGAGCCGTGATCGCAGTTACTAAGAGCGATCTCAGCGGCATTGAGAAAACGACCGCGCAAATTCGAGAGCAATTGCGCGATACTGCGCTTGCCCGATCGCTAATCGTCCCCGTATCCGCGCGCGACCAAAAGGGAATCGAAAACTTGAAGGGCGCTCTCGCCTCCGAGTTATCGGGCATGGAACCGCAACGCGACATCGGCAAACCGCGATTGTTTATCGATCGCGCCTTCTCGCTGCGAGGGATCGGCACGGTTGTAACCGGCACGTTGACTGGCGGCGAACTTCGGCGCGGCCAGAACGTTGTTGTTCAACCACAAAATTTTGAAGCGCGCATCCGATCGATTCAAAGTCACGGCTGCGAGTTGGAGTCTGCGAAACCGGGAATGCGCACGGCAATCAATCTTCCAGATGTCGCCATTGGCGCCGGCCCCGAGCAAATCAAACGCGGCCACGTTATTACTTCTGTCGATCCTGGCTGGTCCAGCTCTACGCTCGATGTTCTTCTCGAAAAATCGCCGCGTTTGGATCGAAAGGATCCAGCGGCGCGACCGCTTAAGAATGGATTGTCAGTTTACGTCCATCACGGCACCGCGCGATTTTCGGCCAAGATTGCATTGCTTGAGGAGCGCGCGCTCAAACCTGAAAAAGAAGCGATCACGCAACTCAGATTGGCCTCACCGATCTTTGCCTTCCTCGGTGACCGCTTTGTTCTTCGCGATGCATCGGAACAGCACACCATTGCTGGCGGACTCGTCCTAGATCCAGACGCCAACCGGGAAACATTTCGAAGCGCGGCGCAACGAAAATTGCTAAGCGAGCGTGCCCATGCGCCAGGCGATGTCGATCTTTGCGTTCGCTCCGAGATCGCGCGGAGCGGTTTCATGCAAAGAGAACCCCTGCTTCGCAAATCGCGCTTCAGCGACGACCAAATTGCCGAAGCTTCACTGCGTCTGCAACGTCGCAATGAAATTATCATTCGTGGAGATATCGCGGCAGACGCTCAAACTTGGCAGACGTTGCGCGCTCGAGCGATTGCTTTCATCGACAATGCGCACAAAAAGAATCCGGAACGCGCTGGTCTGGATTTGAAAGAGCTGCGCGCCGCGCAGCGCGACCAAACGCCCGAGGTGTTTGAAACGCTCATCTCAGATTTATGCGCGGATGATTTTGTCCGGAAAGGACCGGTGATCGCGCGACTTTCCCATCGACCCGCGTTGCCGCCTGATCTCCAGCTTGCGGCGACAAAAATTCGAGAAGCGCTCTCGAAAAAACCATTCGATCCACTGTCCCGTAAAGAGATCGCATTAAATCAACACGCCGGGCAGGCGCTCCGCTTTTTAATTGAACAAGGTGAGATTGTCGATGTTGGCCAGAACGTCATTCTCTTGCACGAAGGTTTTGAGCAAATGCAAAACGCGGTCGTTGCATTCATTTCGGAACGGGGGCCCTCGACGGTCAGCGATTTGCGACAAGAGCTGCGAACTTCACGCCGCGTCATCGTTCCATTTCTCGAGCATCTCGATCGTGCCGGGATTACAAAACGCAACGGTGACGAACGAACGTTGCACGAGCGCTTCGTCAAAGATTCGTTTGAAGATGAATCTGCTAAATTGAACTGATGCCGAGGAAAAGCGCGCCGGAGAATTCGCGGACAGTCTCATTACATATCGGCGCTTCGTTCCGAGCGGCATGGGAGAACGTGCTGCTGCCGTGGTTTGAATCGGTCGCGACGAGCGCGTTCACCGAGAGCGAGCCGGTTGCCGTTATCACGCCGTTCGCGAGCGACGCAACGTTCCTGCGTTCCAAGTTGCTCGAACGCGGGATTTCGCTGCTCGGCGTAAGATTTCTCACGCCCGCGCAATTGCGAGAACTGCTGTTACGCGACAGCGGCGCCAGAATTCCGCTGCGCGAACATCTTCGCCTTTTGCTGGCCGTCGCGGCCGAACAATTTGTATCTGAGAACAACGAAGCAAAGATCGACCACAACGGCACGCCGACGGTTTCTATCGCCAAATCGGTCGAACGCGATCCCGATCATTTTTTGCGCGCGCTCGATCAACTCGGCGCGGCCGGTTGGAGTTTTGACGAGATCGGACCGGGTGCGCTACGCCAAATCGCGGCACGTTTCGAGAAAATCGTTCGTGATTGCGGATTTCAATTTGTCCACGAAGCCGATCGTGCAACGATAGCGAACGCAGAAAAATCCGCGCCGCGTTTTGGCCACTTGCTCGTCAGCGGATTTAACGGAGCGCATTGGCCGCTCTGGCCGCTCCTGCGGGCGGCGGTCGTTTCCGCGGAGAATGCGGTCGTGGTTTTGAGCGATCCGCGCGACGAAGCGCGGGATCTCGATGAAACCTGGGTCGGAACGTGGGAGGAAGTCTTTGGCGCCGCGCAGGTCATCGATGCGGTTGCGGAAAGATCGGCATCTTCTAACGAGCACATTCATTTTCTGGTTGGACGCGACACAACCGAGCAGGCCAAAGCGATCGTGGCGTTGACCGCGAAATTTCTTTGTCAGGAAAATTGCGAGCGCATCGGCGTCGTGTTCCCGCGCACCGGTGCGTTGCCCCGGCTGGTCGCCGCGTTTCTCGCGTCGGCAAAAATTGCCCACAACGACGGCGTTGCGCATTTGACGCCGAGTGTTTTCGACGACGAAGCGTGGCGGACGTGGCTGGAGTTGCAGAAAAACCCGCGATTAAAAACGCTGCTTCATTTTCTGCACGCGCTGCCGGCGAAAATATTCGAGCGGTTATCGATCTTCGAGGTCGAGGAAGTTTTGCGGCGCGCTTACGCCGACGTGCTCATCGATAACATCGACATCTTGCGAGAATATCTCGGGCGAGAAAGCGCAGATGCCGAAATCGTTCGAGGATTAAAGGCAATCGAGTTCCTGCCGGCGAGCGCGACCTTGCCGCAGTTCCTCGCGCAGACACGAAAGATTTTTGCACAACTCGGCTGGACTCAACATTGGAGCGAGCTCGAGCGGTTGAGCCGGAACTGGAGCGGCTGCGTAACCGATTCTTTTTCACGAAGGAGCTATCTGCGTTGGTTGCGCGAAATTCTCGGCGCGCCATCGCTCACACGCGATGAGTACGGCGCGCATCGGCACAGCCGCGTCCATTTGCTTCGCTATCCCGAAGCGGAGGGGCATACGTGGTCGCATCTCATTTTCGCCGGCTTGAATGAGGAAACGTGGCCCACCGTGGCGGATGAGCCCGGATTTATCGGCGAGCAGGAAATCGATGCGCTGAATCAGAAAATTTTGAACCGGCGCGCGGTGAAACGCGGCCGGCACGGCGAAGGTCAATGGAGCGTCCGCGAAAACAAAACGATCCTGCTCGGCTCGGTCGAGCGCCGCCAGATCATGCTCCGGCAATTTTTCAATTTAATCGAATCTCCCACGAGCGGAATTGGCGCGACGGCGAATCTCTATTCTGATTCCTTTCCGAGCCGGATTGCGAATCCAGGCGAGCTTTTTACGCGCCTCTACTTCAGCGCGCGCGGGCAAGGTTTGGGCCAGGAAACAATGCACGCGCTCGAAAAGGGAACGCGCGCTTGGTTGAAGAATTGGTCGCCGGTTGACGCGGAGAAGATCGATTCGATCAGCGTCGGGCGGACGCGTTTCGCGTTCGACGCGCGCCGGCAGCCGCGCGCAAGCAGCGAATACGAGTTCGCGCTGCGCACGCCGTCCGATCGCGCGATCGCGTTGCGCGTGACGGATTGGGAACAAGCGCTGCGATGGCCGGCGCTGATTTGGATGAAAACTTTTCTCGGCGTCGCAGCTGGCGAAGAGAACGCGGATGCGTGGGCGATTTCGACCGGGCAATGGGTGCACCGCTGGCTTGCGAGCGCCGCGCAGGTTTCGAACGGCGATCAACTTGTCGATCTTGCCGATATCGGGAAAATTCGCGCGCGCGTCCGGGAAGATGCGCGCGCATTTCGCGATCGTGTGCAAAATCTTTGCGCGGCCTGCGCGCGACCGTTGCCGGATTGGTGGAGCTCGGGTTGGAGCAACGCGCTCTACGTGGCCGATTGTCTAGCGGAGAAATTGTCCGGCCTAACGGGTTGGCCGCACCTGGCCACGGAATGGCCGCTCGGTTCGCCGGCGATGATCTCGCTGCCGGCGAATGAAACTTTGCGCGTGCGCGGTCGCGTCGATTTAATCCTTGCGCGCGGCGAACGCACTAATTCGCCGCTGGGCTACGCCGATCTTTGGGTGGTCGATTACAAAACTGGAAAGCAACGCGGCTTCAATCTGCGGGAGCTGCGAAGAAACCAAACACCCGAGGAAAAATTCCGGAAGCAACTCGTCGAAGGGCGCGGCGTGCAACTTGGCTTGTATGCGCTGGCTGTCCACGCGCTCGGCGCAGCGCGCGTGCAAATGACGTTGCTCTCGCCCGCTGGCGACTTCGAGCCGCAGTTTTTCCTCGAGCACGTCCTGGCGCAAAAAGATTTTTGGCACGAGCTGCATCGCATGCAGGAGACCGGCATTTTTGGAATGCTCGGGAAAATTTTCAACGAATACGGCGCCGTCCGCACTTATCCGCTGGCCACCCTGGCCATTGATCTCGATCTGCTCCGCGAAAAATGGGAGATGACGCACCCGGCGCTCGCGATCGAGAACAATCATGGAAGCGACTGATCAGGAATCACGGCAACGCTTCACGCGCGACCTGGAGCGGAATTTTTCGGTAGTCGCTTCCGCCGGCTCGGGCAAAACGCGCGCGATTACGGACCGCATTGTCGCGATCGCACAAGATCGACATGCACGCGAGTGGTTGCCGAAGCTGGTTGTCGTCACCTACACAAACCGAGCGGCTGACGAAATGCAGCAGCGCACGCGGCAGAAAATTCTCACGGCGGGTTTGCCACTGGAAGTGATCGAAGCGTTCAACCGCGCATTTTTCGGAACGATTCACAGCTTCTGCGTAAAACTGCTCGCGACACACGGGCATCATCTTGGATTGCCTGCGAAACTCGAACTAATCACGGACGACGAGGATTTGTGGAATGATTTTGTACAGCAACAAACGGCGATTGGCCGTTCGCTGACCGCGGAAAATCGTCGTGTGCTTTTGCGCCACATTCAGGCGCGGCAACTGATGGAGCTTTCGCGAAAGTACGATGCCGATCTTGCAGCAACTCAGCCGGAGACGCCGTGCCCGGACACCGGCTTTGCCGAAGTTTACGCCGCCGTGGCAAGAGGTCAGACGCTCCGCACAATTCCCAAGGCGCAGGCGGAATTGCAGCGCTGGGAAAAGCGTTGGCGCGAAACGGATGAATTTGTGCCGTGGCCGCCCTGCGCGAGCCGCGCGAACGATTTCGTTCGCGTCTGGCGCGATGCGTTTCGGCCTTTGCGCGACTGGGTGAACGCCTGCGCGATCCGCGTGGCGGCCGAAGTGCAACGCGATTACCGGGACTTCCGTCTGGCCCGCGGCGCGATCACTTATCCGGACCAGGTTGCGCTCGCGGGAGATTTGTTGCGTTTGTCGCAGATCGCGCGACGCATTCGGGAAAACGATTATCGCGTCGTTCTCGATGAAGCGCAGGACACAGATCCGCAGCAATTTTTCGTGCTCATCGAAATCGCGCGCCCACCGGAAGCAACTGGCGCGTGGACACAAGATGGACGATCAGCGCCGCGGCCCGGCCATTTCTGCATGGTCGGCGATTTCCAGCAATCGATTTATCGCGACCCGGCCGATCTCGCGCGTTATCGCGCGCTCCACGAATTACTGATCGAAGCGGGCGCGGCCGAAGCGCTCGAATTCTCCGTTACGTTTCGGCTCGATACCGCGCAGCTTGAGTTCATTAACGAAACCTTCGGCGAAATTCTGAACAATATCGGCGGCCAGGTGCAGTTCGTGGAACTGAATCCGCGACCAGACGTTTTGCCCGGACAAGTAGTGCGACTTGATCTCGGCAACGATATTGATCTTAATTTGCCGGAGCCGCGTCGCGCGGCGATGGAAGCGCGCGAGCTCGCGGAGTGGTTGCGCGCGACCGGGCTGGAGAAATTGCGCGCGGATTCCTGGCGGGACGTGGCGATTCTTTGCCCGCGCAAAGCGTGGCTACGCGCCCTGCGCGACGCGTTGGTCGATGTCGATCTTGCGGTCGAGATCCAATCCGAGAGCGACCGGCAGGGTGAAAACCCGGCGTATGCCTGGTTGACCGCGCTGCTCGCCGTGATGATCGACAGGAACGCGAGTTATGAAATCGTGGGAGTGCTGCGAGAAATCTTCGGCCTTTCCGATGATGAGCTGGCGCGCTTTGCGCAAGGTTGTGGCGCGCGTTTTCAAATTGCGGAACGCATTCGCGAGCGTGGCACTGTGGCGGACATTTTGAATCTGCTCACGCGCACGCGCGAAGCGATTGCGCAGCAACCGTTGTTCACCGCCGTGCGGGAGATTGTTCACGCCACACAACTGCGGGAGCGACTGCGTTCGCTGCCGCCAGAGGAATATGTCCGTCTTAACGCGGAGCTCGACGCGTTGCTCACCGCAGCCGCGAATGCCGAGGCGGGAGGTCTTTCGTTGTCCGAGTTCACCCAAAACTTGCGCGCCAATTTCGGCAAGACGCGCGAATCGCGTCCCTCGTTTGCTCAAGCGATCCAGCTCATCACGGCGCACAAAGCGAAAGGCTCGGAGTGGCAGGCAGTGATCGTGCCGTTTCTTTCGAGAAAAGTTTGGGGCGCGCCCGTGCGTTATCCGCGCGCAATCAAAGCGGTCGAGGCGCAGAACGCACAAATTATTTTCGAACGAGCAGATCTCAGCGCGGAACTGGAACAGGAAATCAAAGACGTGGAGCGCCAGGAGATGGAACGCTTGCTTTACGTCGCGTTGACGCGGGCGAAGCACACGCTGGTCCTGGCGTGGGATCGTGAATATTTCCGGACGGCGAATGGACAAGTCGCGATTGAATCGCAGATGAAGTGGTTGCAAGCAGACATGTCCGACAGCAATGCCGAGATCATTGCGACCTTGCCGGCGGAAGCGGGCGAGTGTTTGGAAACAACGGCGCGGCGACGAGGCGCTCGACGCGAAGAAATTCGGGAAAATCTTGACGCGGTGCGACTCGAGACCGGTTGGATCGACATGGCGCGGCACCGCGCTTCAGCGTTCATTCGCACGTCGAATCCGAGTTTGTTTGCGCCGGAAGAAAAAACAGTGGCCACGACCGGCGCGGATGTTTGGAAGGAAGCGGAGCCGGCGCTGCGGCCGACGAGAATCGACAATCCGGCCACGCGTTACGGAGTTTGGTGGCACGAATTCGCGCAGAGTATTCCGTGGAGTGCCGGGCCGAGCGCGTGGGAAAATGTTTTTGAAACGAGCAATGCTATATCGCCCGACCGAGCGCGCTCGAAACGCGAGTGGAAGCTATTGCGCGAATATTTTTTGAGCCATCGAAATCTCTTCGATCAAGACGCTATGGTCTTCGCGGAGATGCCGTTCATGTGGCGAATGGATGCGGCGACGTGTTTGGAGGGAATTGTCGATCTTGCGGTGTTCGATCGAGAGGCGAACAAGTGGCTCGTTCTGGATTGGAAAACCAACCGCATCGCGCCGGACAAGATCGACAATCTGCGCGCGCAGTACCGACCGCAGATCGCGGCGTATTGGCAAGCAATCACCGAAATGACCCCGAATGCCTCCGGGGTTGAGGCTGGGATTTATTCCACGTCCACAGGGCTGTTTGTTATTTACGATCGCGACGAACTCGCGCGCGAGTGGGAGCGATTACGAAAGCCGCGCTCCGATCAGTCCGCCGGTGAGATCGCTCTTAACTAACGCTCAGCAATCGCGCTCGCCGCGGATGAATTGCTCGACGCAGCGGTGGGCCTCGTCATCGGTCATCTGGACGGGAGGATGCTTTGAAAAATAGGCGGAAGGAGAATGCAGGACGCCGCCGATGCCGCGATCGAGCGCGAGTTTGCAGCAGCGAATCGCGTCGATGGCGATGCCGGCGGAGTTCGGTGAATCTTCGACGGACAATTTGAGATCGATCTCCATCGGCACGTCCCCGAAGAGGCGGCCTTCCACGCGGATGAAGGCGATCTTGTTGTCGAGTTGCCACGGCACGTAATCGCTTGGACCGATGTGGATGTTTTCGTCCGCCAGCCGTTCGCCCATCACCGATTGCACGGCTTCGGTCTTGGATGTTTTTTTGGATGTGAGCCGAGTGCGACTGAGCATGTTGAGAAAATCGGTGTTTCCTCCGGTGTTCAACTGATAGGTGCGCTCGACTTTAACGCCGCGCTTGCGAAAAAGATCGACAATCATTCGATGCAAAACCGTGGCGCCCATTTGCGCTTTGATATCGTCGCCGATGACCGGGAGGTTTTTCTCGGCGAATCTTTTTGCCCAAACCGGATCGCTCGCGATGAAAACGGGAATGTTATTAACGAACGCGAGGCCGGCCTCAAGCGCACAACTGGCATAGAAACGGGTCGCCTCTTCCGAACCGACCGGCAGATAATTCACCATGATTTCGGCAGAGGAATTTTTCAGCTCGGACACGATTTGTTCGCGAGTGGATTCTTTTTCCAGCGGCAGGAATGTGCGGAGCGGATCCTGTTCGCGCATGTGAGGCGCATAGCTGTCGAACACGCAACCCATCTTCACGATTGCACCGGTGAGGCTGATCTTTTCGCAAAAAACTTTCGTGCAATTGGGCGGTGAGAATATGGCCTTGCTCACATCGAGCCCGACCTTGCGCCGGTCAATATCAAACGCGGCCACGACTTCGATATCGCTCGGTCGATAAGAGCCAATTTGCCGGTGCATCAGTCCGACACCGGAGCCGTTGGCGGAGGAGCCGTGATAAAAATTTATTCCCTGGATGAGTGAACTGGCGCAGTTTCCCACTCCGACGATGGCAATTCGTATTTTTCTCATTAAAAAAACGCAACCCTAGCCGCAGCAGGGCGGTTCTTCTTCCCACTCAGGATAAATGTCCGCGGCTCGAACGATTAGCCCATTCAAGATGGAGGCGCAAGCACTTAAGAGCGAGCAATTCTTATTGAAAAAGAAGGGTCTGCCGAGGAGATAGACGGGATGCGTTTGGAGCTTCGGGTCGTCGCGTACCTAATTATCTTTGCTTTGCCCGTTCCGTTGCCGGCGGCGACCCCCACTTATAGCAGCGAAGAAGCGGTCGCCCTTGCTCAAGCTCAAAATCCCGAAATTGCCATCGCCCGCAAGCAAGTGCAGGCAGCGCGCGGCGGCCTGATTGAAGCGCGCTCCGGCTTTCTCCCCTCGGTTGTCTCGACCGGATTGCTCGACAAACGGGAGCACCAGTCGCAAACGCGCCTCCGGGATGAGGATTACAACGCTTCGCTGCGAGTCCTGCAAAATCTCTACACCGGCGGCGCGGTCACCAGCCAGGTGGCAATCGCGCGCTTAAACATCGAGAAGCAGGAGTACGAGTTCCAGGAAATCGCCAATCGCGTGGCGATGGATGTGCGGATCGCGTTTTCCGAGCTCCTCTTGAATCGCGCGAAGATTAACGTGCGCGAAAATTCCGTGCGGGTTCTGGAGGAGGAAGTGAAGACGCAACAGGAAAGGCTGAGCGCCGGGATCGTCGGCACATTGAATGTTCAGCGCGCCGAAGTGGCGCTGGCCAACGAGCGCCCAGAGTTGATCAACGCGCAGACGCAACTGAAAAATTCCTACCTGCGCCTGGGAGAACTTCTCGGGATCAATTTCCCGCCCGATTCCGAGCAAGCGCCCTTTGAAATTTCGGGACAATTGCAATACCACCCGCGCCATCCCGATCTAAACGAATGCCTCGCCCGAGCGGATACGAGCCGACCGGTAATTAAGGCGCGGCAAAAAGATATCGAGATCGAAGATCGTCAATACACCCTGGACCGAAGCGAACTGCGGCCGCACGTGGAATTTTTCTCCGCCTACGAACTTTACAACGAGCGCGACCCGGAGGTGGGTCGCGAGTTTAATCATGGCTATTTGCTGGGGATAAACGCGACCTGGCACGTGTTCGACGGGTTTGCCACCAAAGGGCGCCTTCAGGCCACGCGGGCCCGGCGCGAAGCAACCGTTCAGGCGCTCGAGGCGGCGCGGCGCTCCGTTGCTTCAGAAGTCCGGAGCGCGTTTTTCGATCTGCAACAGGCTGACCGCGTGCTCGAATCCGAGACCAAAAATGTCCAGACCGCCGATGAAACTCTCGAGAGCGCCAAAGCCAATCTCGCGGCCGGATTGGGAACACAGCTCGACATTTTGCAAGCAGCATCCGATGTAACGCGGACGCGCACCACACGATTAAGCGCAATTTATTTGCACAACGTGGGGCTGGCGCGGCTGGTCCGCGCTTGCGCCTCCCGTCCGGAAGCACTCGATTTCGAGCCGAGCGTCAAGAACGGGCCGGGCCGCGATCGCGATGCCGCGCAAGTTTTTGATGTGGCGCGGCCGCCAGCAAAGTTGAGCGAGCAATGAAATCAATCCGTCTTGCCATCGCGCTCGTGGGCGCTTCTTTCCTGTCGATCTCGTCTGCCGCCCGGGGAGTAACGCTGGACACTCTTCTTCAAATCACGCTGGAAAAGAATCCCGCCATCCAACAAGCGAAAGCGCATCTCGAAGAAGCGGCCGGGCAGCGACTCGTCCTTCGTTCCATCATGTGGCCCGACGCAAAATTGCGAGTGCCCGCCGGTGTGCAGGGCGGACATCGCGCGGGCGAAAGCGGAACGAAAGGGTTCGGCTTTGTGCACGGATCGTTTACTCAGGCTTTGTTCAACGCCGCTATTCCGCCGTCGCGCCGTCGCGGAGATGTCGACGTTTTAATCGCACAGCAGCAACTAAACGTTAGTGTGGTGGAACAACTTCACGCGGCCCGGCAGGCTTTTTATGACGCGCTCTACAATCGCACCCTGCAATCGATCCGCCAGGACCAGCGGCGACGATTGGAAGAAAATGCTGTTAGTCAGAAAGATCGTTACGAGGCCGGGTTGATTGATCGCAGCGCCTTCACGGGCGCGACTGTGCAAGCTCGCGAGCTTGATTCACAAATCGAGAGCGCGCACCGCGCTTACGCGGAAGCGCGGCTGAAATTGGCCGAGGCGATGGGCCGCGATCTCGGGCCGGAGGCGACGCTGCCCGATCCCGAAGGCGAGCTGACATTCACGCCGATGATTGTCGATCTCAATTCGGAAACGGCCACGGCAATGGAACGACGAGCTGATCTCAAACTCGCCCGCCTCTTTGTCCGCGCTGCCAACGAAGATCTGCGCATTATCGAAGCAGGTTATTATCCCGCGGTCGAGGCCAGGATTTCTGGTGAATATATTCCGGTCACGGGGATTCACCGGGAAGGTACCTCACGCCGGACGGACGACATCTCTTCGCAAATTCGGGCATGAAGCAGCGGGCAACGCGCGAGATGAACGAACTTACTTGCCGCAAATTGGAAGCGAACGTGGGCCGCGAGCTCTTGCGCATCCACCACGATCTGGAGGCGACCGAGACGCGGCATCAATCGCTCGCGGCGGCTTCCGCTGCCGCGGAGCAGAGTGCACTCGTCGTAGCGCAAAATCTGGCGGGAGGTCTCGCCTCGCAACTCGAATAC
>QHQE01000053.1 GCA_003219265.1 Verrucomicrobiota bacterium
TGTGTTGCGTCGCGCAACCGAAGCCGGCGTTACCCGTATCATCACCATTGGTACTTCAGTCGAAAGCAGCCGGCGCGCTGTCAATCTTGCGGAAAAGCACTCCAACATTTTCGCCGTGATCGGTGTTCACCCAACTTACGCCGGGAAAGCGGAAGAGGATGTGATCACCCCGTTGCGCAAGCTGGCAAACAGTCCGCGCGTCGTTGCAATCGGCGAAACTGGTCTCGATTATCATCATCTACCCAGCGTCTCCGCGGCAAAGGAGAAGAAGGTGCAGGTTTTTGCCCGCGCCCTGCAAGGCGAAACCGAAGAGGAAATCGAAGCGAGCATCCAGGATGGCGCTTACAAATCGAAACAGGCAAGCTTGTTTGAACAGCAACTCGATCTGGCCGTGGAACTCGGACTGAACGTTGTCATCCATCAGCGCGACGCGTGGAACGATGCTCTCGAACTCATAAAGCCGTACGCCGGAAA
>QHQE01000054.1 GCA_003219265.1 Verrucomicrobiota bacterium
GGTGGCACAGTCGAGCAGGCGAATGAAGTTATCGGTCTTGACCATCTCGTTTCCTTCACGGGGATTGTCACTTTCAAGAACGGCGCAGCCGTGCGAGATATCGCGGCACAAATCCCGCTTTGGAAGTTCATGGTGGAAACCGATTGCCCATATCTCGCGCCCGTGCCGTTTCGTGGGAAACGCTGCGAGCCCGCGCATACACGCATTGTCGCCGAAACGATCGCCGCTGCCCGCGGCATTTCGCTGGACGACGTTGCCGCAATGACAACCCAAACCGCGCAAGAGTTTTTCCGGTTTAATCGATGAAAGCTGATTTCACGAAAGGTGGATCGAGCAGTCCCTTGCTCGATGCCAAAAAGAGTGCGCTTTCGGCGTCTAACTTAACATCGAGCGCGGAGAGCTCGATCCACCTCACGTGTTTGCTAATCACATTTTTTCTCGGTTCGTGCGTGGCGCCAGACGCGCAGCATCGCGTTGTCATCAGCACGCGCGAACAAAGATTAGCCGTGCTCGATCGGGGCAACTTGCTGGCGATCTATCCGGTTTCCACGTCGAAGTTTGGTCTGGGCGATTGGCCGAGGAGTTGTTGCACACCTCTTGGCAAACTGGAGATCGCACAGAAAATCGGAGACGGCGCGCCGCCCGGCGCTGTTTTTAGAGATCGACGTCGCACCGGCGAGATCGTTGCGTCGGATTCACCCGGTCGCGATCCGATCGTAACGCGGATTCTCTGGTTGCGCGGACGTCAGGCGCAAAACGCGAATGCATTCCGTCGCGACATTTACATTCACGGCACGCCGGAGGAGCGCAATATCGGTCTGCCCGTAAGTTACGGATGCATCCGGATGCGTTCCCGCGATATCATCAATCTCTACGATATCGTCGGGCTCGGCGCGGAGGTGACGATTGTCGATGCGCCGCTCGCGGCCGTCGTCCCTGGTCTCAGCTCCGGCACGCAAATGGCGGAAACGAATAGTGCCACCATGGTGATTCGTTAGGCGTCAAGGCAGCTTGCCGAGATGCTCGCGCGGGGCTCTGTGTGCAAGCAATTCCATGTCCGCGTCCACCATGATGCCGACAAGTTCGTGGAAGCGCACTTTCGGTTCCCAATCGAGAATTTTCTTGGCTTTCGAGGCGTCGCCGATGAGTAAATCCACTTCGGCCGGCCGCTCATAACGCGGATCGTGTTTCACATACTTTTTCCAATCAAGATCGACATGGGCGAAGGCGGTTTCTGCGAACTCGCGCACGGTATGCGTCTCGCCGGTCGCGAGCACAAAGTCGTCGCCTTGGTCGTGTTGGAGAATGCGCCACATGCCTTCGACATACTCTGGCGCGTAGCCCCAGTCGCGTTTAGCGTCGAGATTGCCGAGAAACAATTCATTTTGTAAGTCATGCTTGATGGCGGCGACCGCGCGCGAAATTTTGCGCGTCACGAAAGTTTCGCCGCGACGCGGGCTCTCATGATTGAACAAGATGCCGTTACTCGCGCGAAGGCCGTAGCTCTCGCGATAATTTACCGTCGCCCAAAAGGAAAAAACCTTTGCCACGCCATACGGGCTGCGCGGCCAGAACGGCGTCTTCTCGGTTTGCGGGACCGATTGTGCCTTGCCGAACATTTCGCTGCTTGATGCCTGGTAAAACCGCGAGCGGATTTCCGCTTCCCGGATTGCCTCGAGTATCCGGATGGTACCGACCCCGGTGATGTCGGATGTGTACTCCGGAATGTCGAAACTCACGCGCACGTGGCTTTGCGCCGCGAGATGATAAATTTCGTCCGGCTTCAATTCGTAAAGCAGCTTCACGAGATTGACCGAGTCGCTCAGATCGCCGTAGTGCAAAAACATCCGAACGCCGTTGATGTGCGGATCGGCGTAAAGATGATCGATGCGCGAAGTGTTGAAGGTGCTCGCGCGCCGGATGATCCCGTGCACTTCGTAGCCTTTCCCGAGCAGGAGATCGGCAAGATAACTTCCGTCCTGGCCGGTGATGCCGGTGATGAGCGCGCGTTTCATGTTGATCTTGCGCTTTAGCGCATCGACATCGCGGCAGCAACTGATTTAGCTGGCCGGAGGTGTCACCATCAAGCGCGCGAGCACGGCGCGCTGGGCCGCGATCAGTTCGGCAATTCCTTTGCGGCCGAGCGCCAACATCGCGTCGAGCTGTATTTGGGCAAACGTCGCTTCTTCGCCGGAACCTTGCACTTCGACAAACTCACCATCTTCGGTCGCGACCAAATTGAAATCGACCGTGACGAGCTTGTCCTCTTCGTAATTAAGATCGACAATCGCATTCCCGTCGAGAATGCCGGCGCTGACCGCGGCAACTAATTTTCGAATCGGCGGCGCATCTACTTTTTTTTCCTTGGCGAGTTTTCGACAAGCGACGGCGACCGCGAGACTGGCGCCGGTGATCGCAGCGGTGCGCGTCCCGCCATCCGCTTGGAGCACGTCGCAGTCGACCCAGATCGTGCGCGGTCCGAGCTTCTCCAAATCGACCGCGGCCCGCAGTGATCGACCGATCAATCTTTGAATTTCTGTGCTCCGGCCATCGAGTCGTCCTTTTGCGATGTCGCGCGGTTTTCGTGTCTGCGTCGAGTAAGGCAGCATGGAATACTCGGCGGTCAGCCAGCCGCCCGTCACGCTTTGCTCTTTCATCCAGCGCGGCACTGCTTCCTCGATCATCACCCCGCAAATAACGCGGGTGTTGCCCATTGAGACGAGCACCGAGCCGCTCGCGTGCGGCGCGATGCCCAAATCGAACGCAACGGGGCGTAGCTGATCGTTGCCTCGTCCATCAATTCGATCCACGACGGCAAAGGTAGATCGTGCCTAGCCGTTCGTCATCGAGGAGTTTTTCGTCTCCGGAACCGGAATACGCTCATTGCTGGTGGGTCCTGTTGCAGGGCCAGGTTAATCCCACGTTTGGCGCTAGTGTTCGCTGATTGTCAGTTGGGGGAGAGAGATCAGGGCAAACGGGAACGGCTGGACCAAATCGCAAAAATGGAGGAGTTCTTCAGCCAGGATGGCTCTGTTCCTCCCGCGGCGCGCGTCGCATGAAACGCCTTACGATGAATAACCACGGAGCCATGCTCTCCCCTCGCGGCGACGCTCGATTCCATCCGCACCCGCGGGGTGATTGCAAAAACCCTGCATTTTCATTTGCTAAAATAGCTACAAATAGCTATTGATGCGCCCCGTGACAGGACCAACGTTTCGCATCAAGCCGTACGCGCACCCGAAATATAAGTTCGTCGTTCGCGCGAAATTAGCCGGGAAATGGAAGCGCAGCTATTTCAGGAGCGAAGCGGAAGCTGCGGCCTACGCGGGCAAGCAAAACATCTCTCTGGAAAAGCAAGTGAAGCGACAACGAAGCGGGCGCGTGCGATCCGACGGGCACACGAATGGCGCCGGCAACTGGCATGAGTTGGAGAAATCAAATAGGCGATCACCTGTTTCTTCGCAGGCGTTGTCTCGCAAAGCCGTAGTGGTTCTCGGCATGCACAGGAGCGGGACTTCCACTCTCTGCGGCGCGCTCGACGTTCTCGGGGTGAATTTCGGCAAGCATTTGATGCCTGCGAACGAAGCTAACCCCAAAGGCTATTGGGAACCCTTGGAGATTGTCAGTGTCCATGATGATTTACTCCGCGCCCTCGGGTCGCATTGGGATGACGACAGAGCTCTCCCAGTGGATTGGTTAGAGCGCGAAGTCACAAAGAAAACTCAGTCGCGCCTACTTGCTATTCTGCAGCGGGATTTTGGCCAAACTGTCTTGTTGGGCTTGAAAGATCCCCGGATGAGCCGGTTAATGCCGCTTTGGTTTCCACTCTTTCAAAAACTGGCAATCGACCCCCGCTCCGTCCTCGTGATACGGCATCCCTGGGAAGTCGCTCAATCGCTCGCGAAACGCGATGGCCTAGATCACCGCAAGAGTTATCTTCTTTGGCTTCAGCATACATTGGAAGCGGAAAGTGCCACTCGCGGGCACAAGCGAGCAATCGTGGACTACGGTGAATTGCTCAAAGAGCCGGTCACGGTTTTACGCCGGCTAAGGAGCGAACTTGAACTCGAGGTCGTTCTGCCTGCTCCATCGACAGTGCAAAAGTCGCTTCGCAAGTTTCTTCAGTCTTCTCTCCGCCACCAGAACGAAACGCGGCGGGAAGATGAGGATAGTAATGCCCCGCCGCCGCTTGTCTTAGAAGCTTACAAGACAATCCGGGAAGCGATACGAACGAAAGAGAACTCCAAGCCGATGTCGCGTGCACAACTGGCGCGAAGCATCGAGTTCTTTCAGGCTCGCTTGGCTGCTTCTCGCGCTCCATTCATTCATCGTTATTTAGGGGGTGCTTGGAAAATGCATCTGCCTTTCGCTTATAATCTGGTGCGCGAGTTAAAGCCCAAGGTCCTGGTTGAATTGGGGGTTTACAAAGGAGAATCCTATTTCGCTTTCTGCCAATCGGTTGAGGAAAACGGCACGGTCACGCGGTGTTACGGAATCGATACCTGGCGTGGGGACGTGCACGCCGGAATCTACGGTCCGGAGATTGGGAACGAAGTAGCGGCCTACAATAGCAGGTACTCGCGGTTTTCTCATTTGATGGCGATGACCTTCAAGGAAGCGGCTTTCCAATTTGCCGATCGGTCGGTCGACCTTCTCCATATAGATGGCGCGCACCGTTATGAGGACGTAAAGGACGATTTTGAAACGTGGCTGCCAAAGCTTTCCCGAAACGGAATCGTTCTCCTCCACGATGTGACAGCGCGTGAGAAAGGCTTTGGCGTCGATAAGCTCTGGAGGGAAATTGCCACACCGCGCGCCAGTTTCTTGTTCGAATTTGGCAACGGTCTGGGTGTTTGGAGGCGGACTCCGGTTTCCAAAAGGGATCCACCTTTCTTGAGAAGGCTTTTTCTCGCGGATTCGAAGGAGAAAAGAGCCATCAGTAATGAATATGCGACGATGGCGTCGGCGGTGGAATTGTCAGCATCTCCGCAGCCCGAGAAGGCGGAAGAGCACGCTCCCTCTATCCGTCTGGAAACCTTCGCAGCGCGGGGTAGCGCTCCTTGTCCCGAATACTCGAGCAATATCGAAGTCGCGCCAGGACGATGGTGTCGTTTGAAAATCGACCTGCCCTGGGGACTTGGAGATGGAAGCGCCCCGCTTCGTTTTGACCCAGCGGATCGGCCAGGTCTGATCGATGTGGCGGCCGTCTCCCTTCGCTCAAGCGCCACCGGAGAGATCCTTTGGCGCGCGGACAAGCGCGGGGGACTTGAGGATTTGGCCATCCACGGAACCGCTTTGCGCCTTCCGCATCCACAGCTACTACGACTGTTAAGTTATGCCGATGATCCGCAGGTTTACCTACCTCATTTAACGGACGACGTATTTCAGGAACCACTGACTTTGGAGATTCTTCTTCGTTTTGATGCCGGTTTAGAAAGTATCGAACGTGCCATCACGGCCTGGAAAGAGGCAGCGATTCCTTCCGTTCCTTCTCCTTCGCCCGGCGTGCTCGCGTCAGCGGCGCCGCTGATAGTTATCTTCGCGGACCAGGGAAACGGATATAGCGGTGAGGTTTCGCTTGCTGCTCCGGTCCAAATGGACGTCTCGCAGACGATCCGGTTTGAGCATCTCGAAAAGTTTCACACGAATCCGCGTGCTCGTTTGCGGATCGATCCAATCGATCGCCCGGCATTCCTGATTCTTTCCAGCATTCGGATCATTCGGGATCGAGACGATTTTGTGTTGTATTCTGCGGAATCAGCCAGCGACTTCGAGAAGATCGATGTCTCCAGCGGAATCCTGAAGCATCAGGAAGGGGACAACCTCTTCTTGGTCACGACGGATTCGGACCCGCAAATCTACCTGCCCATCCTCGATAACCTCGGCACAGCGAGTTATCGGCTGGAAATTACGCTTGAACCTCAGAGCGCGGCGCGACGAGTAACCCTCCGGCATCGTCGGACACTGGAAGAGCGGGCTCAACTCGCACCGAAGCTGGAAGCAGCGCAGTCTCAACTGGAAAAGTTGCAAGCTGCATCTGGCGAATGGGAGAAAACGTTCAGTGAACTGCAAGCCTCGCTCGATCAAGCGCGCACCGAGACGATTCAACACCAGGCCCAGGCAGAACTCGACAGAGAACAAATCGCTTCTCTCGAAACCGAACTTCGCAGCTTACATCGACCGCTCGAGCAAGCGCGTACGGAGTCCGCTCAGTTTTCGTCCCAATTGGAAACCGAGCGCGCGCAGAATGAAAAGCGCGTCTGCAACATTGAACAACAGAAGAACGTCGCGGAGAGCGAGCTTGAAGAAACGCGGCGCGCTCTGCACAAAAGCCGCGATGAGCTGTTCAAGCTAGATCAAAATGTTAAGAACGTTGTCGAGGTCTGTGGCCTGACGCGGCCAGGTTTGCAAGATAGTGGTTCGACAGCGGCAGTTTTGATTCAATCGCTCTTCGGCGAGATTCGGCTGATCCGCAAGCGCAAGTCTCTGTGGAAAGCATGCAGGCTGTTGCGAAGCACGCTTTCCCGCGAGAGAACGCAGGATATTCCGTCTAACCCTAAGATCACTGCAGAAGTGTTGAAGGAGAAGCTGGAAGAGATACAGCGTACGCTGAAATCAAAAAAAACGCCGCCTACAATTGCGCTGAACGCTCTGGCAGAACTCATCGTGCTGCAGAACCGCGTGCACCAGGAGCTCGCCTCGTTGAGCGTAGGGTCGCTGCTTCGCTCGCCCCAGGAGACCATTACGGCGCCCTTCGTGGCCTTGAAGCAGGGCGATGGGGAAACGCGGGCGCTGGTCGATTCAATCCTGGCGGATATCGATCGAATTCATAACCCATCGCGCTGGTGGAAACTGGCCAAGGGGTTCGGAGTTCTCAGATTCGCCCAACCAGGCGTGCCGCGCACGGCAGCGGACCGCCGCGCGATTGCTCGGGAGTTGAAGGCCGCGGTAGGTAAAATATCCAAAGCGCTCTCTTTTGCAACCACCGCCCCGGAGGATGCGGCGATCGAGATCACCCGCTTGCTCGAGTTGCGCCGGAAGACGCGCAAAATCGTACACTCGGTCAATCTTTCCGCTCTTCTAAGCTTCGCGTCCCATCGAGTTTTCGACTTGGATTACTACCGAATTTGGAAATTGCGGCGCTCTCATGCGACGGAGCGAAGCCAACGACCTTTAGACACCGTTCTCGCCAGAGGGGGAATCGATTTTGAAGGCACGCTGGAAAATCCCGGCGACGAGGTAACCAATGAGCACGGACTCTTGCTCGTAACGGGTTGGCTTTACCTTAGAACGAAAAAGATGGCCGCCCTTTCTGCCCGTCTTAATGGTGGAGAGGAGGTACGTCTGGCTCATTCCCTGCCGCGGGCTGATGTCGCAAGACATCTCCCACAGTTCCCTTCAGTGAGAGACTCAGGTTTCGAAGGTTACGTTCCCATCGAGATGGGCTTTTCCGGTCGAAGCAGGCTGGAGGTCGAAGCAGTTCTGACAGACGGCACGCGTATGCGCTGTTTCCAGCGAGAGGTTATCGTAAAGCTTCCCGATCCCCCTCGCCGTCGCGAGCCTCCGCAGGAGCTATCTGAGGAGGATCGCTATGCGCGATGGATAAGAACAAATCAGCTTACTCCTTACCTCCTGAAAAGGATGACACGGGATTCCTCTCGCATTGGGCAAATCGGACCGCAAATCAGTATTGTTGTGCCCACCTTTAATACTCCGGCGCCCTATCTTGAGGCATTGATCAAGTCCGTCCGGGGGCAGGTTTACCCTAATTGGCAGTTGTGCCTGGCGGACGACGCTTCGACCGAGCCACATGTCCGTTCCATCCTGGAAAAGGCCGCCGCCGCCGATTCACGCGTGGAGTTTTCCATTCGGCCAGCCAACGGCCACATCGTTAAGGCAAGCAACTCTGCGCTCGATCTGGCGAAGGGAGATTACGTGGGCCTGCTGGATCACGACGATTTGTTGACTCCGGATGCCCTTCTGCACGTGGCGGAAGCTATTGTTTCGGAGCGGGCCCTGGATGTTCTGTATACGGATGAGGACAAGCTCTCGCCGGAAGGGAAGAGATACGATCCGATCTTCAAGGGATCGTTCAGCCCGGAGATGTCCCTGACTCATAATTACATCCAGCACTTCACTGTCATCCGAAAGACCCTGCTCCAGGAAGTGGGCGGATTCCGGGAAGGTTTTGAAGGCGCACAGGACCTCGATCTTTACCTGCGGGTCTTGGAGAAGACCACTCCAGAACGAGTGCGGCATCTCCCCTTTGTCTGCTATCACTGGAGGTCTCATCCCGAGAGCACCGCCTCGAATGGTGGGCAAAAGAAATATGTTTTCGATAGCGCGGGCAAAAGCATCGCAGAGGCGCTCACACGGCGATGCATCCGAGCCGTCCCCTTTCTGCCCAAGTGGGCGAAAAAAGCCAACTGCTGCCTTTACCAACTAAAATGGTCGCCAGATCTGCTCAAAGAGAATCCGGTCACCATCGTAATACCCACGAAAAATCGCAGCGACTTGCTCCAGAAGTGCCTTGCGAGTCTAGAACGAACGGTTGGCGCGGCTTCTGTCAACGTAATCATCGTGGACGACTTCTCGGAAGAGGAATCCACCCGGAGCTACCTCAAGCAACTGAGTTCCAGAACGCGTTTGCCCTGCCGCGTGATTCAGCCACGCTCGCGATCCGCTGAATTCAACTTTTCCCGGCTCATCAATGAAGGGGTAGCGGCGGCCACGACCCCCTTGGTTCTTCTCTTGAACAACGACACGGAAGCCTTAGACGCCGGCTGGTTGGAGGAAATGGTGGGATGGATGTCAATTAGAGGCGTAGGCGCGGTGGGAGCAAAGCTCTTATACCCGGATCACACCATTCAACACGCCGGCGTCATCGTGGGATCGCATGGCGGCCTGGCTGATCACATATTTCACCGCCTTCCCGAAGACGTAATTGGCTTTAACTTTCTCACTCATGCGGCACGTAATGTTTCGGCGGTCACAGGAGCGTGCATACTGACGTCAAAAGCCGCCTTTGACGAAGTAAGGGGTTTTGATCAAGGCACCCTCGGCATGGAGTACAATGACGTCGATTTTTGCCTGCGCTTGGGACGTGCGGGAAAGCGAGTCGTATTTACACCACAAGCGACGCTGCTGCATCGGAACGCCCAGTCCCGCGGAAAAGGGTGGAGACCTAATGAGCACTTGAGCTTTCTCCGCCGGTACCCGGGCATCAAGGATCCGTACTACAATGAGAATCTTGACCTCAACCACATGCCGGTTGCGGTCAACCCCAGTCACTTTATGCACAGAGAGCGAGTGGGAAAACTGAAGGTCTTGATGATCTCTCATAACCTCAACCTGGAGGGGGCGCCGAAAGTGTTGTTCGACCATGCGGCTTACTTCGCCTCCAGCGGTGGGTACAATGTTACGATGGTCTCCCGAAAGGACGGCCCCCTAAGAGGCCAAGTGGAGGAGGCCGGAATCCTAGTTAGGATTGTGGAAGGAGTCCTGCCAAGACCGGGGGAAAATACTCTCGATTACACTGGACGATTGCGCGAAATTGGCACGAACCTCGAGGCGAAATCCTATGATCTCGTTGTCTGTAGTACCTTGACTAGCTTTTGGGGCGTGGTCCTTGCGGGACTGTTTAACCTTCCCGCCATCTGGCACATCCACGAGAGCACTACACTTGATCAATTCTTTCACTTTGATCCCGTGCCAGAGGGTTTGGTGGAAAGCTGCCTCGCCTCGGCTGACCGAATAGTTTTCCAGGCCGACGCAACCCGGAAACTCTTCACGCGTTATGAGAAAGGGGGCAATTTCAAAACAATATCAGGGGCAATCGATGTGGGTGCGATTGACAGATTCCGCGAACAACATTCTCAACGCTCCTTAAAAGTGAAGCATGGGATTGATCCTGATAAGATAGTCGTCAGCCTCATCGGCACGACTTGCCCCCGGAAAGGACAGCTCATTTTCGTCCAGGCGATCGAGTTACTGCAAACGACGTGGCCGAACGATATTGCCAAGATCTGTTTCGTTATGCTAGGGGCGCGCGAATCACCATATCTCCATTTTTTGCGCACGCAGCTGGAAACAATTCGTGAAACAGACACACGCTTGATCGAGGAGCGCCATGACGTCTTCGATTTCTATCGCCTGACAGACATTTTTGTGTGTGCCAGCTTTCAAGAGTCGTTTCCCCGAGTCATTCTGGAATCAATGGCCTTTAAGTTGCCAATCGTAACTACGGACGTATTCGGCATTCCAGAGATATTGGAGAAGAATAATGAAGAAGCATTGCTTGTTCATGCCGGCGACCCGTTACACATGGCGAGATGCATTAAGAACTTGGTAAGGGACCCTAAGGCCCGAGAGGAACTTGGCGCCAAAGCTCATGCCAAAGTTACGCGCCTTTTCAATAGCCGCACTCACCTTGGCCGGCAACTTGATCTTACAAAAGAGGTCCTCGCGAGGCATGGATGAGAAACCTCCCTCAGAGCCGCGAATATGTACCGTTTAGCTGCGGAAAACTCGCCCGCTCCGATAGTCGAGAGTCAAGGCTCGTCTGTTCTGGACCTAGAGTCTGACGGGATAAGGAACGAGCCTCACTAGCATTAAACTGTGATCGGAATCCTCGGCGGCACAGGCTTCATTGGCCTTAACTTGTCCTGGCACCTCCAAGAGAGAGGCCTGCCTTGTCGCACCTTTTCGAGAAACGGTCTTTTATTGGATGGAGGGAATCTCCACTATTCTCAGCTGAGTAAAATCGAGCATGTAAAGGGCCACTTTTCCGACGAGGCGGCAGTCAGGGAATTCATCAGGCCCTGCCGTTCTATTGTTGCGCTTGTCTCGCATCTTCTCCCGTCCTCCTCTCCTGAGGAGATAAGATTTGTAATTTCCTGGTTTGGCGCAGCTTTCATTCAACTCCTGGAGGCTTGCCGCGGCTCCAGGGTCGATCAAATTGTTTTTGTTTCTTCAGGCGGCACCATCTACGGCGAGAACTTGACGGAGGTGCCGGTAAACGAGCAACATCCATTGAATCCACATTGCGCTTATGGCTCCTTTTGCGCCTTCCTTGAACAACTCACTCGCACATTCCATAATCAGTACGGGTTGCCCTATACGATCCTGCGTCTGGGCAACCCCTATGGCTTACTCAAGCGCGCGAATAACAATCAGGGCATCATTGACCATTATGTTCGCTTCGCTCGAGCCAAACGGCCCTTCGCGCTCTTCGGAGACGGCAACGAAATAAGGGATTATATTTACATTGACGATATTTCGGCCGTAATTACCGCGGTCATGCAGAACCCGCCTTCGAACAACATATTCAATGTCGGCACCGGGCGGCCCCATACTTCCAAGGAAATAATCCAGGCCGTAACGCGCCAGTTCGAACTCCCCAAGGTTCCCATTTTATTTCAACCACGTCGGCTGGGGGACGTTCGTTGTTCACTGTTAGATATGGCGAAGTTTGAAAAGACTTATGGCCTGCGCTGCACTACCACTCTTAAAGAAGGGCTCAAAAAGTATGCAGAGCAAGAGTCCTTAGCTGTAGCTGTTTAAAGCTCTCTGTTTCAATTTCACTATAGGCAATAATCTGATAAACCCGATCCCCATGATATCGCGAGTTTCTTCTGCCGATCCGGCTAGTCAGCTCGTAAACGATCAAATCGCTCCGGATGATGGAATGTGGGATGGCAACCCAAGTCACTATTTCGGAGTCGGACAGTCGGCCTTGCACTGCATCAAAGTTTCGATGCTGGCTGCGGGAATCGAGACCTTTACAAACATCCTCGATTTGCCCTGCGGCCACGGCCGCGTCTTACGCCACCTCCAACATGCTTTTCCTCGAGCACAGCTTACCGCATGTGACATCAACATGTCTGCGACGGAGTTTTGCGCCAGAACCTTTGGCGCTACGCCGGTGCAGGGGCACGAATCCCCTGGAAAAATCGCGCTGCAAGGAAATTACGATCTCATTTGGGTAGGGTCCTTGGTCACCCATTTGAACGCGAAGGTGTGCATGGATTTTCTCGATATTTTTCGCGCCAATCTTTCTCGGAATGGCTTATTGGTCTGTACGATCCATGGACGCAAAGTAGCGGATCGACTGCGCAATGGAGTCTCGGCATATGGCCTCGATCCGAACGCTATTCCCGACATTTTGGAGCAATATTCTCAGAAGGATTTTGCCTTTTGCTCGTATCCCTTGAATCATCCGAAAGTACCTGGGATCAGTGCGGATTACGGCATTTCGCTTACTTCGCCGTGTTGGGTTTTCAGCCAGGTCGCGAGAATGCCAGACATGAGACTGCTAACGTACACCGAGAAGGGTTGGGACAATCACCACGACGTTGTTTCGTTTTTGCGAGAATAACTGTTCGAGGGCGCGCTTCACCAATTCGCATTGGCAATTAGAACCATTCTTCGGATGGAGATGGCTTTCACCCGCCTTGATATCTCTTACCCCCCTCCTGCGCTGCCCGGTTCCGCGCGGCGCTTGGATTTGTTGACATGGTAAATTACTTTGGCTATTCCTCTGTAGACAATTATTTTTATGACAAATAAATCGTATCCCAACCGTCGGCCATCGAGCTCTCATCCCCGCTCTGGAATAACATTAGGCGTTGCCATCGTGCTCGCCGCATTGAGCTTCGCCTTCGGGTCTCCCGCGGATTCCACACAACCTGGATCAACGCAGTTCGAGGGATCTTTTGATACACTCGAGGTCGTCTCTCTGAACGGCTGGGCGTGGGATGCAGCTCGACCCACCGCGCCGATTTGAAAAGCGCGGGGAAGGGAAATGGGAAACACGCATTTCATTACCTTCTCCCGCAAACACTTCGAGACGGTCGGTCACATACGATCTCCGTTAGATACGCAGGTACCGCATCCGAGCTGCCCGGTTCTCCCAGGACATTGCTTTTTCCGAAGTCTTGATTTGTCGAGCGAAAGGAGCATCGCTGGACCCAGGTCTTCACGCCATGAAGCTTTCGTCCCAGAAATTCCAACTCGCGCTAGTCCTCTTCCTCGCTGCTGTCTTAGCGGGCGTGGTTGCCCTGATTTACTCGGCGCAAACGCCATCATTTTATTTTGAGGTTTCGATGTCCTCGTCTACTGCCGGGACTGGCCAGATTTTCTACGATATAGGCAGGGACATTAGCGAGCAAGACTCGATGCGGCTGCCCGTGGGCAGTGGCGAATCGAGCGCCGCCTATCGATTCCCCCTCCCGGAAGCGGAATATCACATTCTTCGCTTTGACCCGCTTGATCGTGGTCCCTCTGATATTGTTATAAGTTATGTCCGAATCGTTGACACACTCGGGCGCACCGTGCGGGATTTTTTGCCGAGCGAAATCGCGGCGGCCCATGATATTTCTCATCTTGAAGTCACGGGCCGCAAGATGAAATTAACCTTGGGCTCGGCGGACAATGATTCCCAGCTGGTAATGAGACCGTCGTCCCCGATCCGACTCCACGCTACGCTCTTCACCAGGCTCTTCGCCAGCCGTACTTTCCTGCTTTATTTTTTGCCGTTAACCATGCTGGGAACAATATGGGTTACGTTATCGTTCTTCAAACGGCCCTTGAAACGGCCGCTCGTGTGGGCTGTGACTGTCTTCGCGGCCTGCTTGACCTATTGCGTCTGGGCTGGCGCCATTGGATGGAATGACGCGGTAGCCGGATTTCGCAACACACAGACGGCAATAACATGTTTTTACATGCTGCACCAGCCGCTCGCACTAGCGTATCAGACGCCGGTCCTCGGCCCGCCATGGGCGGTGCCAATAGAATTTCCATTGTATCAATGGATTGTCGCCTCGCTTGTGAATCTTTTCGGCACGCCCCTGGATCAGACCGGTAGACTGGTTAGTTTTTTCTTCTTCTTACTGACATTGGTCCCCACCTATCTTCTCCTTGGAACTCTCCGCGTCGCGCGACCACATCGATTGCTCTTCCTCTCGGTTATCGCAGTCAGTCCGTTTTACATTTTCTGGGCCCGAGACTTCATGATCGAAACGACTGCGCTCTGTTTGAGCGTGGCTTACCTGGCGTCAGCTGTGCTCTATGCGGAACGACGTGCGAAAAGTCTGATCGTCCTTGCTTGTATCTGTGGAACTCTTGCGGTGTTGGTAAAGATCACAACTTTTGCGATCTTCGTTATCCCAGTCGCTCTCTTCCTGACGAAGGACTTGTTCCAGCGTCCGCTCCGTTTGCCGCGTTGGTCCGTCATCCGGCAGCGGTTCGCTCTGCTCGTCCTGTCAATTGGCGTTCCTCTAGCCGTCGGTTTGTGGTGGACCCATTTCGCGGACCGAGTGAAGGAACAAAATCCTATAGGCCATTACTTGACGTCTTCCCATATGATGCCGTGGATTTTCGGCAGCGTTGGTGCGACCGGGCAGCGATTATCCGTCGATACATGGCACACGATCCTGGCTCGCACGCCTTTACTGCTTACTCATCATTACGCCTTCTGGATTGCATGTCTGTTCGCCCTCATTCTCACCAGACGGCGTTGGAAGGAGGTCGGGATATGCCTGATGCTGTACTTGGCTGTCCCCTTAGTGTTTACCAATCTGTACTTCGTGCATGAATATTACATGTGCGGCAACGGAATTTTCCTGCTGGGCGCAGTAGGGTTTTGCATTGTGTCGATCCTGGAGACACCCGGCGGCCAAAAGGCTGGGTTCGCGGCAGCGCTAGTGGCAGTAGTGCTGGCGGCTGCTGATCACCGATCTGTGTATGCGCCAAGGCAAAGAGAAAATAATCACGCCTTGGCGAGCCATGTAAAAGAGTTATTCAAGAACACCGAGTCTGATTCGGTGATTATATTCCTCGGGTTTGACTGGTCTCCGGCGTGGCCATATTACGCAGAGCGGAGGGCGCTTATGATCCCCGACTGGGGCACCATCACCGAGTCCGACATGCGAAAAGCATTGGCAAATCTT
>QHQE01000172.1:0-3743 GCA_003219265.1 Verrucomicrobiota bacterium
AGAAATTAAGGAACTGCTCGGCGACAAAGTGAACTACGGCCAGCTCAGGATTTTTCGCGCGGCGCGAGCTTCGCACGCATAGCAAATGTGGGAGCGGCCTCACTGTCGCGAATCTGGGTAACGGATTTCCGATCTCCGTCCTCTGACTTCTGACCTCTGCCTCTGGAAAGTAGAGATCGCTCGCGGAAGTGGTAGTTTGCATCACAGATCGGGATGAAAACTACATTGACGTGCCTCGCCCTCTGGCTGGCGTGCGCGGCTACCCCGAAAGCTTTCGGGGCGGCGGAGAAGATTTCTTTAATCAAGATCGATGGAGCGATTGGTCCGGCGACGGCGAGTTACATTTCGCGAAGTATTGATGAAGCCCGGACGCAGAATGCACAATGTCTGGTCATTCAACTCAACACGCCCGGCGGTTTGCTCGATTCGACGCAAACGATCGTGCAAAGCTTTTTGGGCTCCGCCGTGCCGGTGGTGGTTTATGTGGCCCCGACGGGGGCGACCGCGACCAGCGCCGGTTGTTTCATTACCGTTGCCGCAAGCGTCGCGGCGATGGCGCCCGCCACGACCATCGGTGCAGCGCACCCGGTAACGCTGGGCGGTAACCCAACCGGCGGGGAACAGAAGCCCGACGACACAATGAAACAGAAGCTCGAGAATTTTTCCGTGAGCTATATCGAAGCGATCGCTGCCAGGCGCCATCGCAATGTCGATTGGGCCAAGTCCGCCGTGAAGGAAAGCGCGTCGATCAGCGCGGAGAAAGCGCTCGAGTTAAAAGTCATCGATCTTATCGCTGTCGATCTCCCGGATTTGTTAAAGCAATTGAATGGACGCGTGGTGGATGGCAAGACGCTCAAGACTGCCGGCGCCGAGGTCGGGGAGATCAAGATGTCGGCGTCCGAGCGCGTTTTCCAAAAGCTCTGGCGGCCCGAGGTTATGTTCGTTCTCATGCTTATCGCCATTTACGGAATCATCGGTGAACTGACCACGCCCGGCGCCATCCTGCCCGGCGTGGTTGGCGCGATTGCGTTGATCCTTGCGCTTTATCTTGCCGCGATCCTGCCGGTCAACGTGACGGGACTTGTGTTGATCGCGCTCGCACTCATGCTCTTCATCTTTGATGTCTATGCGCCCACCCACGGTGTGCTCACTATGGGCGGAATCATTTCGTTTCTGATCGGCTCGCTCATGCTCTTCAACCGCGCTGATCCACTCTTTCGTTTATCGCTCAGTTACATCATTCCGGCGACGCTGGTGACGGCGGCGTTCTTTGTCTTCGTCATCGGAAAAGGTTTGCGCGCGCAACGCTTGCCGGTGAAGGCCGGAGCGGAAACGATGGTTGGAAAAACGGTGACCACATTGACGCCAATCGACTCGCGCGGCGGCAGGATCTTCATCGAAGGCGAGTATTGGAACGCGGTCAGCAATATACCCATCGAAAAAGGCGAACCAGTGGAGATCGCAGCGGTGCAAGGACTAACGCTGAAAGTAAACCCAAAATGAAATCCGAAATTCGAAACAAGTCCGACCCGCCTCAGGTAGATCAAAATCCCAATATCGAAAACCCGAATGTCCGCGCAGACGCCTTTGTTTCGATCGTTGTCCGATTCGAATTTTGAGCTTGCTTTGGATTTCGAAATTCGAGCTTCGGATTTTGGTAAACTTGGGCTAGAAAACTGCATATGCCATTAATCGAAGGATCTTTGAAATTAATTACTTGGGCCATACCCCTCATCATCCTGGCCGTGATCATCCTGCCGCAGGCGATTCGCATCCTGCGCGAATACGAACGAGGAGTGATTTTCCGGCTCGGAAAATTACTCGGCGCCAAAGGACCGGGACTGATTTTTCTCATCCCGGTTGTCGATCGAATGGTGCGAATGGATTTGCGCGTCGTCACCATCAGCGTCGAGCGGCAGGAGGTGATGACGCGTGACAACGTGCCGGTCACGGTCGATGCGGTGGTTTATTTTCGCGTGGTCGATCCGCAAGCCGCGGTTGTGAAAGTGGTGAACTTTCTCCAAGCGACGTCGCTTATCGCCCAGACCACGCTGCGTAGCGTCCTCGGCCAGGCCCCCTTGGATGACCTGCTTTCGCAACGAGAGTCGATCAACCAGACGCTCCAGGATATCATCGACAAGCAAACCGAACCGTGGGGCGTGAAAGTGACGGCGGTTGAGGTCAAGGACGTGGTGCTGCCCGATACGATGAAGCGCGCCATGGCCAAGCAGGCCGAAGCCGAGCGTGAGCGCCGCGCCAAGGTCGTCAACGCCGAGGGTGAATTTCAAGCCGCGGAAAAAATGGTGCAGGCCGCCGCCATGATGAGCAAGGAACCGATTGCGCTGCAACTGCGCTTCCTCCAAACCATGCGCGAGATTTCCAGCGAGCACAATACGACGACCTTCCTTCCTGTCCCGATCGATCTGTTCACGCCATTCATCAATCGGGGCGAACCACCCAAGCCGTAGGCTCCTCCGATCGGGCTAAGTAATAATGGGCGTTGGCGCGGCCGAGTTCCCGCGCGGCACAAGATCAGCTTTACACGCATGGAAAGTTGGCGGACTCAAAGAATACCAATGTTTACATCAAATCGGAAACCTGAACCTGTCACCCCCGCAAGCGAACCAGCAAAACCATCGGCGCAGTCCATGTCGGCAGGACAACCCGGCGCCGTTTTGTCGAGCGGAGTTTCAATCACCGGCTCGGTCAAATTCCGCAATCAATTACAGATCGACGGCGAGGTGAAAGGCACGATTGAATCGGCTGGAACGTTAACCATCGGGAAGCACGCCCACATCCGCGGGGAAATCAGGACGAAATCTGTGGTCGTGCAAGGGACGGTCGAGGGAAATATTTTCGCGGCCGAACGCTGTGAGCTCCAGGCGGGTTGCACATTGCGCGGTGATATCGAAGCGCCGCGGCTCGTGGTTGATGAGAATGCGGCGTTTCTTGGCAGTGCCAAGATCGCGACGCAGAAACGGCCCTGACCTAATAGCAATCGGGCGCGCTGATCGCAAAAAATGAAAGGTCGATGTAGGAGCGACCTCGTTCCGCCGCCGTAGCCCTTGGGCGCGCAGGAGACAGTGTCGCCATTTTTCTGTAGCCACGGCGCTGCGCGCCGTTTTAAACCAGTGGCAGGCCGGTTGTTACAAGGTCTTTACCGCCGATCCTGGCTGAGCTGATTTCTGAACTCTGCCTGTGGAATGTGTCACGCCTGCCGCGTACGCAGGATGAGCGCGATGGGAATCGCGAGGCCGAGAAGGTTCCAGGTCGCCGGTTCAGGAACGGCTCTGATGTTATCGACGCCAAGCTGTGCGGCGATAGGATCGCCATTGAGGTTGGTTGCGCCGACTTCATTGATGATGCGCAGCTCTGCCGGGTTCGTGAGGGCGTAATGGAAAACAGCGCATGATGCCAGGCCGAATCCGGCGCCAATAGAAATGCCTGGCTGAGGTAACCTGGCGCGCCGAACGAGGTGTCTTGCCTGAACGCGATACGGATCGACAACATGACTGTCCCGGTATTTAGCAAGTCCATATCGATCCCATTCACGCCAGCGGTGATGTAATCTCCGAGCCACTGGTCGCGATTGAAGGCCGTGAGCCGGCTGCCCGGGCCGCCGCCGCCGATAGACGTAATTTGGAGAAAGTGGTCGCCAGCGCCGCCAGGGCCACCGTTCGCGATGTTCATGAGGGGAGGCCCCCCTCCGCCATTTGCCCAGTTGGCGAGCGTGCCATCCTGGA
>QHQE01000172.1:3757-5341 GCA_003219265.1 Verrucomicrobiota bacterium
GGAGGGCGAGGCGATAATTCATGCGGAGAAAAGGCTAACATAACGCTGCGTCGCTTGGCAACGATGTAGATTCCGCATGGGATGGAGGTTCCGAGATCAGCCAGCAATCTTCTTTTGCCTTTTCCTAGCTTCCTGGTTTCCTAATTATTTTTTGTTTGTCGCCGATCGATAAACCAGCATTGCCGCGGCAATGTCTTCGACCGCCATGCCGAGAGATTTGAAGATGGTCGTTTCGTTTGCGCGGGCAGGAACCTTGCGGGCAAGCGCTTCACCAAGCTCGGCGTAAATTTTTGCTCCGGAAAGAATGACGTCGCCCGATTCTTGCATCGCGCCTTCGCGCGAATCGACCAAAACGACATTCGCCATCGCCTCATCGTCCAGCTCGCGCCAGTCCGGGCGACACGCGCCGACCGCGTTGATATGACAACCGCGCTTTAACCACGCGCCGCGCAAGATCGACATCTTTGAATTAGTTGCTGTCACTACAACATCCGCGTCGCGCACTGCGGCTTCTCCTGCCGGCATCGCTTTCGCGCCAAATTCTTTCGCGAAACGCTCCGCATGTTCCGGAGTGCGACTCCAGACGCGAACTTCTTCGAATCGCCTAACGAGTCGCAACGCTTCCACGTGGCTGCGCGCTTGCACGCCGCTTCCCAGAATTGCCAGAATCTTAGCATCAAGAGACGAGAGAAGTTTTGTTGCCGCCGCGGATACTGCCGCGGTGCGCATCTCGGTGATCAATGTTCCGTCCATCACCGCGAGCGGCGCACCAGTTTCCGGATCGGCCAGAAAAATCGTGGCCATGTGCGTTGGAATACCGCGTTCCGCGTTCTTCGGATAGAATGTGACAAGCTTGATGCCGAGCCCATTGGGAGTTCGTGCCGGCATCATTCCAAAAAATCCGCCAGGCGGATCGACCGTGATGACCGAGCGCACCGGCTGCGTCACTTGTCCCGCTGAAAAATCGATCAGCGCCTTCTCCATCGCCGGGATCAATTCGTTCATCCGCAAATGCTGCCGCACTTGTTCCTCGTCGAGATATAACGCCATTTCGTCCTGATTTCTTTTACATGGAGGGACGAGCTCTGTCTCGTCCTTCTAGATTTCAACCGCGGATTTCGCGAATGGCACAGATGATTGGGGGAGCCACGCACTCGTGTAGCGTGAGATTGGTCCGCCAAACACGCTAAAAGCGCCAAACATTCAAGGATAGACAGCGAAAGCTTTCGGGGTTGATCGAACGAAAATTCTCTGGCGTTATTTCGCGCGTTTGGCGGTTCGCCCTCGCCGATTAGTCAACTTCTTCGAGATTATCAAGCAATTCCTTTTTCAAATGCCGCCGCGCTGATTTTTTGATTGCGCGCCGCTCCGCCGCGACGGCTTGCTTCTCCGCATGCCGTTGTTTCCGCGTACGATTGTCAATCTCGTCCGGCAAATGTGAGATCTTTGGTCGATTCGAGCCGACTCTGCGCTCGCTAGGCTTTGCGTAAGCGTCCATAGCTACCGAGTCCCGAGAACGCGATTCTCTCCCAGTAAGAAAATTGAAGCGTGGCGCAGCAGAGTTGTTGCACAGCTGGCCGTGAA
>QHQE01000173.1 GCA_003219265.1 Verrucomicrobiota bacterium
TGGTCTTCAATCAATCTTTCGTGATGTCGATCTTGGTGGCGTTCGCTCTCGGCGTTTTCGGATTTCTGTTGCGGAATCTGTATTGCGAAGCGTTAAGCGCCGATGCAGCGACGGCGACGTTGGCAAAGAGTTACTTGCTCTGGTTCATTCCCGCACTCGCGCTCCAGTTTCCGCTGGTCGCGTTGGGGTCGGCGTTGCGTGCGACCGGAATCATTAAGCCCACCGTCGGATTACAGGTGCTCAGCGTAGTTCTTAACATCATCCTGGCGCCTTTGCTGATTTTCGGGATCGGCCCCTGGCCGAGGCTCGGAGTCACCGGCGCAGCGCTCGCCACTTTTATCTCCATCCTGATCGCTGACGTCCTGATGGTGATCTATTTCGAGAAAAAATATCACTACCTACGGTTCCGCTTTCCGCTTTTCCGGCCGCGCTTGAAAATTTGGACAAAGATGCTTCACATCGGCGTGCCGGCGGGCGCTGAGTTTGTGCTGCTCTTCGTCTATATCGTGATTGTTTACGGGATCATTCGCGGCTTCGGGCCGGCAGCCCAAGCGGGATTTGGAGTGGGCGCGCGTGTGATGCAGGCGCTCTTCTTGCCGGTCGTGGCGCTAAGCTTCGCCGTCGCTCCCGTGGTCGGCCAAAACTTTGGCGGTCGCCGCGCCGATCGCGTCCGCCATTCCGTTTATGCCGGAATCGGGATCGCGGCGGTAATGATGCTCGTTCTCACTTTCATCGTCTGGCTAGCGCCCGCCGCCCTGATTGGATTCTTTTCAAATGACCCGCGGGTGATTGCTTTCGGTGGCGATTATTTAAGGATCGTCTCGTTCAATTTTGTGGCCGCGGGAATTGTTTTTACGACTTCAAGCGTGTTTCAGGGGATTGGCAATACCTGGCCGCCGCTGATCAGCTCGATGGCGCGACTGCTTCTCTTTGCTCTGCCAGCAGTACTCATTTCGCGCACGCCCGGATTTGAGATCAAGCATGTGTGGTACCTGTCGGTCGCATCGCAGCTCCTTCAGATGTGCATTAATCTTCTGTTGCTCCGGCGCGAGCTGCGGAAGAAACTCAACTTCGAAGGACTCGAGAATCTTGTTCCCGGCGGCGCGACAGCGACGTGAGGTAGGAAGTAGGAAGGCGAAAGTTCGCGAGCTCGACCGCTAGTCTATAACTAAAACAGAAAACTACCCAAACCACCACTATGATACGTCGATCGTTTCTAAGAAAGCTTGTTGCCCTCCCGTTCTTTGCAGCGGCAGCCGCGGTGCCTGCGGCTACCCCGATGAAGCTCAAGATTCTGATGAAGAGCGCCTGGGGATCAGATGATCCGACCAAGGCGGCGTTCCCTTTCCTTCATGGCGATGCACTTTCCGAAGCCGGTCATGAAGTCCAAATCTTTCTTCTCGGCGAAGCAGTATCTCTGATGCGCAAATCGGTGGCTAACGCGGTCGTTCCAGTTGGCTGGCCGCCGCTGGCCGAAGTTCTCAGCAAACTCGTTGCTAAAAAAATACCGATCTATGCCTGTGGCGCATGTTCCCGTGCCAGGGGCGTAACTGAGACGGATCTGGCTGAGTACGGGGCAAAGTTTGGGAACCCCAAGATCTTCGTCTCGCTGGTGGAATGGGCGCACAAAATCATCACTGAATAGGCGGAGCCGATCCAATCAGTCGAAGCTGCGACTCGCTCGCCAGGGTCGAACTGAATCAGAACGTGCTTTCCCATACAGATATACTTTTATCCATATATGTATCTCTGACTCGGGCATCCATGGCTTGACGCAACGGGAAAGCGAGCACGGCTCCAGAAACGTTGCAGTTGACACAGCCGCTGCTACCCGCCTTCGGTCGCCGCGGGGCCCTACAGCGTGGGCAAGCTTTGCAGTCGCAGCAAGTAGACGTCCGATGCTATTTGACCTTCGCCAGAATGCTTTCCATCTCTTTCCTGCTGAAGGCGCGCATGGTCTGGCTCTTGACGTTGCCCAGTGCGCCGAGCTTGAGAGAGAAAGCGCTCGCGGTCTCGTCATTGGGCGCCTCGAGCAACAGCACCACATCGTACGCGCCCATTGTCCAGAAGGAGTCGGTGACCTTCACGCCCATTTTCTCGGCCTCGGCGGTCGCGGCGGCGGCTCGTTTGATGGTGTCCTTGACGTTGCGGATACCTTGTTCGGTAAACTGAAGAAGACTGACATACATCGCCATATTTTCTTTCCTTTCGTGGGGTTTCGCCGGAAATATTATGGCAGAGTTTGCGTGTTGGCAAAAGTAACGAGTGCTTCCAAGACACGTCGATCGACGTCGTCCTGGGTTTCACGGGCCGCGTTGAGGTCGCGTTTACGGACCAGCAATGAGTGATCGCCGCCTTCAACGACGTGAAGAAAATTCGGGGCCTTCATTTCCTCGCGCACGTGCTCGAGAAGGTCCAACGGGCAAAGCGAGTCGCGCGTGCCTTGCACAAAGAGGATCGGCGTGGTTAGGGCGCGCAAAACTTCGTCGCGCAATTTTGCCCGGTTGCCCATCGCGCAGAGCGGGTAGGCAAGGCAAATGAGCCCATCCACTTTTTCTTCGAGCGCGACGTGACAACCGATGCGCCCGCCCATGCTTTTGCCGATCAAAATGATGGGTGCAGTCGCACCGGTTTTTGCCAGAGCTTCGGCCAGCGCTTGTCGATGTGCGGCGATCAGTTGTGGCAGAGGATCGGGACGTCTCCGGTTTTGTCGCATATAGGGATAATCGAACGTCTCGACATCGCCAACCTCTTCGAGGTGTTTCTTCCAGCGCTGCATCCAAGGATGCGACGATGGCGCGCCGGCGCCGGGAGCGAAGAGAAGAAGGGGGCTCACAGGCGAAGTGACGAGTGATAAGTGACAGGTGACAAGTGAAACGTGAGAAGGGATGACGGGCGAAGCAAACGGCCAACGCTCAACGTCCAACGTCCGACGTCCAACATCGAATGGCAGAGGAGACGGCAGAAGAGCGTGCTACTTTTTTGCGTTCTGCACACTGAGTTCCCAGCGGTAGCCGTCGGGGTCGCGGAACCAGAGACCGATGTGGGGCGAGGCGGGACCCTCCGGGCCGATTTCGTCGCCCGGGTCTTCGATATCGGCCCCGACCTTCTTCAGGTGAGCGAGCGCTTTTCGCAACATCAGCAGGTTGGGCAGATGAAATGACATGTGCTCGATCGTTTGTGGCGACGGTTTGCCTTTGAACAACGCGATCGTGACGTTGTCGTTGCCGACCGCGACACCATTTTCGAACTCGAACTCTTTGCGCAATCCCAAGGCGCGCTGAAACCATTTCGCGCTTTTCTTCGGGTCACGGACGGCTAGTCCGAAGTGGCCAACAACGCCAAGGGTAAACGGAGGCTTCATGGAACGAGACTACAAAACGGCGGAGCAAACGTCCAATGCCCAACGTCGAATCTTAACTGCCGCTGCTATAGAAACCGCGGTCAGCGACCGCGGCCACAGGTCGCAATCGTCGGCACGAGGGCTGCTCATCTCTGTTGTATGCAGCTCCGCGAACTCGACCGACGCAAAACAACTCTTCCCGAAGACACTTCCGAAAAGCCTCAGCGAAGATCGACAACAGCGGTCGACCCAGTCGCCCCGCAATACGCGGTCGATGAGATCAATGCTTACATCGCGATCCGGGACAACTTGCTCGCCGAAGCAACCGCGACGAGTCGGAACCTACGTCGCCTCAGTTT
>QHQE01000174.1 GCA_003219265.1 Verrucomicrobiota bacterium
ACGCCAAGCTGTTTTCGAACGGCGCGAGCAAGCGATTCTTTGGTCTCGGAGTCGTCGCGAGCAGGCAGCGGTCGCGTAAGGTGGCGCGACGTTGAGATTGGGATTACAGGAAACGATATGAAACAGCGATGGTTGATCGGTCTCGTCTTACTCGCGTCGATGCAAGCGATGGAGGCGCAGAGTTTTAAATTTCTAAAGAGCATTCCGGTCGGAGGCGAAGGCGGTTGGGATTATTTGTCGGTCGATGTAAAGGCACGAAAACTTTATGTATCGCATGCGACCAAAATTGTGATTGTCGATCTTGCCGAGGACAAAGTAGTCGGTGAGATCGCCGATACGCCGGGCGTGCACGGCTTCGCGATTGCGTCAGACCTCAATCGCGGATTCTCGAG
>QHQE01000055.1 GCA_003219265.1 Verrucomicrobiota bacterium
GCCTCCTTAACGGCTGAGCGGTGCGGAGAAGGAAAAGGGGAGCGGGGGCGCGTTACTCAGTTTGCCGGCGTTATGCAAGGCCGGAGCTCGGTATCCAACTTTGAACGGGAACCGAGTAATCCGGGCCCTGCGTCCACACCAGGTCACCGCTGAATGCTCGTCTGCCCTCTACGCCAAATTCCGTGTCGAACCGATAACCGGAGCGACGGTCATCACCGTTTCGGGGTTAAGCACGATCCTCGCGAGGGCCGAAACGCTGTGACCTGAATGGTGTTAACTAAGCTAAGGCGAATTCGATGAGCTGCCACACTCGAAATGCCCGTCGGATTCGTCCGCATCTGCCACGGTAGAGGTTGATGAGTTGTTATTGGCGTTGCACCAGAAACGCCCTACAATTTTTTATGGCCTGCGCTGCACCTGGGAATCGAGCTTAAGCGGAATAGCTTGATTCATCGTCGGCGCGGCAATCAAGGGCGGACGCTGGCTGGCTGGATGAAAATCCGCCTGCACGTTGAAGGTCAACTTCTCGTTGCCGCGCATCACCGTGATGGGCACGATGTCGCCGGCGGTAATGAAAAACGAAGCGTCCAGTACGTCTTCGGGCTCGCACACTTTCGTGCGGCCGACTTGCAAGAGGATATCACCGGCTTTGGCCCCGCAATCCGCGGCCGGGGTTCCAGTCATAATCTCAGTCATTTCTGCGCGGGACCCCCCCACCGGCGCCGGCGCTTGGGAAACGTTGATACCGATCCAGCCATGGCGTGCTTCACCGAAACGGACAAAGTCGCGGCGGATTTTTTCCGCCGCATCGATCGGCAAAGCGTAACAAGCGGAATTGTTCTCCAGACTGCTAACCAGGATGCCAACGACCTCGCCGTTCAAATTCAAGAGCGGCGCGCCGGCCTCTCCCCGCTGGGTCGGCAAATTGACGCGCAAGTGCGTGGTCGAAAAATAGCGGCCGAGATATTTCCGATCAAACCCGGCGATCATGCCGAAGCTGGGCGTTTCGGGCAGGTCGAGTGGGTAACCGATGGTGACGACCGGTGTCGCGATTTCGAGTTGCTCGGATTTGCCGATCGGCAACGCCGGCGTCGCGAGATCTACTTTTAAGATGGCCATCCCGCTGCGGATATCGGCCAGAATTTGGCGCGCTGGATATTCTTTGCCCTCAAACTCGATCGTGAAATTTCCCGCTTCACCGCCAACCGTGTAGGAGGTATAAAGCGTGCCGGTTGGATCGACAAAAAATCCGGTGCCAGAAATTTCGCTGTGCTCATCGACCCCATGAACCTTCACCACTGCCTTGGCCGCGTGCCCGAAGACATCCTTGACCTGGCGGCTGATGGAGGAAGTGGGCAGCTCCTGAGCCCAAACGAGGCCCGTCGCCGCGAAGAAAATCAGCGCGAGGGTCAGTCTGGAGATGGACGCGAAGTGAAGCCGGAAAAGAAATTCCGGTGCGCGACTAAAATTTGAAAGTCGGCTCATAACTCACGGGAACGCTATCGAGCACATAGCGCGGCGGTGCGGCGGCCCGGTGAGTGCGGGCGCTTTCACTGGAATTACGAAGCGACCGCGTAGTGAAAACCCGCGTGGCCACCGGGGATGCGAGCGTCCATTCTCCTTCTGCATTCGTCGTCGCCGATAGTGCTGGCCGACTCCGGACGGCGACCCTGGCGATTTCCGGTTCCTGGTAAATCCTGAGCGAGATGACCGCGGCGCAGATCAATACCGCTGCGATCGCCGCCGGATAGGACGTCAGGGAAGGAACATTGAGCCGGAACATGAAGTCGTGAGTACGTTCCAGGCAAATCCGCCAAAGCGGCTGGCGGAGCAATTCATCGCGCTGCCGGCGATGAAATTCGTGCAGGAAATTATCGAAGTAACCCGGCGGCGGTTGCTCGTAGCGTTTCAGCCGGAGCAGTTTTGCAATTTCGTTATCGTCAAATTCGTCCATGGCCGCGCGGTTTAAGCAACTGGGTTTTTGCGGAATTCGTCCAGATAGTTTTGCAGTTGCCGATTCGCGTAGAAGAGCCTGGAACGTACCGTTCCCTCCGAAACGCGCAAGATTTTGCTGATCTCGGCGTGAGGCATCCCTTGAATGTGAAACATGGTGACCACGGCTCTGTGTTCATCAGACAATTTCATCATGGCCTCGTTCAATCTTCGCTGGAGCTCGGACAGGTCCGCTTCCCGCACCGGGCTGCTCGTCGCCGTCAGCTCCAGAAATTCCTTGTCATTCTGAATACTGGAATCGACATCATCCAGGCTGAGATGAAAACGGCGGCCGCGTTTTTTGAGAAAATTAAGCGTCATGTTCACGGCGATGGAGTGAATCCAGGTGTAGAACGACGACTTGCCACGAAAACCGCGAATGGCTTTGTAAGCCTTGGAAAAAACGTCCTGCAAAAGGTCGTTCGTGTCCTCGTGGTTTGAGGTCATGTTATAAACCAGACCGTAGAGACGTGGGGTGTATTTCACGACCAACTGGTCAAAGGCGGCGGCGTCGCCCGATTGCGTGCGCGCCACCAGCTGCTGATCTTCGTCCTTTCTCGCCTGGTTCATCGCCTCCCGCTTAGATTTAGCACGCGCGCCGAGACCCGACGATAACAAATCGGTTAGGCGGCGAGCGGGCGGTAGCGCGACGGAAGGATTCATCTTCTTCAATGTCCGGCGCGGATCAATCGCGGCGATCGCGCACGGAAAGCAGCCAGAGCAGGTTGCCGAGTGCCGCAATGAAAGCCGCCACGTAGGTGAGCGCGGCCGCGTTGAGAACCTTGTTCACGCCCGCAACTTCGCTGCCCGGCTGCACGATGCCCATCTGCTGCAAAATAATTTTCGCGCGCCGCGAAGCATCAAACTCCACCGGCAGGGTAATCAATTGGAAAACCAGAAGTATGAGATAGCAATAAATGCCGAGGGTGATCAGGCCGGTAATGTGAAAGAAGAGGCCGCCAAAGATCACAAACGGCAGCATGCGCGAAGCAAACATCGTCACCGGCACAATCGTCATCCGTGCCATGAGCGGCGCGTAAGCTTTGGCGTGTTGAATGGCATGACCGGTCTCATGCGCAGCGATGCCGAGCGCTGCGATCGACGGCGTGTTGAATACGTTGCTCGAGAGGCAAAGCTTCTTGCTCGCCGGATCGTAATGATCGCCGAGAAAGTCGTTGGTCTCGACCACATCGACATCGTGAATTTGCGCCGCCTCCAGGATTTCCCGCGCGCATTCCGCGCCGGTGATGTTGGAGCTGGCCCGCACCTCGCCCCATTTTCGAAACGCGCTACTCACTCGGAACTGCGCCCAAAGCGCAATGATCATCGGAACACCGATGTAGAGCAGCCAATAATGCCCGAAAAGAAATCCGCCGCCGCCAGGGTAAAACATGTCGATCTTAATTTAGTGCATCAAAACGAATTGTCACTTCGTGCGCGCAGGACTTCCCCCGTCCGCGCGAAACGTCTCCATAGCAATGGATTAGACGCTTCGCCGCGCGCTTCGTTCAGATTTCCAATCGCTTGGGAAAACGCGAAAGCATTCGGTGACCGCTCTTCGTCACCACGACCACGTCTTCGTGGCGCACGCCGCCGAGGCCCGCATAATAAAGACCCGGCTCGACCGTGAGCACCTGTCGATCCTTCAATGTGACTTTTTGCAAACGCGGATACTCGTGAATCTCAAGCCCGAGTCCATGTCCGGTCCCGTGAAAAAATCCGACTTGGCGGCCGTTTCGCACTTCGGTCGGATAGCCGCGCTGCGTGAAAAATTCCTGGATCGCTTTGTGAATTTTCATCCCATCCACACCCGCCTTGATTCGTTTCAAGGCCAGCGACTGTCCGGCTTTCACTGTCTCCCAAAGTTTTCGTTGCCCATCGCTCGCCCGTCCGCGCACAACCGTCCGAGTGATGTCGCCAAAATATCCCGTTCTCATGTCGCGCGGGAAAACATCGAGAATGATCAACGAACTCGCGTAAAGCGGGCCGGAGCCGCGTTCATGCGGATCGCATGCTTGATCGGCGCCGGCAACGATCGTGCCCGTCGGATTTCCGCCCGCGCGCAAGATCGCGGAATCAATTTCCGCGCGCAGCATTTCCGAGGTCAACGTTTTGCCATTCCAGCGCAATCTTTTTCCAGCGCCAGCTTTCGACGCTTTCAGAACTTCGATGGCGCGCTTCAGCCCGGTTTCCGTAATTCGCAACGCGCGCCCGATCATTTCGATTTCCTTCTCGGATTTTGCTTCGCGCTTCGGCCAGAAAAGTCCGTTCGTCGCGCGGAGCCGGATTTTATTTGCGGCTAGCTCCTGCGCGTAGCCGAGCGGAAAATTTGCCGGAACGATAGTCGATCTGACGCCGCGTTTCCGGAGAAAATGGGCCAGGACTTTCTCGTAGGGCGGTGCATGCCGATCTTTGTCCTGCACTTCGCGCTCCAGTTTATTGAACGAAACAAATTCGTCCGCCTCGGCTTGCCTGCGACCGCGATCAATCTCCAGGTCGCTCAAGACCAGGGTGCGCTTGCCATTCTGCTCGAGAAAAATGAACGGATCGGGCGCGAAAAATCTCGTCGCATACAACATGTCCGCGTCGTTTTCACTGGCGGCGACGATCAAGCGCGTGGTTTTATCTCTGCTCATAGTTGGTCAAACAATTTAAGGCCCAACGCCCAATATCGAACTAATCACTTATCACTATCTAGCTCCGTCGCACTTCTAATTGCCGGCGTAAAATCCAGTGCAGTAGTCCGAGCAAGCCGAGTGTCGATCCAATCAAGACGATGGTGTTGAAGAAGAAAACGCCGACTTTAATGCCGAGATGGCGTTTTTCTGGGCCGAAGAAAACGTTCGGCCGGCTGCTGCGCCGATAATCATTTTGCTCCATCTCGGCGTTGGAAATCAAATCCGAGACTTTTTGGTTCAAGTAAAGTTGCTCGGCCGTCACCGGGCCGACCGCGCTCTTGAAAAGGGAGCGCTCGAAGGAGCGTTTGCGATCCAGAATTTGATCGACCAGGCCAAGATAATAATCGAGCTCGCTGGCCGATTTCGCTTCCAGGCCAGAAAGAACCGCAAGCGTTTCTTTCAGCTCATCGAGTCGCTTACTTTCCGCAGGATCTTGTCGACGTTTGGCGACGATCCGGTCGATCTCACGCTGCGCTCGGTCCTGCCGCCGGGTTAAGGGGTTGAGTTTCGCTTGCGCGACAATGAGCTCTTCGTACGACCAGCGCATGGCGACGAACTGGCAGACAAAGGGCACCTGAAGCTTGCTCTCCATCTTCTTGGCTTGCTCTTTGCTCGGGTGCTCGGAAAACCAGTGCGTGAGCGCGTAAACGAGCGCGAGGTTTCGGTTCATGTCCTCGTACTTGATGAGCGCGCCGCCCATGATGATCTGCGGAATCAAGACGAGCGGGACGATGTTGGCCGCAGTTTTTGGATCGGCGACGAGCGACGAGACGACGAGACCAAGCGACACGCCCCCCATCGCCGTTATGAGCATGATGCCCAGATCGGCCCAAAACATCCCCCGGATTTCCAGGACGTAATTGCCGATCAAAACAAAGAGCACCGACTGAATAAGCGCAAAAACGCCGAGAGTGAGGGTTTTCGAGATCACGTAGTAAGGCAGCCGAACGTTGAGGTTGCGCTCGCGTTGCAGCACCGCTCGGTCGCGAATGATATCGTCGGCGCTATTGGTTAGGCCAAGGAACATCACGACGATCAGGCTGAGAAACAGAAATGTCGGGATGTGATAGGCGGAGGCGAAATCGTATTTCCCGCTATCCGAGTAGCGCAGAGTAGTGGCGATGAGGAGCGCCAGCACCGGCGCGACGCCGATCGTGATAATGAGATTGGCGCGGTTGCGCAATTTGCTCACGAATGAGCGGCGCAACAACGTCCGAAATTGCGTCCACTCGTCGTGCCAGCGAAAGGGCAATCGCTTTTTCTGCGTGGGCGCGGCGGGCAACGGCGCGACCGGTTCTTTGCGCAACGAAACTTGTTTGACGTCCTGGATCAATCGGAACGCCTCATATTTGTCGCGCCAGAATTCCGGCGAATAACGGCGCGCGGCAACGAGCTGCCCGCGATTATTTTCTTCGTAAATAATGTCGCCGCTCAGATCGCGCAGCGGCGTCTCGAGCACATCGAAAATAAATTCGGGGCGCGTTGTTCCGCAGGACGGGCACGCGCCCAGCTCGGCCCCGAATTGGTGTTGATGTTCCGCTTCGGCAAAGTAGCGAAGCATGTCCGACGGCGTGCCGAAGAAGACGAGCTGCCCGCCTTTGTCGAGCAGGATGGCCTTGTGAAACATCTGGAAAAGTTTGGAGCTCGGCTGGTGGATCGTGACGATGATGATCTTGTTGTGCGCCATGCTGCGAATGATCTCGATGACGTGCTCGGAATCCTTCGAGGAAAGGCCGGAGGTCGGCTCGTCGAAAAGATAAACGTCCGACATGCCGATCATATCGAGGCCGATGTTCAGACGCTTGCGCTCGCCGCCGCTCAGCGTTTTTTTGACCGCGCTGCCGACCACGGCGTCACGACGCTCGCCCAGGCCGAGCTCGAGCAGTTTTGCTTCCAACCGGCGCATCCGATCGCGGCGTGAGAGATGAGGCGAGCGCATCGCAGCCGCGAATTGGAGATTTTCTCCGATCGTCAAGTGTTCGTCGAAGGCGTCTTCCTGCGGGATATAACTGATATAACGCTTGAGTGTGTCGAGGTTTGGGTAAAGCGATTGGCCGTTTAGGAAGACCTGCCCGCTGGTGGGCTGAAGTTGTCCCGCCAGCACGGTCAGGAGCGTGCTTTTTCCCGAACCGCTCGCGCCCATCACGCAAACGAGCTCGCCCCGATTCACCGCAAACGAAATTCCCTCGAGACCGATCTCGCCGTTGCTGAAACGGTGCGTGACTTCGCTCACCTCGAGGCTGCGAATGATGTTGCGCTCCTCCTCAATGATTCGCTCGGAAAAATTGCACCGGAGAAATTGCCCGATATCGATCCGGATGGTGTCGCCGTCCTTGAGCGGGGCAGAGGTCCGCACCGGTGTCTCGCCCACCATGATGGGCCGGTCCGCTTCGATCACTTCCAGCTGGCCGACCCGCTTGTCGTAATCGCAAAAAATCTTCAGCAACACGTCACCGCTCGTGCCCGGAGAAAGCAAAATATCGTCGGCTTCGAGCAAACTCGGGTTATTAGAGACGAGATATTCCGACTTCGATGCCTTTAATTGAAACCGGCCACCGAGAGCGCGCGCCCGCCGGCGGAGATCGATGAAATCCATTTCGCTGTCGTTGTGGAAAAGGATCTTGTCTTCCAGAGTCGCCTCGATCTGGGTGCCCGCTTTCATCTTTACGCCGTTGAGCACGGCATTGACATCTCGCAACGCCTTTACGCGCACTTTCAATCCGAACGTGATCTCGAGCGCACTTTCCCGCGTGCGGGAGCGCTCCAGTTCCACCTCATCGGCGTCCTTGTTTACCCGCACGAAAATCTGCGGCAGCGAAACATTTTTCTTGGCGTTGAAATAATTTTCCAGCTCTTGATAACTGAGCACTCGATCGCCAACGAGAATGCGCTGGGCCGGATAAATCCGGCAAAACCCGCCCCGCGATAACGGCCGTCCGCGCACCGACACATTCTGCCCGCTGTAATTTTTCAGCAAAATGAGATCGTGATAACGGAAGGCGAGCAGCCGATCGTTTTCCGCGAGGCTCTTCAGCGTCACATCTCCTTTCCCATTCGCAGCGAAGGAGAGCGATTCCAGCGGTGACGCGCCGCGTTGATAAATCAATGGATCGGAATCCTCCGATGCATTCAGTTGATAGACGATATCGATGGCCTGGGCGGCCATCCCCAGTTGCGACATGAACGAATAAAAAGCGACAACCTGCTCCTGCTTCAATCCGGCCTGCGAGATCAGGTCATAAAGCTGAACGCCCAGCATGATCTTGCGCTCGGTGCTCAATTGCGCGCCAAGTTTCTGCGCCATGGCCGAGAGATCTTGCTGCTCGTAAAGCGCCTGCCGGAACAGTTGGCGCAACTCCGAATAAACAGCCTCCGGATAATCGTAACGCAAAAATCCGAGGCTCGAGTCGATTTCTTCTTCGAGCAAAACACCATCCGCCTTCGAAAAACTGGCCAGGACCTGGATCAACAACGGCAGCAAGTTCGGTCCTTCCGATACGCTGCGCGGCTTGCGCAGGGCGCGACGCACCCACTGGCGACCGGTTCGCCGCATCCGGTAGGCAAACGGCGTCACGCGCTGCACCGCGCGGTCGATTTTATCTGCAACCGATGTGACCAGTTCCGTCATGTCGATGTTTAGAATAAAATTTTACCGAAATCGACGAGCGACGCAATGTTCACTATTCACCTTCCCGGAACGGCTCCTGCTCTTTGCGGTGACAAGACCTTTATGTTACCCTTGCGGCGCTTGCCCTTGGAGCGCATTGTTTCTCATGCCTCAATCTGATCGCAATTCTCAAAAGGAGAATAAATCCCGCGGGAGCGAACCCAATTTTAACTGGCGCGGCGTCATCCTCATCGCGATCGCCTTCGGCTTTATTGCGCTCGCCATGCTCTTTTATCGCGGGGGGATGCAACCGGTGGAAGACGTCCCCTATAATCGTTTCCTCGAGCTGCTGGAGAATAAACAGATTGTCACGGACAAAAATTATCCGCTCAAACTTGTGGTCGAAGACGGGCGGCCCACCCAAACCTTGCGCGGCTCTTACATCAAGCAGGGCGTTGGCGCCGCCCCGGCTCAGCAGATTCCGTTTCGGACCACGATCTACCTCAATTACAACACCAACCTGCAAGAGCGCCTCGCCGCTGCGGGAATTCAGCCAGCCATCGTCACGGAATCGAACGTTGTCGCGCAAACCGTCGTCGGTTTTCTGCCCATCGCCCTTTTTCTGCTCGTTCTCTATTTTCTCTTCCGCCAGCAAATCCGCATGGCCGGAAAAGGCGCGCTCAATTTTGGCAAAAGCAAAGCGCGCATGCTCGCGCGTGATAAGAACAAAATCACCTTCCGCGACGTCGCTGGCGTCGAGGAAGCAAAGGACGAAGTGCAGGAGCTCGTCGAATTTTTGCGCGATCCGAAAAAATTTCAGAAACTCGGCGGCCGCATTCCGAAGGGCGTCCTGCTGGTCGGCCCGCCCGGCACCGGAAAAACTTTGCTCGCGCGCGCGATCGCGGGCGAAGCCGATGTCCCGTTCTTCTCCATCAGCGGATCGGATTTCGTGGAGATGTTCGTCGGTGTCGGCGCAAGCCGTGTGCGCGACATGTTTGAGCAGGGCAAAAAATCGGCCCCTTGCATCATTTTCATCGACGAAATCGACGCGGTCGGACGTCATCGCGGCCATGGCGTGGGCGGCGGACATGACGAGCGCGAACAAACGCTCAATGCGTTACTGGTCGAGATGGATGGCTTCGACACGCAGGAAGGTGTGATCATCATCGCGGCGACGAACCGGCCCGATGTTCTCGACCCAGCGTTGCTACGCCCCGGACGTTTCGATCGACAAATCACCGTTAACCTCCCGGACGTGAAAGGCCGCGAGGAAATTCTGCGCGTGCACGCCAAGAAGGTGAAACTCGCCGAAGGCGTCGATCTTGCCGTGGTGGCGCGCGGCACGCCTGGTTATTCCGGCGCGGAGCTCGCCAATGTCATCAACGAAGCAGCGTTGCTCGCCGCGCGTCGCGGCTTAAAAGGAATCACGCTCGCCGAATTGGAAGAAGCGCGCGACAAAGTTCGCTGGGGCAAAGAGCGCCGCAGTCTCGCGCTCAGCGAAAAAGAAAAACAAAACACTGCCTACCACGAAGCCGGTCACGCATTGTTGCTCGAGCTGCTGCCGCACACCGAACCGCTGCATAAAGTCACCATTATTCCGCGCGGCCCCTCGCTGGGATCGACCATGTGGTTGCCGGAGGAAGACAAATACACGAATCGCAAGAATGAATTGCTCGCTGGTCTTGCCGTCAGCATGGGCGGCCGAGTCGCGGAGGAGATTGTGTTTGGCGACATCACAAATGGCGCGCGCGGCGACATTAAAATGTCCACGGCGATCGCGCGCCGGATGGTTTGCGAATGGGGCATGAGCGAAAAGATGGGCATGGTCGAGTACGGCGACCACGAAGATTACGTTTTCCTCGGCCGCGACATTTCGCGCGCGCGCGATTACAGCGAAGCGACCGCGGAGGAAATCGATCACGAAGTGCGCAAGCTTCTCGATGAAGCGTATCAAACGGCAAAAAAAACGTTGCTGGCGAATCGGGACAAACTCGAGGTCATCGCCAAAGCGCTGCTCGAGTACGAAACGCTCGATGGCTCGCAGATGGAGGAAATCGTCAAGCACGGTCGTTTGTTGAATCCGCCGCCGAGTGTGAGTCCGCCACCTGGTCAAAAGATGCCGGCGGAAAAACCACCCAAGCAAGTGATCGCAGCGCCCGACGTCGCCCCGCCGCTTCCCGGCGCTCTCGGCGGCGCCCCGGCGTAAACGCTACTGAACATCAACCCGTCCAGCGCGCGATCAGCGCCTCGATCTTACATCCAGATCATCCCCGCTGATGGCATAGCGCCACTCATCATTCGGCCCAATCAATCCAGCACGCACAGGATTTTCACGAATATATGCCGCTTTTTTCATTCTCACTTTCGGGCCGAGTCGAAGAGGTGTTATTGCTCACGTCGTCGGGCGATTGAGGTCAATCGCCCCTACCTGGACGGGCTACTCTCGTCTTTGCTTCTCGACCAAGTGGCGCAGCTGGCGCTCCATCGTCTTGAAGGCGTCGTGGATGACTTTGGTCAGCGGCTCGTGCGCGCGGTTGTCCGTTGGTTTTTCGTCAGCCACCAATTCGTGTCCGCGCGAAACGGTGACATCGATGCGGACGCGGAATTGATTTCCTTTGTGGTGCGTGTGGTTCGGTTGCTCGATCGCCACGTCGCAGCGGTTAATGTGATCGCAAAATTTTTCCAGCCGCGATGCATAATCCAAAATGAGATTGTCGATGTTCTCCGATTTTTCCAGGCCGCGATAGGTGATATTGACGGGCAGTTGCATAATTACTTGGACATTACTCAGCACGTGTTGCCGACGCAAAAGGTAAACGCGATGTCATCCTGAGCCGAGCGAAGGACCTCGCATTCGAAGCTAACGTCATTCTGATCACTAAAGCGTGATCAATCAGCTTATGTGGGGTCCCTCATCCCGCAGTCGCGGGATTTGGGATGACAAGCTAGAGCGGCCGGAGCGAGCGAAAATGCGAGGGCAATTTCGCCGACTCAATTTTAACCAAATCCGATTTCACGTGCTCGACGATCCGATCGCGCGCCGCCCGCGGCAACAGATCGACAATCGCCCCGTGAATCTCGGCCGGCGCGGCAAAGGACCAACCTTCTTTGCCGCTGCGGTCGATAATCTTGACGATTTGATCGGCGAGTTGCTTGTGAATTCGGCGATCGGTTTCCGTTTCCAGTTGCGTCCGTTCCGCGATCGAATTGGCATGGCGTCCACCAGCCCCATCGCTCACTGGAAATCGACCAGCGAGGTCGGTCACCTTGTCGACAAGTTTCCCGTGCGCATCCGTGAGGTCGAATGCTTGAATGAGACGCAGGCTCGGACCGCGCGTTGGTGTTTCATCCACCCGGTATGCTTTCAGACTGCCGCGATCCGCCACGATGATGAGGGAAGTCGGTGTCATAAGCGAATTACTGACAAATGCTGCCCGCGCCGGAAAAGCTGCGCATCACGTTTCCTATAATTGGATTCGTTGCTCGCGGCAAGGATGCGCGGCAAAAGAAATATCAACCCGCGACGCGCTTGAACCTCGCACAACGTCCACGCAGGTCACAACGGACTCAGCACAAGCCAGAATTTTTCTGCCTTTGTGCACTTTGTATCGTTGCGCGAGTTCATCGTTTTAGGATTTTTTCGCCTCAGCGGGTTCTTCTTCGGCGCCGACCACTGCCGGAAGATCGACATGTCGCTTTTTCCACGATTCGCGGCGCGCTTGGGCTTGCAATCCCATCGTCAATTTTAACAAACACGCGGCCCGAGCGCTCACCTCGACATCGTCACCGGAGGCAAATTTCCTCGGCTCTCGCAAAAATCCTTCCTCGCCCATGGTATCGAGAATCAGTTCCCACTCCAGGTGTTCTTCGCCTGGCAGCACGAATGGGATCGGTTCATAGTAGCCATTGAAGAGGAGCAAAAACGTTTCATCGCGGATCGGCTCGCCCTGAAAATTCAGAACATCGATAGTGTCGCCGCTCAAGAGCATCTCGAGACAACGCACCAGCGGCGACGCCCATTCTTCATCGCTCATCTCGTTGCCGCCCTCGTTGAACCA
>QHQE01000056.1 GCA_003219265.1 Verrucomicrobiota bacterium
ATTTTGCGTCACCAGCAGGCTGCCGGACTTCGGGAGCGCGAGGATCGGTGCGGGGTTCGTCCCGGCGCCGCTCAAATATTGCGTGAGCGCTTGCTGGAGCTCGATCGCATCGGCGTAACGCAATTTGAAAAGATAGCTGATGACCTGATCGCCCGGCGGGATTTCCGATTCATCGGAAATGACCGGCACCGACGCCGCTCGAGGATTCTTCCCCGTGCCGACGACTTCGATGATGTCGCCCTCGGCTGGCACGAGGGAAAAACCATTCAGCGAGAGATTCATTTCGATGATACGGATGGCTTCTCCGCGCGACACCGGTTTGCTGATGAAAATGTTCACCTTGCCCTGGACGAAATTGTCCATCACCAGCTTCTTGCCGGTCAGCGCTTCGTAAAAGTGCAGGACATCCTGGACGTCGCTGTTTGGAAATTGCATGTTCGGCACCGTGTCCGGCGCGCCCGGGGGCGCACTCGGAGCCACCGGAGGGGGCGTGGCGACCGCGACTTCAGGAAATGGCGTTGGCCCGCCAGGGGCGACCTGGCCGAAAACGCCACCCGATAGGGCGAGCAGCACCGCAGCTAGGCAAGAAAGTCTGAGCACAGGCTTATTTACTTATTCACCATACCACGGTCAACCCGCTTCACCTAGAGCTGGTTTCAAAAGTCTAAACCACTTCCAAAAAAAGACCGCCGCTGTAAGCTCGACAGTTGAAACGGCGCGGCATTAAAAAAAAAGTCGATGTTACGAAAAATTTCCGTGTTCATCTTGGCTGTGCCAGTTCTTGTAGCAGCAACCATTCCCGCGCCGGCATTTGCCTCAACAGTTCCATCCAGCGAACAACGGAGGGACCAATCCATTGCCGAAATCCGAGCAGTCATCCAAGCACAGCAGGAAGCCTGGAATCGCGGCGATATCGACAGATTCATGAACGGATATGCCCGCTCAAAATCGACAATTTTTGTTTCCGAAGACACCGTCACCCGCGGCTGGCAGACTGTGCGCGATCGTTACAAGAAAAAATATCCCGATCGCGCCAAGATGGGCACGCTGAAATTTTCCAATTTGGAAATCACGCCGCTCGGCGCCGATTCGGCGGTTGCGCTCGGCCGTTGGAAATTGAAACGGGCGAAAGATCAACCGCACGGTCGCTTTAGTTTAATCTTCCGCAAAACCGCCGATGGCTGGCGAATTGTGCACGACCACACGTCGGCAGCTGCGACGCCGCGTTAAACCGTTGAATCGTTAAAGCGTTGCATCGGCGATCGATTCACGAATTACGCTCTCAGCCGCGCGAGCAACTTCTCATGAATATTGTCGAATCCGCCGTTGCTAAAAACCGCCACGATGTCGTTGCGTCGCAACATCGGCGCGATTCGATCGACAATTGCATCCGCGTTCTTTTCATAAAATGCCGGCCGCCCGGCGGCTGCAATTGCATCGACAACTGCCTCCGGCTTTAATCGCTCCTCTTGCGGGATTTGCTCGAGCTTCGCGACTTGCGCAACGAAAACGCCGTCGGCCACTTTCAACGCGTCGGGCAATTGCTGCTGAAAAACAGCGCGGCGCGTGGTGTTCGAGCGCGGCTCGAAAATCGCCCAGATGCGATGGCGGGGATAGCGGTGGCGCAGCGCGTGGAGGGTTTGCCCAATCGCCGTGGGATGATGTCCGAAGTCGTCGATGACTGTTACCCCGCGCGCTTCGCCACGCACTTCCTGGCGGCGCGCGATGCCGGAAAAACTTTTTAGCGCGGCACGAATTTTCGGGCTTGGCACATCGTAAAAGCGCGCCGCCGTCGCAGCCATCGCCGCGTTGCGCACATTGAATTCGCCGGTGAGCGGGATCTCGAAACTGTCATCGCCAAGTTTGAAACGTGACCCATCCGGAGAATACGCAGCGTCGCGAATTCGCTGGGCGCAATTCTCCGAGAAACCGACCTCGATCATCTGCGCGAGACAATCGCGCGCGACTTCCACGCAATTGTGATCGTCGCCATTCAGCAAGACCATTCCGTTCTGCGGAACAACGTTGAGCAAACGCCGGAAACTCAGTTTGATCTCATCGAGATTGTTGAAGATGTCGGCGTGATCGAACTCGATGTTGTTTACAATCACCAATTCCGGCAGGTAGTGAATGAACTTCGAGCGCTTGTCGAAGAAGGCGGTGTCGTATTCGTCGCCTTCAATCACAAAATATTTTGAATCGTTCAGCCGCGCGCCTTGCCCGAGATTTTTCGGCAGTCCGCCGATGAGATAACCGGGCTTGCGCCCGGCTTTTTCCATGATCCAGGCCAGCAAGGCTGTGGTCGTTGTTTTTCCGTGCGTGCCGGTGACAACGAGATTGTGCCGGCCGCGCAGGAAATAGTCCTTCAAAACTTCCGGCAGCGAGAGATAAAAAAGTTTGCGGTTCAGGACCGCCTCCACCTCCGGGTTCCCGCGCTTGATCGCGTTGCCGACCACCACCACATCGACGTCGGCCGGAATATTTTCAGCGCGATAACCTTCCTGGAGCGCGACGCCTTTCTTTTCGAGAAAGATCGACATCGGTGGATAAATATTTTCGTCCGAGCCGGTCACGCTGAACCCGCGTTCGTGTAATGCCGCCGCCACCGAACCCATCGCCGTCCCGCAAATCCCAAGGAAGTGAAATTTTCTTGGCTCGCCCTTGGTCACGCGGATTCTTTACGCCGAGACTGCGAACTCCGCTACCTAAGGAATTTGACCGCGGATTACGCGGCTTTCGCGGATGAGGAAAACAGGCTTCCAGCCTGTCATGGCAGACAGGCCTCTTGCCTATCGCTTGTGGCTCACGCGGGTTGACAGGCGCGGACGCCCGTCTGCCATGACAGCCAAGGATGGCTGTCTTCCATCCGTCTAATCCGCGAAATCCGCGGTTCTATTTGCTCTTGAACACCTCGACCGCGTTCCATGCTTGGTCGGGCGGTTCTTGTTCGTATTCCAGCGCGCGTTCCAGGTACATCTTCGCCAGCGAATCGTCCGGATAGAACTCGAGAAAACGTGAGAAAAGAATCTTGGCTTGGGTGAAGTCGCGATCGCGAAATTTTCGGACTCCCTCTTCATAAACTTCCAGCCATTTCAGCAAATCAGGATCGACGGATTCATTACGCGCCGCGACGGGCGTGCACACTTCGACCGGTTCGCTCTTCCCTTTCACCTGTGCGCGCGCGACGGTGCGCAAGTAAAACTCGTCGCGCACCACCTCGCAGACGGCATCGCCGAGTAAAATATCGACACCATAATTTCGCGTCAGGCCTTCGAGGCGGGAAGCGAGATTGACGGCGTCACCAATCACCGTGGGATCGAGCCGCTCGTGCGGTTCGTAGGAGCCGATGTTGCCAATGACAGCTTCGCCATGGTTAATGCCGATCCCGAAGGCGAGCTCCTCAACTCCTTGCGCCCGCCAGCTTTCGTTTAACTTTCGCAACTCGCGCCGCATCGCCAGCGCTGTGCGCACCGCCGCTTTTGCGTCTTCCGCCACGCCACGGCTGCTCACATTTCCCCACACGGCCATGATGGCGTCGCCGATGAATTTGTCGAGCGTCCCGCCATTCTCGAAAACCGCGGCGACCATGCGGCTTAAGTATTCATTGAGCTGCTTGACCAGGGCCACTGGATCAGCGCGCTCCGTCATGGGGGTGAAGCCGACGATGTCGGAAAAAAGAACTGTGACTGGCTTACGCGAACCGAGCATCGAGCTATAATAGCCGCCTGGGTTTTCAAGAATTTCCTTCACCAGGTTTTTCGAAACATAACGTTCCAAGGTGCGGCGGGTGCGCCGTTTCTCCAAGCGTTCGAGCGTGTACTCGAACCCCAATCCAAAGACGCCGCTCATCAGAAATGCCGTGAGCGTGGGCACGACCATCGCCAGCACGCCCCATCGGTCATAAACGACCCGCGAGAAGCCGAGGTAAGCGGCGCCGATCCCGAGCAGCGTAATCAAGCAAAAAAGCGGACGCCGCAGAAACGCTACAAGAACCCATGCGAGCACACCGGCGCTGCAAACGGTCGCAAAATCGAGCGCGATGGGCGTATCGTACAAAAATTCGTGGTCGAGCGCCGCGGCTAGGGCGTGTAAATGCAGGACCGGCCCCGGCGTTTCCGGGCTCATCGGCGTGTCAAAGACGTCATGCGCGACTTGCGACGACGCCCCGACAATCACGATTTTGTTTTTGAAAAATGCGCCGTCACCATAATTGGCGTGCCAGGAAGGCGGCTCAAAAATCTCCCAAAGGGGCCGTGGTTGGTACGCGTTCAACGCACTAAAACGGAGCAGGTGCGCCTGCAAGTCACGAGGCACATCGGCGCCACGCCCCAGTTTTTCCAAGGCGCGCGCACCGAGCGACTCGTAAGGCTTTTCCTCCGGCAAGGGAAACTGCCCGGCAAGCTGCAAATCGGTAATCGTGTAGCGGACGGATCGGATTCTTTTGTCGAGTGAATCGGGAAAGAAGACGACGTAGCCGACGCGATCGTCATCCATCTGCTGCGGCGGAATTAACGTGCTGTTCGGCGGAACGTTCTGGGCGGCGCCGCCTTGCTCACGCACCAGCGAGAAATCGAAATTCGCGCCGAGAACTACCTTGTCGCGATAACGATCGAGCGCCGCGTGAAATGCGGCATCGCCGTCGTTCGGCGGGCTGAAGATCATATCGAACATGACCAGTTTTGCGCCGGCGCCGAACAAACGATCCAGCAGCAGCGCCCAAACTTCGCGTGACCACGGGAATGGCCGTTCTGTCATCAATTGAAACGCGCGATTGTTTTCCAACAGATCCGGCGTGAACGGCTTGAATTCCAGCGTGCTTTGATCAATGCCGAGAAAAACGAAATCCGGATGCGTCGCGGTCTTTCGACCTTCCCGCCGAAGCAAATCTTCGAAACTTTTTTGGCCTCGCCAAACCGCGGAAAAAAACGGAACGCCCTGAGCGAAGTGTAAACTCAGCACCAGCAGCGTCCAAAAAGCGCAGATCGCACCGAGGATCAACAATCGATGGCGCCCGAGCCAATGCATGCGTTTAATTTTACGGCGCTTGCAACTCACGGCCAAACGGAAAAATTTTCACGGTGCGAAAAGCCGTTGTCATTTTCAGCTAGCCACTTATTTTCCCGTCCCGACAAAACATCGGAAGCATCTTTCCACCTGGTCCCGCACAGCGGGACTAAATCAGCGGGCGAGGTCGGAAAGATCGAAAATGTAACAACAGCTCGCTGAACGAGGAGTCCGGCTCCCGCCGGGCGAAACAAAATGCCAAGAGCCACCAACGCCCCGGCCAGCCGGGCCCGACGCAAACGCGTCATCAAAAAAGCCAAAGGTTATCGCGGACGCCGGTCGAAACTTTTCCGTTACGCCAAGGACGCGACCATGAAAGGTCAATACTGGGCCTATCGCGACCGCAAAACGCGCAAACGGACCTTTCGCTATCTTTGGATCCAACGATTAAACGCCGCCGCGCGCGCACACGGCATGACTTACAGCCGTTTTGCCGAAGGATTGAAAGCCGCTGGCATCGGTCTCGATCGCAAAATTCTTTCCGATCTCGCTCTCACCGACGACACGACTTTCGAGTCGATTGTCGATCAAGCGAAAAGCGCACTGGAGAAGAAGACTAAGAAGGCAGCGTGATTCGTGAATCGTAAATTGATGTAACGCCAGGCACGCGTCATTTTCTGGGGAGCGCAGGCTGCCAGCCTGCTCCCGATCAGCTGCCAGCTGATCGCGACGCAAAGCGTCGTTTCTGATTCCGATTGATGGTTCAACGTTCAACGTTCAACGTTCAATGTTCAATGTCTCATCCGCTCGAACAACTCCGCGAAGACGCGCTGCGCGAAATCGAATCCGAGAGCGACGAGAAATCGCTGGATGCTGTTCGGGTGCGTTATCTCGGGCGCAACGGCAGCATCTCCGCGTGGGGCGAGAAGATGAAAACACTCAGCGCAGCAGAGCGTCCGGTCATCGGGAAATTGCTCAACGAAGTTCGCAATGCCGTCACCGCTGCGCTCGATGCGCGGTCGGAAGAATTTCGCGCTCAAAAAGAGAGCGAATCGCTGGGCAGGATCGACATTTCACTGCCGGGAGCGACCGGGGCGAGTGGATACAGCGGGTACTCGGAATATAGCGGATTTTCCACGCCCCTAACCGGGTACTCTGGTTTCGTCCCACTTGAGCGCGGTTCATTGCATCCACTCACGCAAATGCTGGAGCGGTCGATCGAAATTTTCCGGCGGATGGGTTTCGCGCTCGCGGATGGACCTGACATTGAAGACGAATGGCATTGCTTCGACGCGCTCAACACTCCGCCCGAACACCCTGCGCGAAACGAGCAGGACACATTTTTTCTGCGCGATGGCCGATTGCTCCGCACTCATACCTCCACTGTACAAATTCGCGCGATGCAAGCTGCGCCGCCGCCGATTCGTGTGATCGCTCCCGGCGCCGCCTACCGACGCGATGAGCTCGATGCGACGCACAGTCCCCAGTTTCATCAGATCGAAGGGCTTTACGTCGACGAAAATGTCAGCGTCGCCGATTTGAAAGGAGCGCTCGAATTTTTCATGCGTGAACTGTTCGGACCCGACACGGCAGTGCAATTTCGTCCGCACTTTTTCCCATTCACCGAGCCAAGTCTGGAGGTTTATGTGAAATCGAAGGCGCTCAAAGGCGGCGAGCAATGGATCGAGGTCGCCGGATCGGGCGTGGTGCATCCGGCTGTTTTCGAACAGGTCAACGAGGCGCGCGGCGATAAAGCTTACGATCCGGAAAAATGGAGCGGCTACGCCTTCGGGCTCGGCATGGACCGGCTCGCCATGATTTTGTTCGACATTCCCGACATTCGCCTTTTCGCGCAAAACGATCTGCGTTTTCTCCGCCAGTTCGCATGAAATTTTCCATCAATTGGCTCCGCGAATTTGTCGGCCTTCCAAAAAATCCTGAAGAGACCGCCGATTTGTTGACCCGCGCGGGTGTCGAGACCGAAAACATCGAAACGCGCGGGTCGAAGATCGACAACGTGATTGTTTCACAGATCACCGCATCGTCGCGTCATCCGAATGCGGATCGTCTCACGGTTTGCGAAGTCGATGATGGCAGCGGAACGAAACGCCAGATCGTTTGCGGCGCGAAAAATTACAAAGTCGGCGACAAAGTCGCACTCGCGCTTCCCGGCGCGAAATTGCCGAATGGTTTGGAGATTCGCAAAAGCAAACTGCGCGGGGTTGAAAGCGAAGGAATGCTGTGCAGCCCGATCGAGCTCGGTCTCGGCGAAGATGCGTCCGGCTTGCTGATTTTGTCACCCGAAGCAAAAATCGGCGTGCCGATATCCGATCTTTTTCCAAGCGATACGATTCTCGATGTCGAGATCACTCCAAACCGAGGCGATTTGCTCAGCCATTTCGGTCTAGCGCGCGAAATTGCCGCACTGACTAGAAAGAAACTCAAATCAATGCCGCCCGAATCAAAAGTCCCGATCAGAAAAACCGGCGTGACGATTACCTCAACGCGTGAATGTCCGTTTTTCTCTCTGCGGAGGATCGACCAAGTGACAGTGGGCCCGAGTCCACAATGGTTGCGTGCGAAAATCGAGAGCGTCGGCATTCGCTCGATTAGCAACATCGTCGACATCTCGAACTTCGTGATGCTCGAACTCGGTCAACCGACACACGCGTTCGACGCTGATAAATTAAAGGGCGCCATCAATGTCCGCTTCGCACGCGACGGCGAAAAATTTCTTGCGCTCGATGGTAAGACTTATTCGTTAAAGCCGGACAATTGCGTCGTCGCTGACGAGGAACGCGCAGTTGGAATCGGCGGCGTGATGGGCGGCGAAGAAACCGGTGTCACCGATTCGACGAAAAACATTTTACTCGAGGCTGCTTACTTCCTGCCGGCGAGTATTCGTCACACGGCGCGCGAATTAAATCTTCCGAGCGATGCGAGTTATCGCTTCGAGCGCGGCGTTGATCCTGGAATGATTTTTCGTGCGTCAGCTCGGGTAACCGAATTGATCCGCGAGATCGCCGGCGGAACTCCCGCAAAGGAAATCCAAGCCGCGGGCAAACTTCCGGCGAACCCGCCCGACGTTTCGTTGAGTTACGAAAAATGCGATCGGGTTGTCGGTGTCGCGATTAAGCCGAAAACCGTCGATGGGATTCTGACCGGGTTCGGACTGAGCAAGAGTAAGCGCACGAGCAAGAGTGCTAACTGGAAGATTCCCGGTTATCGGCGCGATCTGCAGCGGGATGTCGATCTTATCGAAGAAGTTGTCCGCGCATACGGCGCCGACAAAATTCCGGGGACTGATCGAAGCCGCGTCATGCCATCGAGCGCGGCCGACCGATCACACGACATCGAATCGACTTTACGCGAACGATTAGTTGCGCACGGGCTTTCCGAAGTGCGCACGTCGAAGTTGATCCCGCGCAATGCGCCCGCATTTAGCGAGAATGCAATCGTGCTACAAAATCCACTGAGTGAAGATCACGTCGCCCTGCGTCCGAGCTTGCTCTCAGGATTACTCGGAGTTTTTGAAAGAAATCTCAGGGCGGGTGCCGAGCGCGTGGCGCTTTTCGAACTGGGGCGTGTTTTCGCTCCGCCTGATGTAAGGGAAGAAAGACGCGCGGGGTTTCTTGTTTGGGGAAAGAGGGTTAGTGACCCTCATTGGAGAGCGGCCGACCAAGGCAGGTTAGACTTCTTCGACCTCAAAGGCGCGGTTGAGTCTGTGTTCCCCGACAAGCTTTCTTTTCAACGCAGCACCCATCCGAGTCTTTCAATGGCGGCGGAAATTTATGACAATAATCAGTTGATCGGTATTGCAGGACAATTATCCACACTCTCGTTAAAGATTGACGCGCCGGGCGGTGTCTTCGTCGCCGAACTATCGCTGGATCTGCCTATTAAAGGCCTTGGCTCAAGAGCTACGTTTCGCGAGTTTGGCAAATTCCCCGCAATCATCCGGGATATTGCAATGATTGTTTCTGAAGAACTGACTCACGAAAAAATATTGAAAGTGATCTTCCACGAAAATCCATCTTGGCTCGAAAGGGTCGAATTTTTCGATCAATTTGTTGGTGAAGAAGCCGCGCGTCGATTTGGTCCGAAGAAAAAGTCGCTCGCATACCGATTGACATATCGAGATCGAAGTCGCACACTGACAAGTGAGGAAGTGACTGCGGCGCACGCGAGGATTCGCGAACGCTTGCAGCGCGAACTCGGCGCGGAATTGCGCGAGTAGTTCTTTGAGAGCGAGAGCTGTCCGTTGAGGGTTGGGCAGGAAACCAGTGTTTTTCTCTCAACTCTCAACCAACGGCTCTCGATAATCCCGGATGTTTTCGGGATGTAAAGATTTACCCTGCGATGTTCGAGATTACAGGTGTGATTCCCGAACCGATAGTTGATAAGTTAAGGAGGCTTGGTCGCACGAAGAAGATGACATGCCTTAATTGGAAGTCAGACGCTGCGGCGACGGTCATCCACCCGTAACCGAAAGGGAACGGGATATCCGCCTAAACGGCACCGGCGGGGTAAAATTTTGCGTTGCCCGGATCGAGAAATCGGTCCGGGCATTTTCTTTGTCCGGAAGCAAAAGCCGAACGCTCAACGTTCAACATCCAACGCCGCAATCGGAGCGAGTTTCTTCATTGAGCGTTGGACGTTGTGCGTTAACCGTTGGACGTTCTCTTTTGATGAAAGCGCTGCTCGCTCTCGAAGACGGTCGTTCGTTCGAAGGCGAATCGTTTGGCGCGACCGGCACGCGTGTCGGCGAGATTTGTTTCAATACCGCGATGACCGGTTATCAGGAAGTGCTGACCGACCCGTCGTATCGCGGCCAGATCGTGGCGATGACTTATCCATTAATCGGAAATTACGGCACGAACTCACTCGATCAGGAAAGCCGCTTGCCACACGTGCGCGGTTTTGTCATCGAAGAGCTCAGCGAAGTCCCAAGCAACTGGCGCTCGGAGATGTCGCTCGATGAATATTTGCGCCGGTGGGATATCCCTGGCGTTCAGGGAGTCGATACCCGCGCGCTGACGCGGCATCTGCGGACGCGCGGCGCGATGAAAGCTTGCCTAACGACTGACGAAATCTCGCCCACTGAGGCGACGCAGCGCGCAGTTGAAGGCGAAGGGGTCATTGGGATGGATTACGTGCGTGAAGTCACCGCGCCGGCGATTTACGAATGGGATCCAGACGACCGGCTGAGCCAATTTTGGTCGGTCACGAACGGAAACGCGAGCGCTTCGCCGAAGCAGCCGCTGCCACCCGCGCGATTTCATATCGTGGCCTACGATTACGGCATGAAGGAAAATATTCTCCGGCGGCTGCGACAGAATGGATTTCGCGTCACCGTCGTGCCGGCCACGACGGGCGCCGATGAAACGCTCGCGCTCAACCCCGACGGAATTTTCCTTTCCAACGGGCCGGGCGATCCGGCAGCGCTCCCGTATGCGCACGAAGCTGTGCGCGGGTTGATGGGCAAAAAACCGATCTTCGGCGTTTGTCTCGGCCATCAGATTCTTGGGTTCGCATTTGGTGGATCGACATTCAAGCTAAAATTCGGACATCGCGGCGCCAATCAACCGGTCAAGGATTTGCGCACCGGCAAGGTCGCGATCACCTCGCAAAATCACGGCTTCGCGGTCGATCCGGCGTCGCTGCCGTCAAATATTGAAGTCACGCATATCAATTTGAATGACGGCACCGTGGAAGGAATGCGGCACAAAGGCTTGCCCATCTTCAGCGTGCAATACCACCCGGAAGCCGCACCTGGGCCGCATGACGCGTCTTATTTTTTCGCGCAATTTGCTGATTTGATCGACAAGGAGAAACAATCGAATCGCGCAAATTGACCATCGCACTGAACGGCGGATATTTCTCGCATGTTTAATTCAACCAGGAACAATCCAACTGTTTTGAAAATCGCTGTGGCGGCGACTCTCACGGCAGCTCTTGTCTTCTCGCCCCTCGCTCTCGCCCAAGAGCAGGGCAAAGAGAAACTCGACGCCGCCGCAGGCAAGACCGTTACTGGCGAAGTGGTCGACATGATGTGCTATGTCGATCACAACGCGGCGGGAGACAAACATGCCTCCTGCGCGGCGAAATGCATCAGAGGTGGCGGACCGGTCGGAATCACGAGCCAAGGCAAAACCTATCTCGTCGTCGGCGATCACAGACCGATGAATGATCAGCTCGCCGAATACGCCGGCAAAACCATCACCCTCAAAGGCAAAGTTGCCGAGCGCGACGGCATCTCGATGATCGAGAACGCCGAGATCGTTAAGAAATAAATAGACCGGGTATTCGAGCAGGCGCGCAAGATCGACAACCGAATTGCGCGCCGCTTTGCGTACGGCCTGTAGCCGCCGCCCTGTGGGCGGCGCAATGCGGATGAGATTGCCGCATCTGCGTCGCGCTCGCCGTGGCGAGCGGCTACAGGCAGCGCAGCGCAATCACTTCGCGCAACATGCGCAGGCTATCGCGCACGATTTGGACTTTACTTCCTTCGTGATGATTCCAGCGCACCGGAATTTCGCACAGGCGCAGGCCGGCGCGCTGCGCGAGATAAAGCAGCTCAACGTCGAAAGCAAAGCCATCGATCCGCGCGGCTTCGAGAATCGGGCGGCAAACATCGAGACGAAACGCTTTAAATCCGCATTGCGTGTCCCAAAACGGCAGACCGGTCGCGACGCGCACAAGCAGGTTGAAAACGCGGCCGCCCTGCTCACGGCCCCACGGTTGGTGATGACCGATCAAGCTGCGATCGAGCGAGCGCGAGCCAAAGGCGATGTCGAACTTTCCGGCTGCAATCGGCTCGATCACTTTCGGCGTCTCCTCGAGCGGCGTGGAAAGATCGGCATCGAAAAACAAGCCGATCGCTTTTTGTGCCGCCAGTAATCCCGTGCGGACGGCCGCCCCTTTGCCGCGATTCGGAAAATTTTCGAGTAAACACACCTCGATTTTCGCCCCAGACAAAACTTCACGTGCGATTGTCGCTGTTGCGTCGGTTGACCCATCGTTCACGACGATTAACTCGTTTTTCGGGTTGACCTCCTGAAGATAATCGAGCGTTGCGCGAACGGTCTGACCGATACGCGACGCTTCGTTAAAGGCGGGAATGACGACGGAGAATGACGGCAGCATGGTTATGACAATCCCGCTCGTTCGCCGCGGCGAGGGCTACTTTTCTTATCTATAAATCTCGACGACGAACTCGCCGTCAACACCGACATGTCCACGATACATACCTGAGGTGTTGAAGGGCAAAGCGATGTTGCCGTCGTGATCGATGGCGATCAATCCGCCCGTGCCGCCGAGTTTCGCGACTTTGTCGAGGACCATTTGCGCTGCCTCTTGCAATTTCATTCCGCGATATTCCATCAGCGCCGAGATGTCGTGCGCGACAACGGAACGAATAAAGTATTCACCGTCGCCGGTGGCCGAGACCGCGCAGGTGGCGTTGTTCGCGTACGTGCCGCCGCCAATGATGGGTGAATCACCGACGCGCCCGGCTTTTTTGTTCGTCGTGCCGCCGGTGGAAGTCGCCGCTGCGAGGTTGCCGTTTTTATCCAGCGCGACGGCTCCCACTGTCCCATGTCGATCTTGATCGGTGACAATGAATTTCTTTCCGCCAACCCCGCCTCTTTTCTCGGCCTCTTTCATTTTCTGCAAAGCCTGCCAGCGCTCTTCGGTGTAAAAATACTTTTGGTCGACAAGCTCAACGCCGTTCGCCGCGGCGAACGCCTCCGCGCCTTCGCCGTCCATCATCACGTGTCCCGATTTCTCCATCACCAGCCGCGCCAGGTTGATCGGATTCTTGATGTGTTTCAAACTGGCGACCGCTCCGGCCCGCAATGTTTTCCCGTCCATGATCGCGGCATCCAGTTCATTCGTCGTCCTCGAGCACGCGCACGGCAGCTTCGCTGGCATCCAGGCTCGATCCGCCGCGTTTTAAAATCTCGTGACCCGCAGTAAGCGCGCGCTCAAGCGCGGTGCGATATTGCTGTTCGCCCTCCGCGCTCATTTTGCCGCGCTCAATGGTTCCGGCCCCGCCGTGAATCACAAGCCCGAACTTTTTCTGATTTGTCTGCATAATTTCGCTAGCCCCTCGCGCCGCGGCACCTTTCACACTGCTTTCCTGCGACTGCGCCGGATCGGCTGCGGTCGCGGCAAGGAGTGCGACTGGGAACAAGTATTTAAATGGCCAGGCTATTTTCACAACTAAGCCTTATCGGTCAGGCTCTTCGCCCGGTTTTAGCGCACTGGCAAGAAAGGTGTCGCTAGGAAATACATTTCGAACGCAGCTTTTCTCCTTTTCCACATCGCGAAGTGAGGCAACTTCCCCGTAAACATGGCGA
>QHQE01000175.1 GCA_003219265.1 Verrucomicrobiota bacterium
CTGCCAATGCCGGATTTCGAGATCTTGTCGAGAATCGGATCGACCGAAGCGTAGACGTCATCTGGTTCGACGACGTGTCGCGCGCTCGTCTTCTGCACGATGTGGAATTTCGGCCTCGGTTGCAGCCGCGATTTCAGATTATTCAGCCAAACCAGTTCAGGTCCCGCGCCGCGCCATTCGACGAACAGGAACGCTACAGCCATGCTCGTCCAGACGACGGCCAGATCAGCCCATGCGTGATAGGCGAGTAGCTGCAAAGTGTAAATGGCAGCGAGAATCAGCGCGAACCATTTCGCCGTAATGCGGAGGAACAACTCGACCCGCGGATAGATTGTCGCGAAGGCCACAAAAATTCCAAAGTGCAACGCGGGCGAGCCGGCGAGCGCTGAACGCTGCCAAAAGCCCCAGGCGGTCAGCACCGCGGTTGGCGCGATCAGCAACGCGACGTAGAGGGCGATGTAAGCGCGCTGGCCGATGAAGCGTTCCACTTCTCGGCCGAACACAAACAGCATATACATCTCGACCGCGAACCAGAGCAGGACCGAGGGAGCGTGCACCAACGCGTAGGTCGCAATCCTCCAGACCTGGCCGAGATACAAAACTCGTGCGCTGTCGTATTGGAGATAGTCGAGCACGGATCCGGCGCCGAGTGCGACCAGAATGCACGTGATAATCGCAAGCGCGGCGTGGAGGCCGACCAGCATGGTCGTGACATCAACGGGATAGCGCCCCATCCATGCGACTGGCCGATAATCATCGGAGGTAGTGACTCCGAACATGCGGGAATAAACAGCGAGCGGTTTGAGCGCGCAAGCCGAGTTCGCCGGCGCGCGAAAAATTTCTTGGAGAAGCGGCTGAAGCGGCGAAAAGTGTTCCTTGCTCCAATCGCAAGATCGACAATCCCGAAATAATCGGGCTCAGGAAAGCTTTCGGAGTCGCTTCATGAAAGATATCGCACCTGCCATTTCGCCGCCGGCTGGAATCGGCGATACCAAGCCGACGAATCAAGCGGTGCTCGATTGGGGACATGAAGTCGCGCTCCTGACCAAACCGGAAAACATTTTTTGGTGCGATGGGTCGGAGCGCGAAAATAATTTCCTGCTCGAGCAAGCAGACCGGCAAAATGTGATGATCAAGCTGAACGCCAAAAAAGTTCCGCGCTCGTATTTGCACCGCTCCAATCCGAACGACGTCGCCCGCGTCGAGCAGTTCACTTTCATCTGCACACCGACGAAAGAAGAAGCGGGACCTACGAACAATTGGTCCGAACCGGCGGAAACTTATAGCAAGCTCCAGAATTTGCTCAAAGGCGCGATGCGCGGCCGCACCATGTTTGTCATTCCCTACATCATGGGCCCGCCCGATTCGCCGCTCACGAAAGTCGGCTTTGAAATTACCGATTCAATTTACGTCGTGCTCAGCATGCGAATCATGACGCGCATGGGCGCGGTCGCCGTGAAGCGACTCGGCAACGACCCGGACGCGGAATGGAATCGCGGTGTGCACTCATTATTAGATGTCGATCCGGCGCGGCGTTTCATCTGCCATTTTCCACAGGACAACGCGATCATCTCGGTCGGTTCCGGCTACGGCGGAAATGTTTTGCTCAGCAAAAAATGTCTCGCGTTGCGCATCGGTTCGTATCTCGCCCGCAGGCAAGGCTGGATGGCGGAACACATGCTCATCCTCGGCGTCGAGTCGCCGCAAGGTCGCAAGCATTACGTGGCCGCAGCCTTCCCGAGCGCGTGTGGCAAAACCAATTTTGCCATGCTCATTCCGCCGAAACATTTTCGCGGCTGGAAAGTGACGACCGTCGGCGACGACATCGCCTGGATGCAGATTCGCGATGGCCGGCTTTTCGCGGTCAATCCGGAGAACGGTTACTTCGGCGTCGTGCCGGGCACGAGTTACAAATCGAATCCGAACGCGATGAAATCGATCGAGCATGACACGCTTTATACAAATGTCGCTCTGACCGATGACGGCGATGTTTGGTGGGAAGGCAAAGACGGCCCGCCGCCCGCGCACGCGATTGATTGGCGTGGCAACGATTGGACGCTAGCTTCGAAAGAAAAAGCCGCGCATCCGAACAGCCGTTTCGCCACGCCGATGCGCAACAACCCGGCGCTGGATGCCAATGTCGAAAAAGGCGAAGGCGTGCCGATCAGCGCGCTCATCTTTGGTGGACGCCGGAGCGATACCATGCCGCTCATCTTTCAAGCGTTCGATTGGGAGCATGGCGTTTACATCGGCGCGACCATGGCCTCGGAAACAACGGCGGCGGCGACTGGCGCGGTCGGCCAGGTGCGCCGCGATCCGATGGCGATGTTGCCGTTCTGTGGTTACAACATCGGCGATTATTTTCGTCACTGGCTAAAAGTTGGAAAATGCCTGACCAGTCCGCCGCTCATCTTCAACGTGAACTGGTTCCGCAAAGGCGAGGACGGCAAATTTCTTTGGCCTGGTTTCGGCGACAACATGCGCGTGCTCAAGTGGATCATCGATCGCTGCGAGGGAAGCGAAGCCGCGGTCGAATCACCGATCGGATGGTTGCCGCGTCCCGACGATCTCGATCTTGCTGAACTCAATGTGCCGCACAAATCCGTCGTCGAACTTCTCGGCATCGATCACGAGCAATGGCAAAAAGAGCTCGCCGGCCACCAAAGGTTTTTCGAGTCGTTAGAGGGCGTCGTGCCGGATGAGTTGTTCAGGCAGCGCGAGAAACTCGCCGCGCGCTTCTCTGAGTAGCGTACGCGTCTCGTGTGCTGGTTGCGGCGGCGAGACGCGACAACCAACACGCGAGACGCGTGCGCTACCCAATCCGATTTGCGTCGCGGTTGGCGCGCACCGAATATCTCCAGTGGGTTCGAAGGTTGCTGCCAAAAAACGCGTCACCGTGCCCGCCGCGGCGGGTTGTGTGGAGATTCGCGGAGCGCGCCAGAACAATCTCAAAGGCATCGATGTCGATCTTCCCCTCGGTAAACTGACCGTCGTTACCGGTCCGAGCGGGAGCGGCAAGTCGAGTCTCGCTTTCGAAACGATTTACGCCGAAGGCCAGCGGCGCTACGTCGAAACGTTCAGCCCGTACATGCGGCAATTCCTCGACCGCATGGACAAACCGCGCGTGGACGATATCCGCGGCATCCCGCCCGCCATCGCGATCGAGCAGTCGAATCCGGTCAAGAGTTCGCGCTCAACCGTCGGCACCATGACTGAGATCAGTGATTATCTGAAGCTGCTCTTCCCGCGCATCGCGCGCGCGTTTTGTCCAAGCTGCGGCCGTGAAATCCGACCCGAAACCGCCAAGTCGATCGCCGATCAAGTGCTGCGCGAACTCGCAGGCCAAACCGCACTCATCACTTTCTGGGTGAGCGTTCCGGCGAAAACTGAGCCGCGGATTTTTTTCAGTTTTCTCCAGCAACAAGGTTATCTCCGGGTTTGGATTGACAGTGAAATTGTGCGCGTCGATGTCGATCCAAAAATCCAGCGGCTCGGCGCGCGCGTGCAAGTCATTCAGGATCGAATTACGATCAGCCAAGAAAATCGCGCGCGTCTTGTCGAAGCGCTTGAAACAGCTCTGCGATTTGGGAAAGGCAAGATCAACGTCATTCCAGCGGCTGTGGAGGCAGGCGTGTCGCCTGCAACCTCAAGGACTGCGGCCGACACGGCCGCCACTACAGTTTCAGCAATGCCCTTCTCCACCGGCTGGCATTGCGCGCATTGTGACATCGACATTCGCCCGCCCACGCCCGGACTTTTCAGTTTCAATAATCCGTTAGGCGCGTGTCCGGAATGCCGCGGCTTTGGTCGCACCATCGCGATCGATCTGAACAAAGCGATTCCAGATCGCAGCTTGAGCATCGCCCAAGGGGTGGTGCGTGTTTTTCGCGGCGCCGAATTTGGCGAATCGCAAAAGGATTTGCTCCGCGCCTCTGCCCGCGAGGAGATCGACATTCATGTTCCATTCGAGGAATTGCCGAAAGCCGACCAGCATTTCGTGATCAATGGTGAAAAACGCGGCGATTACACCGACGAGGATTACGAGGACGATCGCTGGTACGGCGTCCGCGGTTTTTTCCGATGGCTCGAGAGCAAAACTTACAAAATGCACGTGCGGGTGCTGCTCAGCCGCTATCGCGCGTACACGACCTGCCCAAGCTGTAAGGGCGGACGATTTCAGCCAGAAACGCTGAATTATCGTATTGTCGCGGCGGTCTGTGACCGTTGGACGAATGAATGCGCCGCTCATAGAGCGCCGCTACAGTTAAGTCTGGCTGATTTCGCTGCGCTCTCGATTTCCGATGCGCGCGATTTTCTCGCCAAGATCGACATTTCAGCGAGCGACTCGACCGCTGAGATGCTGCGTGACGAAATCTGCGCGCGCCTGAATTATCTTTGCGAAGTTGGCGTCGGTTATCTCACGCTCGATCGTTCCACGCGGACGTTGAGCGGTGGTGAAGTGCAGCGCGTGAACTTGACGACATGTCTTGGCGCGTCGCTCGTCAACACCCTTTTTGTCATGGATGAACCGAGCGTCGGTCTGCACCCGCGCGATGTTGGCCAGCTCGTGCGCGTCATGCATAACCTGCGCGACAAAGGCAACACGCTGCTTGTGGTCGAGCACGATGAAGCGATCATTCGCGCAGCCGACAATTTGATCGATATCGGTCCCGGCCGCGGCGAGCGCGGTGGAGAACTGGTTTTTAGTGGAGCACTCGACGAGATGCTCGGTGGATCGGGCGCTCCGCGCGCGATGCCAAACAAAATCGCGCCGCGATCAAATCAGAGCCGCTTCGCGGCTTCGGGTTTAACATCGCCCGCGGAGCGGCCGATCCACCAATCTCTCACACGTGATTACCTCGCGGGCCGAAAAAATATTCCTGTTCCCAAATCGCGACGGCAGTCTTCTTCCTCGATCAAGATCACCGGTGCACGCGAGCACAATTTGAAGAATATCGATGTCGATCTTCCGCTCGGCGTCTTCGCTTGTGTGACCGGCGTTTCCGGTTCCGGCAAATCGACGCTCATTCACGACGTGCTCTATCGAAATCTTTTGCGCGCAAAAGGGGAGTCATCAGATCAGGAACCGGGTGCAAGTCGATCCGTGACCGGTGCGCATCGCATCGGCGAAGTGGTGATGGTCGATCAAGCACCGCTTGCCCGGACCCCGCGCTCGACGCCTATTTTGTATCTCGGACTTTACGATCGCGTGCGCGAACTTTTCGCGGCGCAGCCCGAAGCGATGGCGCAAGGACTGACCGCGAGCGCATTCTCCTTCAATTCCGGGAGCGGGCGTTGCGAGCGCTGTTGCGGGACCGGCTTTGAAAAGATCGAGATGCAATTCTTGAGCGATCTCTATGTCCGCTGCGCGGAATGCGAAGGCCGCCGTTTCCAGCCGCACGTGTCGAAGGTGCAACTGCACGGCAAATCGATTCACGACGTGCTCGAGCTTACCGTGACGGAAGCGATTCAATTCTTCGCGCAGATCGGCGAGCAAAAAAATCTTTCGGAGCCGCTCGATGTGCTCGAAGAAGTTGGACTTGGCTATTTAAGACTTGGACAACCGCTCAACACGCTTTCCGGCGGAGAATCGCAGCGGCTCAAGCTCGTTAGGCATTTGTCGGAAACGGAAACCGCTCAACCCGCCTTCGCCCGGGACGGGCTACGCCGTCGCGAGCGTTCAACGTCCAACGTCCGACGTCCAAGGAAAGGCGGCTCTGTCGCCATTGGCAATCTCTTTATCTTCGACGAGCCGACGACCGGATTGCATTTCGACGACGTCGCGATGCTGCTGCGTTTGTTCCAGCGACTGGTCGATCGCGGACATTCGATCGTGGTGATCGAGCATAACCTCGAAGTCATCAAATGCGCAGATTGGATTGTCGATCTCGGTCCGGAAGCGGGTGATGACGGCGGCGAAGTGGTCGCGGTTGGAACGCCGGAACAAGTGGCGAAAGTAGCGAAGTCGCACACGGGCAAATTTCTCGCACGTGTTCTGGGTCGCGCACGTGTCTCGCGTGTTATTCGCGGCGTTCTGCCGCGAAAGTTCAAGGCGAGACGCCGAACGGCACATGCGAGACGCGTGTGCTACCCAGAACAGACGGCGCAATCGCAATCCACGGCGCGCGTGAGCACAACCTGAAAAACATTTCTGTGAAGATCCCGCGCGACGAGCTAGTCGTGATCACCGGCATGAGCGGTTCGGGAAAATCAACGCTCGCGTTCGACATTCTTTTCGCGGAAGGGCAACGAAGATTTCTCGACAGCATGTCGCCGTATGCGCGGCAGTTCGTCGAACAACTCGAAAAACCCGATGTCGATCTGGTCGAAGGTTTGCCGCCGAGCGTGGCGATCGAGCAGCGCGTGACGCGAGGCGGAGGCAAATCGACCGTCGCAACCGTCACGGAAGTTTATCATTTCCTGCGGCTCTTGTTTGCGAAAACGGGAACGCAATTCTGTCCCGATTGCGATTTGCCGGTCGAAAAACAAAGCGTCGCTGCAATCGTGAAACAAGTTGAA
>QHQE01000057.1:0-2725 GCA_003219265.1 Verrucomicrobiota bacterium
AGCGGTGCCGCTGCTGACGGCCCAGGACGATTTTGTGCTTGGGCTGCCCATTGCGGCCGTGCTCGCGCAACGCTTTCACTTGCCGACTGTCGATCCAGCGGAGTTTCCGGAGATGGTTCGCATCCAGATCGAGAAGGCGCTGCCGTTCTCGGCGGATGAACTGACAACCGACTTCGAGGTGATCGAACAAACGGAAACGGGAAGCGTGGTTTCGGCGGTGGCGGTTCGAAACGATCAGCTGGCTGAGATCGCCGCGCCGCTGCTGAAGCGTGATTACATCCCGCGGCAGGTGACAGTTTATGCTGCGCAGCGCGCCAGCACCCATGCACCGCAAGGAAACGCTCTCCTCATTTATCCCGAAGGCGAAACCATTGTTTCGGCAGTGACCGAGAACGGTAAAGTCAGTCTCACACGAACGCTGGAAGGCGTCGCGCCGCAACAATTGCAAATAGAATTGCCGCAACTGGCATTGAGTGCGGAATTGCAGGGGATCAACGCATCGTTCCCGAATGTGCTGCTAGACGAGACCTGTTACGAATTGCGCGACACGGTGCAAGGAATCCTGGCCAGTCCGACCGAGATCGTCGGGGTCGAAACGCCGCCGGCTTCAGTCAAACTCAATCTCCTGCCCGAAAGCTGGCGGCTGCGTCGCTTACAGCTGGCCAGACGAGGGGAATGGCGGAAGTGGCTCATCTGGGCAGGCGCCGCTTACGCGGGACTTGTTTTTCTTTTTCTCGCATGCCTGGCTTACTTTCGTTTGGAAATTGGGCGGCTCGATCGCCACATCGCCCGCGATGCGCCGAAGACCGAATTCGTCCGGGCCGCGGAAGCCAACTGGAAGGCGCTCGCGCCCGCGGTCGATTCGCGTTATTACCCGGTCGAAATTTTGCTACATCTGTTCAACAGTCTGCCCTCACCCGAGGTGCGCATTACTGCTTACAATCAGTCCGCGCGCCAAATCTCAGTGGACGGCGAAGCCGGTTCGGCGGCGCTCGCCTATCAGTTCATCGACAAGTTAAAAAAGAATCCGGAACTGCAAATTTTTCAGTTCGACATGGCAGCGCCGCGCATTTTGCCGAACAACCATGCCCAGTTTCGCCTGGAGGGAAAACCGCGATGATGCTTCCGGCTTGGTATGAACGCATGAATCGACGGGAGCGCCTCCTCTCATGGATCGTGGCCGGCGCGGTCATCGCGTTGCTTAACGTGGTGATCTGGAGCTGGCTCTTCGGCGCGCTCGGTCGCGCGCGGGCCCAGTTGGCGGAGCGCAGAGCCACTCGCGCCGAACAGGCTGTCTATGTAAAAGAGCGCAGTCTGTGGGAGAACCGCGACCAATGGCTCCGCCAGCATCAGCCGTGGCTGAAAAATGCGGCCGACGCCTCCACGCTGCTAGACGAATTGAAACAAGTCGCCGGCAAGTACAATATCTTGATCGAGAATCCGGCCATTGGCGCTGGCGAAACGACACCCAATCATCAGACCGTTTTCGCTTCCATTGAAACCAAAAGCCCCTGGCCGCCGCTGGTCCATTTTCTCTATGACGTGCAGCAGCCGGAAGCGTTTGTGGTGTTTGAGAGCGTCAATCTGGCGATCGACGGCGCCGATCCCACCATGATGCGCTGCAAGTTAAAGATCGCGCGCTGGTTCGCGCCCGCTCAACGCAAGAAAGGATGATTATGAAACGTGCTCAAATTCTGATGTCGATCTTCGCCCTGCTTTGTCCGGTCTCGACTCAACGAGCCGATGATATTCCGAAACGGTTTAACTTTGACCGCTACTCAGCGATGTTAGATCGGTCACCTTTTGCCGTTGCCACCGCAGTCGCCTTGCCTGTCGCCGGGGCAGATTTTGCAAAAGACCTTTACGTGGGTAATGCCGCCCGTTCGCCGGAAGGCGACATGGTCACCATCGCTTCGACGGCGGACACGAACTTCAAGGAATATCTGACGACAAAGGGACCGGTCGATGGCTACGGCATCGCCAGCATTGAATGGTCGGACCGCGTGGGCGCGACGAAAGTGACAATCAGCAAGGACGGAAAATTTGCGACGATCGGTTTTAACGAAGCGCTTCTGGCGGCGCAGCCAGTTCCGAACGTGCAGCCCATCCTTCCTCCCCCTGGGGCCAATGTGCCCCCGCGCTTGAAACCGGCGCCGATCCCCACCTTGCCAACCCCGCCGCCACACCGGCGCGGCGTGATTCAGCGAAATCCGCCGGCGAATCCGGTTCCGAACGTGCCGCCGCCCGTGCCTCCTGGCACGTAATCGTTGTCGGTAGAGGCGTGCGTCCTCAGTCGCCCCAGTCCTCGGTTCCTGCGCCCGGTTTGCGGCTCGGTCCGGCAGAATAAAGATCGTAACTGTTTGGGTTTTTTATGCCCGGGCAAATGTAGATGTAATTGTTCTGCCAGGGATCTTTCGGCATCTCTCTGTATAATTGATACCAGCGCGTTGGCCTGGGATCGGTATCGGGTTGGGTCACCAGCGCCTGCAACCCCTGGTCGGTGGTTGGGAAGAAACCGTTCATGCTCTCATAGAGCTTGAGTTGCGTATTGATGCCCTGAATGTCAGCCGCCACTCGAACGTGGCGCGAGTATTCCACGTTGCCACCTAGCTTGTAGATGGCGGTGCCGAGCAAGAGCGCAATGATCGTAACCACGAGCATGATCTCGAGCAAGGTGAAGCCTTGGTGTTTTTCCCTGAGCGTCATTTTTTATCTAACACAGACT
>QHQE01000057.1:2821-25732 GCA_003219265.1 Verrucomicrobiota bacterium
CAATCTTCAAACTCGTCACCGGCACAGTCTTCTGCGCGCGCAGCCACCCGGTGTATTGGAAATGCATTTCCCTGACGAGTGATTTCACCTCGCCTCGATAGCCGGGGTCGGCCAGCTCCGGCAAGGTCAGTGTAGCCGGCCCGACGTCCTCGCCGTTCACATAAATTTCCGGCGGCGCATCGATGCGCGGGCTCGCCACTTCAAAGGTGAGCAGCGCGAGCAACGGTTGCGCTTCGATGCCAAATTGAAAGGCCGCGCCTTGTTGCACACTCGGCCCAATGGGGATGGTTTCCGCGGCAAGCGTCGCGGTGACAGTGCCGAATTGTTCCGTGTCCTGCACGGGTGGATGCAACGGCGGCATCGATGAAAATGGTTCCGGGATGACATCTCGATGTTCGGCGTTGAGCGGATGCACAACCTCGCTGCTCGTCATCCAATCCAGATACGCGCCGCGCACCGTTTTTCCGTCGCCGGGAACTTCAATGTCGATTGCCGAGATGCCGCTCATCGGGATCATCACCGCATCGGAACTGGGCAGATCGATGCCAGAGCCAAGCTCGCCGGAGCGCAAAACTTGCGTGCCGGATTCGTCCCACACGATCACCTCCGGTCGCTGATTTGGTTTGTCGTCAAAGAACAAGCGAAAAAAAAGGACTTGATAATCTCCGCTCGGTTGCGCGACACGAATGCGAAAGACGCTCTTCGGCGCGGCGCCGCTGGTTGTTTGCGCAGGAACCAACGTGACGGCTTCAACCCACTGCGGCGCGCTCTGCGGCGTCGAATTGCCAGGTGCGTTCTGACGCAAGTCGAGCCACGCGCTTGCCGGCAGCGGCTCTCCTAATTTCCCATTAGCCGACGGTGGTAGCGCGTTGTTGAAAGCTTCCTGCGCGGGAAGAGGGGCGGCTGCGCCAATCAGCAGCGTGAACGCAATGATGCGAAAAAGCATTTGGCCTCCAAGATTACCTCAGTGCGGTCGAAACTGCAAACTATGTGTCATCTCGAAGACCGCCGAGAGAATACTGTAAACGACAAAGCCGACCACAATCGCGATCAGCACGATGATGACCGGCGGAATGAGCGCCGAGATGATCGCCACATTCCGATCGAGCTCGCGCTCATAAACATCAGCGATCGTTTGCATCGTCTCCGCGAAATGCCCCGTTTGTTCGCCCACCGACATCATATCGGTAAGCAAATCCGGAAACAGATGCTGCGCTTGCAATGCGGCCGACAACGTGGCGCCGTCAATCACGGCGCGGCGCACCTCGCCGAGTTTGAGCTCAAGAAATCGATTACCCGCGATTTCGGTCACGAGATCGAGCGAGCGCAAGAGGGGAATTCCATTTTCCATCAATGTCCCCAGCGTGCGGGAAAATTGCGCGTAATAACGGTGGCGGATTACTTGCCCGTAGCCCGGAATTATGAGACGAAATCGGTCCCACGCCGTTCGTCCTTCATCGGTGCGCACGAACGCGCGGAACCCAATGACCGCGCCGATAGCGAGAATCACCCCGATCCACCAATACGCCGTGATCGCGTGATGAATCTGCAGCAGGATTCGTGTCGGCAAAGGAAGCGCGCCGCCGCTTTGCGACATGAAGCCGGTCAGTTGCGGCACCATGAACGTGATAAAAATCGTGATCAGGGCTACGCCCGCCAAGGCCAGGAACGCGGGATAAATCAGCGCCTGTTGCACGCGGTCGCGCAGATTTTTTGCCTGCATCAGATGCTTCACCAGCCGCAGCAAAATGTCCGGCAACGCGCCGCTGGCTTCGCCTGCCGCGACCATGTTCGCGTAAAGTGGCGGGAAAATTCGTGGAAACTCACGCAATGCTTGCGAAAAGCTCCGGCCGTCCACCAGGGCCTGATGCAGCGTCTGCGTCATCTGCTGCACGCGCGGCTGTTTGAGGCGCTTCATCAGGATCGACAATCCCTCGTCGAGTGTCATTCCTGCTCGTAGCAAATGACCAAGCTGTTCGGTAAAGACGAGCAACTGGCCGTGCGGAATCTTTAACTTCTGCGTCGCCGGTGCGGTCGTCGATTTATCGCGCTCTGCAATTTTCGGCTCCGTGGCGACCGACTCAATCCGAATCGGTATGCAACGCTGCTGCTCGATTTGGCGAATCGCCACCGCCCGGTCGGCACAATCCAGCACCCCTTCAACCAGGCCGCCCTGGGCGTTGCGCGCTCGATAAGCAAACTGTGGCATCGCGAAAAATCTTGAATTTATCTATCAACAAACTCAGCCAGAGAGATTGCGATAGCAGGAAACGCGCGAGGCAATTGCTGATCGGCGCTGACCAGTGGCATGCCACGCTCGCTTGCCACAGCCGCAAATTCACAGTCGTATGCGGTGCAAGCCGATCGTGAAACGAGATTAAGGACGAGCCGTAAATCGGGGGCAAACTCGGGCATGCTCTCTTCTGCGTGCAACCATAAAGGAACCATTCTGGATGTCCACTATGCATTGTTTTTCCGCAATGAACACAGTTCGATTCCCTGGCCTCTGGTTGACCGAATCCTTCCTGGACAATCGCCCTCCGCTCTCGCTAAGATCGACAGGTTACTTTCGCAACGATGAACACGCTCCGCACCGCGCTCGTTCCCGGTCTCATCGCCGGGGTCATTTCCATTTTCATGAGCTGGCTCTGGATGGGCGTCATCTTTCATCGGTTCCAAAACGAAACGCCCAGCACCTGGCGACCGGAAGGTCCGCGCAATTATATCGGAGCGAGCTTGCTTCACCTCCTCGCCGCGATCGGCATCGCCTGCTTATTCACACTCATCGTGCGCTTTAACGTCGCAATTTTTGCTGCTGGAGTTCACGGCAGTCTGCTCTTCGCCATCGCTATCTGGGGCGCAGTGTCGCTGCCGATCATTCTTGAGTCGGCCCTTTTCATCCGCCTTCATCCATTCGTCGTCCTCGGTCAACTCCTTGATTGGCTCACGACCTCGCTCCTGGCTTGCGTCGTCACAGGTTGTTGGCTGCGATCGTAATCTCGGTCGCGTCAAAAATTGTCTGCGACCGGCCTGAATGGCATGATTGATGCGATAAACATGGGAAATTATGAAACATGCGGTTATCGGCATCTTTCTTTCCCTGATCTTGTCGTCGCCAGCGCTTGCCATCTTGCGCCCGCGCTATCCTGTCAAACCGACGCCGCCATTTCGCGGTCATGTAATTATTATCGAAGACGACGCGATTCAACCGGGACGGCCGAAAATCGGACGCTGACGGGAAATTCCATCTCAAATTGGAGCTGGGAAAGCGGGCTACTCGGCCGAAAAATCTTGGCGTCATTGGAGGCGGGGGCGGGAATCGAACCCGCGAATAGCGGTTTTGCAGACCGCGACCTTACCACTTGGCTACCCCGCCGCTGCGAGCAGGGAGCGTAACGGCTGAGTGTCCAGTGTCAACGTGGCGGCATGCCGGTGTACCGGCGTCTGAATTCAACGTTGGACGTTCGATGTTCGACGTTGGACGTTTGCATTCCGTTTCCATGGCTTCGCTTTCGTCCAAATTATTTGCCGCGGCGCAAAAGCGCATCCCCGGCGGGGTGAATTCGCCGGTGCGCGCGTTTCGCAATGTCGGCAGCGCACCTTTTTTCATTGAGCGCGCAGAAGGCGCGAAGATTTGGGATGTCGATGGAAATGAATACATCGACTACGTCGGCAGCTGGGGGCCGGCGATTCTCGGTCATGCGCCAAAGGTCGTTGTCGCTGCCGTGCGCGAGGCCGCCACCCGCGGCGTGAGTTTCGGAATTCCGAGCCCGTTGGAAGTGGAAATGGCGGAATTGATCTGTAACTGGGTGCCTTCCATCGAAAAAGTGCGGATGGTGAACAGCGGCACCGAAGCTACCATGTCGTGCCTTCGGCTGGCCCGCGGTTTCACGGGCCGCGACAAAATCATCAAGTTCGACGGTTGTTACCACGGACATGTCGATGCGCTACTGGTGAAATCGGGCAGCGGCGCGCTCACTCATGGGCGGCCAGACAGCGCCGGCGTTCCGCAAACGTTTGTCGATCTAACAATCTCGCTGCCGTTTAACGATGTCGATCTTGTGCGACGAGCATTTCAAAAAAATGAAATTGCTGCCGCCATTCTCGAACCGATTCCCGCAAACGCCGGACTTTATTTTCCGTGCGAAGATTTTTTGTCGATCTTGCACGAGGAATGTACAAAACATGGGGCACTTCTGATTTTCGATGAGGTGATGACCGGGTTTCGTGTCGCGCGCGGCGGAGCCCAGGAAATTTACGGAATCAAGCCGGACCTCACGGCGCTCGGAAAAGTAATTGGCGGCGGCCTGCCCGTCGGCGCCTTCGGCGGGCGCGCAGAAATCATGGATCACCTTTCACCGGACGGGCCGGTTTATCAGGCGGGAACGTTGTCCGGGAATCCGCTGGCCATGGCGGCAGGTCTCGCGCAGTTGCGCGAACTCGATCGGATCGACGCATGGAAGCTGCTAGAGAAACTCGGCGCCCAACTTGAAAAAGCCGCGCGCGAGGCGCTACGAAAATCGAAAGTGGGCGCTACGTTCCATCGAGTCGGCTCGATGTTTTGTCTGTTTTTCGCCTCAGGACCGATTGTCGATCTTGCCGGCGCGCAGCGCAGCGATTTGAAAATGTTCGCGAAGTATTTTCAGGGCTGCTTGAAGCGCGGCGTTTATTTCGCGCCGTCGCAATTCGAGACCGGATTTATTTCCACGGCGCATTCGTCGGATGACATCGAACGCACAGGCGCGGTTGTGCGAGAAAGTCTTTTGGAGCTGTAGTGGCAGGCGTGTCGCCTGCGTCCTCTTGCCAAAGCAGCCGACACGGCTGCCTCTACAGTTGCTGGACGCGGCAATGCGTCGTCCCTACCTTTGCACCGCCGTGAGCACGACCGTACTGCCCAGGATTTGCGCGGTCGCGAAATTCTTTTTTGAAGGCGAGAGGAAGTTCTTTGTCAAAGGCGTGACCTACGGGCCGTTTAAGCCGGACGCGGAGGGAAATCATCTCGGGCGCGCGGAACAAGTAGATGTCGATCTTGCGCTGATGCGTCAGGCCGGCTTGAACGTGGTGCGGATTTATCATGCTCCGCCGCGCTGGTTTCTCGATCGTTGCGCCGCTGCGGGAATGCGCGTGCTCATCACGTTGCCGTGGGCGAAGCACATCGAATTCTTGCGTGAGAGATCCGCGCGCAACGCAATCGCCAAGACGGTGCAGGCTGCCGTGAAAGCCAATGCCGGCCATCCAGCGATTTTCGGTTACCTCGTCGGAAATGAGATCGCGAGCACGATGGTGCGCTGGCTCGGCGTGCATCGCGTTACCGATTTTGTGGAGAAATTAATTCGAATCGGACGCGCGATCGATCCAGATGTTCTCTTTTCCTATGCCACTTATCCGCCGACCGAATATCTCCTGCCCCAAAATGTCGATTTCTTCTGCTTCAACGTTTACCTGCATAACCAGCGCGACTTTGAGAAATACCTGCTGCGATTGCAAAATCTGACTGAAGAACGGCCGCTCATTCTGGGCGAATTTGGCATGGACACGATCCGGCATTCGCAAGAGGAGCAGGCCGAAATGCTCGGCTGGCATGTCGATAGCGTGGTGAAATGCGGCCTGGCCGGAACGATTTTCTTTACCTGGACGGACGAATGGTTCACCGGCGAGCAGGAAATCACCGATTGGGCGTTTGGGATCGTCACGCGCGAACGCGAACCGAAAAAAGCGTTCTCCGTGCTTTGGGAAAAACTTGGCGAAGACAATTCCGCGCTCCCGCATCGCCACTTACCGCGAGCGCCGTTTGTCTCTGTTATTGTTTGTTCTTATAACGGCGGGCAAACGCTTGCCGCCTGTCTGGACTCCCTAGGCAAACTGAACTATCCCGATTACGAAGTGATCCTGGTCGATGATGGATCGACCGATGACACCGCTTGCGTCGCCGCGCAATTCCCGCGGGTCCGCTACATCCATCAAGGTAATCACGGCTTGAGTCACGCCCGCAACACCGGCGCGGCCGCGGCCAAAGGCGAAGTGTTCGCCTACACGGACAGCGACTGCATGGCGGACGTCGATTGGCTTTACTACTTAATCGGCACGCTCGTGAGCGACGAATATGCCGGAGTGGGCGGGCCCAACGTCACTCCGCCCGCGCAAAATTGGGTCCAGGCCTGTGTCGCCGCCGCGCCGGGTGGGCCGAGTCATGTTTTGCTCACGGACACAATCGCGGAGCACATTCCCGGGTGTAACATGGCCTTCTACCGATGGGCCTTTGAGAACATCGGCGGGTTCGATGCCGAATATCACAAGGCCGGCGACGATGTCGATTTTTGCTGGCGACTTCAACAGGCTGGTTGCGTCATCGCTTTCAGCCCAACCGCCATCGTATGGCATCATCGCCGCTTCACCCTGCGCGCTTTCTTGAAACAACAGGACGGCTACGGTGAAGCGGAATCGTTGCTGCGCTTCAAACATTTGATTTTCTTCGGCCCAACCGGGGCGGCGAAATGGCGCGGCCAGATTTATGGAACGCCCCGCTTCAGTTGGTTCATTGATCGGCCGGTTATTTATCACGGAATTTTCGGCGACGGTTTTTTTCAATCGATCTATCCCAGACCGCAATCGGACGTGGCCGTCTATCTGGGCAGTGTCGAATGGTTCGCGCTCACAATTTTTCTTTTTGGGCTTGGGGTTTTTTTGCCGGTGCTGCGCATTGTCCCTTATCTGATGTTTGGCGGCACGCTCTGCGTCGCGCTCTCTTACATGGTGCGGGCGCGCATCGAACCGAAATTCGACACCGTCCACGCCCGCCTGCTCGTCCTGTTTCTGGCCTTTGCCCAACCGCTCGTGCGAGGATTTTCGCGTTATTTCACCTGGCTGCACTTCAAGCGCACGCCGCGCAATGTGATCCGGACGCACGAACATTTGCCGGCCGGCGCGAATCTTGCCGGTCGTTTGGGCCGCCGAATTTTTTGGAGCGAAGAGGGAAGGGATCGTCATCATTTGCTTGGTGCCATGTTCCAGTTGCTCGAGGAAGAAGGCTGGCGCTATTCCACCGATACCGGTTGGAATGAGTGGGACATTCAGATTTACGGAAATTTTTGGTGGAGCATCGCGCTGCAAACCGTGACCGAATATCACGGCGGCGCGAAATGCCTCACCCGCGTCCGGCTCCGCACTCGATTCGTTACCACGACCGTCATCTTCAATCTCGTTGCCCTGAGTCTTTTGATTTATCGGCAGCTCAACACTTCCCACGTCGATCTTTGGTTCATCGTCCCGTATTTGCTCTTCGCGATTTTTCTTGCGACCAGGGCGCGCGCATTGAAACGTCGGGTTGCGGAACTTGTCGATGTCGCTGCGTATCGCGCGGGTTTGCAGCGCATCTTGCGACGAGGCGGGATCGCGCCACGTAAACCCGCGCGGCAAGCTGATGTTCCCTTGAGTATTGATCCAGCAGCACGCGTTTAGACAAGGAGCGGTGGTCTCCAGTCCGCCGGGCAATGTTAAATAAATGCGGCTTCGCCGCCTAGGTTTAGCATCGAGGTCGCCGCGGCGACGACTGCTCGATCCACCTGTATCAATCACGCGAAGGTGGATCGGCCCCGAACGCTTTCGGGGGCGATGTTAAATAAATGCGGCTTCGCCGCCTAAATTTAGCCTGGAGAGTCCGATCGAGCGCATCGCGTCGGTGAAATCGTTTGGTAACGGCGCGGCAAAGCTTTTCCATTCGCCCGTGCGCGGATGTTGAAACCCGAGTTTCCAGGCATGCAACATTTGACGTGGATAATCTTTCGCCGATTTCGGCGCATAAAGTTTGTCGCCGAGCACTGGGTGACCGAGATGATGGAGGTGGACGCGAATTTGATGGGTACGTCCGGTATGCAATTGGCACTCGACCAAACTCATTTTATCCGAGGAGCTAACGACGCGATACTCGGTTTTCGCCGCGCGCCCACGTGATGAAGTCACGCTCATTCGCTGTCGATCGACGGGGTGTCGTCCAATTCTTTCTTCAATTACGCCCGCGGTTTTGCGCAATTTTCCGGTGACAAGCGCGAGATAAATTTTTTCCACGGTGCGCGCCGCAAATTGGATCGACAATCTTCGGTGCGCCTGATCGTTTTTCGCGATGACGAGGCAGCCGCTGGTTTCTTTGTCGAGACGGTGCACGATGCCGGGCCGTTCTTTGCCGCCGATCCCGGAAAGGATGGGGCAATGATGAAGCAATGCATTGACCAGGGTGTGTTCCCGATGACCCGCTCCCGGATGAACCACGAGACCGGCCGGTTTGCTGATGACAATGAGATCGTCGTCTTCAAAAAGAATCTCCAGCGGAATATGCTCCGGTTGATTGTCGATCTTTTCGAGCGGCGGTTCGGTTAGCTCGATCTCATCACCGGCGTGCACAAGATCGCGCGGCCTCGCCGCTTGGCCGTTTAACCTAACGAATCTGGCACGGATCAGTTGCTGGAGTCGCGCCCGCGAATGTCCGCTCAGTTGACCGGCCAGAAAACGATCGAGGCGAAGCCGCGCGACTTGTTTCGGCGCCACTAGCTTGATCGTTGTCGATTTTTCTGGCGAGGTTTTCAACGGGCCATCTCTTTGCTACGGCCTGGCCGGTGCCGCGACACAGAAACGGAAACACGAGCCGAGATTTTAGGCACGCCTTATTATGTCGCGCCAGAGCGATTAAACAATCGGTCGGAGGTTGTGGCGTAGCTTTTGCTATGGAAAGAGCGAATGCGTAACCGTGCCCTGGCGGCTTTAGTTTGCGTTCTCTTGTCGATCCTTCTCGCGCGCGCGCCGCGCAATTGCCGCTCACGATCAAGGAGATTAGCCTGATGTTGCGCTCGGGCTATTCCAGTAACGCCATCATGCAAGAATTGGCCATCCGATATTTTGCCGAGAAGCTTGATGTTGAGAAAGAAAAGACGCTGCTTCAAGCGGGCGCGTCCGCTGAACTGATCACTGCGCTAAAGAGTGGAAAGTATTCGCTTTCGTCGGAGCAAATGACGATTGCACAGCAGCAAATCGCCGATCAGACGAAGCGACGCGCGGCTGAAGCAGCGCGTTCGCGGCAGTTCGACAGTTTGTACCAAAGTCAAATGGCGCGCGAGCGCGCAGCTGCCCGGCCGCAAGCGCCGAATGCAAACGCGCTCCGTGAACTAGTAAAGGGCGATCTCGTTTCATTGCGCAATGGAGCGCTCGGCCATTTCGATGACGCAGAGCTGGAAAAGAAAAAGTTGATCGCGCTCTACTTTTCGGCGCATTGGTGCGCGCCGTGCCGCAAATTCACACCGGAGTTGGTCGATTACTACAATCGCGTCGCAACACAACATCCGGAATTCGAGATCGTCTTTGTTAGCTTCGATAAATCGCAATTCGCGATGGAAACTTACATGCTCGAGGCAAACATGCCGTGGCCAGCGATCGATTTTCAAAAACTTAAAGGCAAAGACGCAATTAGGAAATACGCCGGCCACGGAATCCCGTGTCTGGTTCTTGTCGATGCAACAGGCAAGGTCATATCCAGTACCTACGCCGGCGCGCAGTATCTCGGTCCGGCCAAGGTCCTGGGCGATCTCGCCGCGATTTTCGCCGGAAGGGTTTTGGACAACGTCGCGCAGAATCGGTGAATTTGTAATCACACTCTTCGCGACGCACGGTCGGTCGCTCATGGTACAGGCGCGAGAAGCCGCGCCGGTCTACGCCGGATCAGGCTGCCGCTTCAATTAAAGCGCAGAATTCGGATGCAATCGGGCCACGTCTATTCCGTCTCCACAGGGCTGCGTCGATGAACGAATGCCGCATTCAGGAGTCAGATTTACACGAGTCTTTGCCATGATAGATTTTCGCGCGACCTTTTGATCGCGAAAAGCACGAGCAGCCATGGAACAGAACCCACCACCACCATTTCCTTCACCGGAAGAACTAAAGGCGAAGATCACCGAGTTCATGAAATCGAACTTCGGCGATCGCGTCTCGGTCGCGACCTTCACGCAGCCGGAGCCAGCTGAATCCGGCGTGGAAGAGAAGCCCGAGAAGGTCGACCATGAGGAATTCGTTTTCAATTTTCTCCCGCGCGACATCAAAGCGCATCTCGACCGCTTTGTGATCAAGCAGGACGAAGCGAAAAAGGTGCTCTCGATCGCGGTGTGCGATCATTACAACCATGCCAATTATCTCCGGCGGCTGGAGAAGGAAGATCCGGGACGGGCGGAAGAGACTGAGTACGCGAAGCAGAATGTCATTTTGGTTGGGCCAACCGGCGTCGGCAAAACTTATCTCATCAAGCACATTGCCGATCTCATTAAAGTGCCGTTCGTGAAAGCGGACGCGACCAAGTTCAGCGAAACCGGCTACGTAGGCGGCGACGTGGAAGATCTCGTGCGCGAACTGGTGCAGAAAGCGAATGGCGACGTCAACCTGGCGCAGTTCGGGATCATTTACATCGACGAGATCGACAAGATCGCTTCGGCGGGGAATTTGATTGGACGCGACGTGAGTGGACGCGGCGTGCAGACCACGTTGCTCAAGTTGATGGAAGAAACGGAAGTGCCGGTGCGGAGCATGAACGATCTGCAGGCGCAATTGCAGGCCGCCTTTGAATTCCAGAGGCGGGGGAAGGCGAAACGCGAAACGATCAACACGCGGCACATTCTTTTTGTGGTGAGCGGTGCGTTTGAGAAGCTGAAAGAGCAAGTCGCGCGACGGGTCAGGCAGGGACAGATCGGATTTAGCGCCGCGCCCGTGCAGGTGATGGACAATGAATTGTTTCAGCACGTTACCACGCAGGATTTTGTCGAGTACGGATTTGAGCCGGAATTCATCGGCCGTCTCCCGGTGCGGGTTGTTTGCTTGGATCTCGATGCCGAGGATCTGTTTAAGATCATGAAGTATTCTGAGGGCAGTTTACTTCGACAATATGAACGCGCCTTTCGCGCGTATGGAATCGAGATCAGCTTCGACGACGAAGCGTTGCGCTTGATGGCCGAAGCCGCGGCGGAGGAAAAAACCGGCGCCCGGGGATTGTTGACAGTGTTTGAGAAATTATTCCGCGATTACAAATATTATCTGGCCGGGTCAGGATTAAGTCAGTTGCGCGTCACGGCCGAACTGGTGCGTGAGCCCAAGCGCGTCCTCGACCGTCTCATGGCCGAAAGCCACGAGCACACCGGGAAAGCGCTGGAGGTGAGCGCGCATCAATTTGCCGATAGGTTCAAGAAAGAATATGGACTCGAAGTTATGTTCGATGATTCGGCGCTCCGGCGCCTGGTCGATCGCGCCCAAACGGAGCGGATGACGATGGCGGAACTTTGCGCACATCTGTTCAAGGATTATCAATTTGGATTGAGTTTGATCCAGAAAAACAGCGGCCAGAAAAAGTTTGTGCTGAATGCCGAGGCAGTTGACGCCCCGGATAAATTTTTGAGCGACCTCGTCGTGCGCTCGTACTATCCGGTTGCGCCGGCCCAGAAAGCTTAGTTTGTCGATGAAACGACCTTTAGTCGCAACTCTGATCATTGGTTTCGTCGTTGCCGGAATCATCGGCGCGCTGCACGCGAGCGGACTATTGCTGCGTTTGGAACTAGTGGCCGCGGAACTCATCCCGCATCACCGCACGATCACGAGATCGGTGGCCGGCAAATGGCAATATGTTTTCATCGTGATCTTGTCACTCGGTGTCGCCGGGCTCACTTTGACGAGCTCTCGGCGCAAGCAGGTGGGATGGTTGGTTCTGGCGTTGTTGATCGAGCTGTTGGGCCTTTGCTGGATTTGCTCGCTCTATCGGACATTTTTTCAGCCGCTGCCTTCAATCTTCGCGGTGGTGCTCGCGTTCGTCGTCGCCGAGGGATCCATCGCAATTGCCAGACGCACCCGGTCCCACTTGGCCAGATCGTTTTTCACGGGCCGATTGTCGAACGAGCAAGTCCATCGTGTGATCGCCGGGGAAATCCCACTCGATACCAAAGCCAGGAGCTGCCAGGCCACGGTGGTCGTGTGCGATATCGCCAATAAGTACGACCTGGCCGAGGACTCTGAGCCCGTGGCTTTTGCCGAGACCACAGAAAAATTCATTCGTCGCACAACTGAACTTTTTCTGGAAGCGGGCGGTTATATTGAGGCGGCTGATGGCGAAGGCGTGGTGGCCATTTTCGGATTTCCCGATGGCAATGCCGAGCATGCGGACAAAGCGGTGCGCGTCACGCTCGGTTTGGTTCAGGCCTTTCGCGATTCGCGCCGGCAGAATAACGGAAAACTTTTCGGAAACTGCGACGTGCATCTCGGCGTCAGCTCCGGCACGATGATTGTGGCGCCACTGAAGGATGGCGAGCGCCCGGGACTCTTGACCAGCGGTGAGCCGGTCGAGCTCGCGCGCAGGTTCTGCGTCGCAAATCGGTTTTACGGGTCCCACATCTTGATCGGCCCGCGCACCTTCGAGCTGGCGAGCAAGGCAATTGTCGCGCGACCGATCGATTTTCTCAGTGGAGCAAACAAGCAGGAGCGGCATGAAATTTACGAGCCACTTTGGCTGGCGACTGAGGCCAAGCCGGAGCATCTCGCCCGACGCGATTCTTTCTGGAACGGGCTCGTGCTTTATCGGGAAAAACGCTGGGCCGAAGCCTACACGGAATTCCAAAAAGCGCGCGGCCCGGATGCAGAGGACGATGCGCCGCTGCAATTGTATCTGCGCCGGCTTGAGCCGCTCGCTCTGCACTTGACGGAAACGCCCTCCGAGTGAACCAGCGCGCGTTTTGAGAAAGACCGAATACCCGGCCGCGCTCCGGGATTTGATTGCGCAACTGCGGCAGATGCCGGGGATTGGACCTCGCTCGGCGGAGCGGATCGCGCTTTGGATCGTGCAGGCGCGCGGAGATCAACCCCAGGAGATCGCGCGCGCCATCACTGTTACACGGCAGGCCATTCATCCATGCGCGCTGTGCGGTTATTTTACGACCGAGGAAATTTGCGAGATTTGCCAAGATCCCTCGCGCGCAGCCGACCAACTCTGCGTCGTCGAACAGCCAACCGATATCCTGCCGTTGGAAAAAACGAGCGCGTTTCGCGGGCGGTATCACTCGTTAGGCGGCAAAATTTCGCCGCTCGATCATGTTGGTCCGGAAGATTTGCGCATCAAGGAATTGCTTGATCGGATCGAGAAGGAAAAATTTTCCGAAATCATTTTTGCCCTGGCCGCCGATGTTGAAGGCGAAGCCACCACAAATTACCTGGTCGATCTTCTCAAAGGAAAACCGGTGACCTTGACTCGCATCGCGCGCGGTCTTCCTGCCGGAGGCGGTCTCGAATCGGCCGACGAGTTGACGCTCTATCAAGCGCTGACGGGAAGGACCAAATTGTAGCAGCGGTCTATGACCGTCGGTCGAATTGATTTATGCGACGCTCGTAGAGCGCCGCTACAGTCCGCTTCGACGGTTCAACTTTTCAACGCTTCAACGTTGCGCTAGCATTCTATCAAATGTCCTGCGTGAAAATCGATCCCGCGTTGCACCAAGCGCAGAAGCCGCCCTGGATCAAGGTGCGGCTGCCCTCGAATCCGGTTTTCTTTTCCACCAGGGCGCTCATCTCCGATCTGCGTTTGCACACCGTTTGCGAAAGCGCGCAATGCCCGAACCGGTGGGAATGCTGGAGCCAGGGCACCGCCACGATGATGATCGCCGGCGATCGTTGCACGCGCGCCTGTGGATTTTGCGCTGTGACAACGGCGAAACCGTTCGCGCTCGAAGAAGATGAACCGCAACGTGTCGCCGAAGCGGTGCGACGATTGAAGTTGAAGCACGTCGTTATTACCGCGGTGGCGCGCGACGATCTCAAAGACGGCGGCGCGAATCATTTCGCCCGCACCATCACCGCGATTCGGGAAATGGATCCGTCCGTGGTTGTCGAAGTACTAGTGCCCGATTTTCATGCCCAGGATTGGTGCATCCAGATCGTGCTCGATGCCGGGCCCGACATTTACAATCATAACATGGAAACGGTCGAGCGCTTGACCCCGCTCGTGCGCTCGCGCGCGAAATATCGCACTTCGCTTCGCGTCCTGAAGCGCGCGAAAGAATTGTCGCCAAAAGTTGTGACGAAAAGTGGCGTCATGCTCGGTCTCGGCGAAAAGGAAACCGAGCTTTTTCAAACCCTGGACGATTTGCGCGACGTCGGGTGCGAAGTTTTAACGATGGGTCAATATCTTCGCCCCACGCCAAGACACCTTCCGGTCGTCGAATACATCACGCCGGCGCAATTCGATTACTACGGCGGCATCGCCCGCGCCAAAGGATTCTTGCACGTCGCCTCCGGCCCGCTCGTCCGCAGTTCTTATCACGCGGCCGACTTCCATCCGGTCGTCCGCTGACAATGGAAAACGCGGGCGCGCGCGTGCAAGATCGACTATCCATTGCGGCGGTCATTCCGGCCTATGGTGAAGAGAAACATATCGGCGACGTCGTTCGCCGAACCCGTCAACAACTCGATCATGTGCTCGTCGTCGATGATGGATCCAACGATCACACGGCGGCGCGCGCGCGTGAAGCTGGTGCAGAAGTAATTGTTCATCCGCAAAATCGCGGCAAGGGCGAGGCGATCAAGACCGGGCTTCGTCACTGGTTGGATCGGCAATTCACTTACGTCGTTATTCTCGACGCCGATGGCCAGCACCTTCCCGAGGAAATTGATCGTTTTGTTAACGTTGCATTGGCCAGCGATGCGCAATTGTTCATCGGCACGCGCATGAACGATCTCTCCGGCATGCCGCCGCTGCGTCGCATCGTCAATCGTTACATGAGCAAACGAATCAGCCGCACCTGTGGGCAAAGAATTCCCGATACACAGTGCGGCTTCCGCATGTTGCATCGACAATTGGTTCCGGACGTGCTCGGCGGCGCAAACCGCTTCGACTATGAAACCGAGATGCTCATCTTTGCCAGCCGCAAAGGTTACCGGATCGAATCAGTGCCCATCAGCACCGTTTACTGCGACGAAGTCAGCAGCATCCATCCCATTCGTGACACGATTCGTTTCTTCAAGTTGATGCGGCGTTATCGAAAAGGTAGGGGCGATTGACCTCAATCGCCCGCGAGAGTTATTACAGCCAAATCATGGCTTTTTCGCCGGCAATGGCTTGCTGCTTTTGATGATCTCTTCTTCAGGCGTGAGCGTGTTCGCTTTGCCGCTGAAGATGAGCCGATTCGGTTTTTCCCCAAGCGCCTCGGTGATTGCCTTCGCGTGGGTCGTGATCACTTTCAAGTTCAATAAAATTACGTGCAACTCTTTCATCTGCGCCTGGAGTTGCTTGTCGGTGGTGCCAACGAATTTGTCCGCCGTTCCAAGAACCGTGTTCGCGTTTTTTTCCACACCGCCCAGAGCCGTGACAACCTTCTGCAACTCGTCCAGATCGGTTTTCACTGTATCAACCAGCGGCGATATCTTCGGCATGAATTGTCCCAGATTGCCTTTCAAGTCGGTGACCGTGACGTTCAAATTATCGAGTAATCTGTTTGCGTTCTCGAAGAGCGGACCGGCCGCGGCCGTGATTTGTTCGAGGCCGTAAGCGGGATGACCTTCAATCGCGGCGTTGTTCGCGAGCGTCTTTCCGCCCGGCGTGCCGGCGGAGAGCGCGACAAATTTCGGTGCAAGCAGCGTGTCCGAGCTGAGCGTCGCGATCACGTCGCTGGGCAGTGGCGGAACCCCTTCGTCGAGGCTGATCGTGACCCGCACGGCGTCCTTCTTGTTCTCCGCCGCGCCGCGCTCGGCGGCACTCAAGTGACGCATCGCAATCACGCGGCCGGCGGGCGCGCCCGCGTAGCGAACTTCGGAATGGACCTTGACGCCGGTCACGTCCTCGTAATTGATTTGCAGAGTCCGCGCCGGTTTTTTCAATCGATAACCGGAGAGCGCGATGGTAAGGGCGCCGAGCAGCACGAGACTGCAAGCGATGACCGCGAGGGCCACGATGTAATCGGAGAGATTTCGTTTCATGAAGTTTTGAGATGAAATCTGCCGCGTGCGGCGACGCACGGACGTGGCTTCACGTGCCGATGATGCTCGTGCTCATCTTGCGAGAGGTTTAAGGGTATCGGTCCGTCGGCTTCACCGTTGATAAATTGTTGCACCTCGGCGTTGGGACTGGTGCGGATTTCCTCCGGCGTACCTTGCGCGATAATATCCCCGTGTCCGAGCATAATCATCCGGGTCGCGATTCGAAATGCACTCGTCATATCATGCGTGACGACAACCGCGGTCATGCCAGCTTCGCGCGTGAGCTTCAACGTTAATTGATCGACCACTGCCGTCATGATCGGATCCAGTCCTGAGGTCGGTTCATCGCTGAAGAGCAATTCGGGATCGAGCGCGAGTGCGCGGGCGAGGCCTACTCGTTTTTTCATGCCGCCGCTGATTTCCGCCGGTTTGAGATTCTCAAAACCGGTCAATCCGACCATCTGAAGTTTTTGTTCTACAATCTCTTCGATTTCATCGTCTGACATTTTGGTGTGTTGCACCAGTGGGAGCGCAACGTTCTCGCCAACCGTGAGTGAGGCCAGCAACGCGCCCGATTGGAACAGCATTCCGAATCTTCCCCGGATGCGCGCGATCTCCCGTTCATTCATCGTCGTAATTTCCTCCCCGAAAATCTTAACGGAGCCGGAAGTCGGTTTCATCGAACCAATGATATGGCGGAGCAACGTGCTCTTGCCGCAACCGCTCCCGCCCATAATCACGAGCGTCTCGCCACGATCGATTCTGAACGAGATATCGTTGATCACAGTGCGATCCGCGAATCTTCGGACCAGATCGACAACTTCGATGATGGGCGAGTCAGGCATGAGGGCAATGACGAATGACGAATTGGTAAAAATGACGAAATCCGAATGACGAATGACGAAAATGACGACTGACAAATGACGAATGACGAATGAATGTCGAAGCTCGAATGACGAACAAAAACCGCAACGCGAACATCACTCCTTGTCCTTTGTTATTCGTGCTGCGTCATTCATTCTTTCCGCTCCTCCAAATCCTCGAAAAAATTAGATGCAATTCTTTTGCTTCTAACCAAATCATTCGCGCTTTGGTTTTAGCTCGGGCACGGCGCGAACCATGCGAAGAAAGTGTTTCGTTTCGCGAGCTTCTTTCCGGCACGTTTTTTAGAAACTCTTTCTTCGAGACCGCATCGTCGGCTTCAACGTAATTTGCTCCCACACTTGTCGCGGCACCGACAAGCTGACTAATGATGCGATTCGTCACTGCGTCTTGCGGAATCGTCTTGGCAAAATCGATTACCGCCTCGCCGAATCGCGCTGTGCGTTCCTCCAAATCGAACACGCGTTTTGCGTCGGGCTCTTCGCGCACAATGGACACTTTGGCATCCGTCCAGAACGCCTCATCACATTCAGGCGCATTTCGAGCGTCGTGCTTAGTCATTCTTTCGTCCTTCGTCATTCGAGCTTCGTCATTCCGCTCATCCCCCAAAGAAGAAGATCCCCGTGAGCACCGCATTAGTAACGAGCATGGCCAGCAAAGCTTGCACAACGGACGCCGTCGTGGCCTGGCCGACACCTTCCGCCCCGCCCTCGACACGGAGACCGGCGTTGCAGGCGATCGTGATGACGATCCAGGCAAAGACCGCGCTCTTGATCATTCCTGAATACAAATCCCACGTGTCCGCGCTCTGCAAGGCGCGCAGCACATAACCGGCGGTATTAAAATTGAGAGCAAAATGGCACACGGCCCAGCCGCCGAAAACGCCAACGTAGTTTCCCATGATCGTAAGCGCCGGCAACATCACGAGCATGGCGAGAAAGCGCGGCACTACCAGATACTGGACCGGATTGATCGCCATCACTTCCAGCGCCTCGATCTCTTCGGAAACTTTCATCGTGCCCAACTCGGCTGCGACAGCCGAGCCGCTGCGCCCGATCACGATCACCGCGATCAGAACTGGACCCATCTCGCGCAACAACGTCACCATCACGAGATCGGGTACGTAAATTTCCGCGCCGAGTTGTTGGAGAGAATGCGCGGCTTGCATGGCGAGGGTCACGCCCACGCTAAACGCCGTCAGCGCGACCATCGGCGTCGCGCGCACCCCGATGAACACCATCTGCCGGAAGATCTGAGAGATGTCGAAAAACTGCCCGGTGAAGGGCGCTACGAAGATCCAGTAAAGAAGGTTGAGGTTGAGTTGAAGGTAATTTTTCAAAACGTGATCGTGCCGAAGGCGCAGGATGACAAGAGACGCGAAACGACAAAAGCGGAAAGTTCCTTCTATCGCGAATCGAATCCGGATGGGAGCCACGCGTAAATTTGCCTATGATGCGGACTCCAGGCCTGCCAGGCACTGCATGCCCATTCTCGCACGCGGGCGACGTGCTCCTTTGGATTTGTGGCGCGATGAACATCGGCGACGGTGATGGCGCCACGAGTTGGCGGCGGTTCGAGCCAGACAAATTGTTTTTTTGATTCAGTGGCTTTGAGCATCGCCTCGTTAGCCCGGCTCATTTCCAAACCACGTTCGAGCAAAAGGCACAGTCGAATCAAATGCACAGCGACCGATTGAATGCTCTGCGACGAAGGACGGCCGGGATGCTGCACCGCATAAGCATCCACACTCAGCCGATAATCTTGCGCATAGGCAGGATCACCGTATCCGCGCGCCAGCACTTCGCCGTACGCCGCCCAGCAGCCCGGCGAAGATTCCATGTACCGATGCGTCGGCGCTTCCATCTCCGGGAAAAGTCCACAGCAGCCCATGCACGGAACAAGATTCATGGCGGAAAGATAAATAGCCCATCTGGGTAGCGCACGCGTCTCGCGTGCTGGTTTCGGTGTCGCGCCGAAACGATCTTTTCTTTAGGTCCGATTCGCAGCAGCGGGTAAGAATTCACAGGGAAAGCACGCGAGGTGAGCGCGATCGGGCCGTTGCGTTCTAAATGAGCCCGCGCTTGCGAAAGTCACCGATGTTTCCGCCGCTTGAGCGTTCGATCATGTCAATGGTGAATTTGAGCAAACAAACTTCCCAGGCGTCGTCCACGCCTTGGATGACGGCGCTGAGCGGCTCCTGCAAATCCTCGACTTGCGACTTTGTTCGCGCGACCACGGCGTCGATCGGATCGCGAAACATGCGCTCGATCACGTCGGTTTTTCGAAATTGAAAGCCGTAGCGAAGGACCGCGGTGTTGCGCGCGTGCTCGCGCAGTTGCTCGACATAGCGCTCTGCCTTCTCGCCGAATCCTTCCAGCAACAAGCGGCTGAAATGTTCGGGCGTCAGAATTTGCGGCCGGTCGGCGTGAATATTTCCGTCGCGCACGCGCACTTCGTTCACCCGGTCCATCAACTCCGAGATCAGATAGAAATGAAAACTCGTGCTGCCAAAGGTGGCGATCTTACGCTCCGGCGCGAGAATTACCTGTGTGTTTTCAATGGCGTACTGGAAATCGTCTTCCTTCACTGTCGAAGATAACGATAAAAGATCGACATCTTCGCGCAAATTCTGGCAGGGGCGGTTTTACCAAAGCGCGCGCGGGCGATTGAGGTCAATCGCCCCTACCTTTCGACGAAGCTGCGCATTGACTTGCCCGGTTCTCGCCGCGATTTACGTCCATCGGAAAAACGTGAACCCGAAGAATTTTTTTGCCGAGCTCAAACGACGCAAGGTCTACAAGGTGGCGATCGGTTACGCGGTTGGCGGTTGGGCTTTGGCTCAAGGTGTCGCGCAGGTCTTTCCGGTATTTGATATTCCGAATTGGACGGTTCGTCTCATTGTGCTTCTCATCGTGCTCGGCTTCCCGGTCGCGCTGGTCCTCTCCTGGTTTTTCGACCTTACCCGATACGGAATAGTGCGCACACCGGATCGAGAATCCAGCGCGAAGATAGACATCGCCCAAACGGAGAGCGCGAATGAGAAATCGATTGCCGTCCTGCCTTTCCGCGATCTGAGTCCGGGCAAGGATCATGCTTACTTTAGTGATGGAATCGCCGAGGAAATTCTCTCCGCACTGGCAAAGACTGAGGGTTTACGCGTGGCGGCTCGGCGGTCGTCGTTCTGGTTCAAGGGCAAGGAAGCTGAGCTAGGCGAGATCGCACAGAAGTTAAACGTGGAACACGTGCTCGAGGGCAGCGTCCGTCACGACGGCAATCGCGTTCGTATTACGGCCGAGCTGATCGACGCGGGTGACGGTTTCACCCTTTGGTCGGAAACATTCGATCGCGAAATGCAGGGAATCTTCGCGGTCCAGGACGAGATTACGCGATCGATTGTCGAGGCGCTTAAATTGAGACTCGATATCTCCGCGTCACCCATGTCGCGCAGCCCCGACGCTTACGACGTTTATCTGCAGGGTCTTTTTTATTCGGATAAGAGTACGGAAGAAGCGTTGCAGCAAAGTTTGGAATTTTTCGAGCGCGCGCTGGAAAAAGATCCGCAATTAAGCCGCGCTTGGACGGGGATTGCGAAAGCGTGGCTTTGGCTGGCTGATGCCTACGTGCCGCCGCGCCAAGCTTATCCGAAAGTGCGCGAGGCGGCGACCAATGCGCTCAAGATCGACAATGACGATGCGGAAGCGCACGTCTATTTGGGCGAAGTGAAACGCATCCTCGATTGGGACATGGACGGCGCCGCGCGGGAATTTTGTCGGGCCGTCGAGATCGATCCAAAATCGACGCCGTCAAATTATTTTTCGGCTGCGTTTTGGGCTGCGCGTGGCAAGCGCGATGAAGCGCTCGCTTATTTGCAGCGCACTTCCAAAATCGATCCGGCGTCGCTGTGGGTGAACAATTCCGCGTGCGAGCTCTACCGTTACTTCGGTCTGTATGATGAAGCGATCGCGGCGGGCGAACGCGCATTGCAACTTGATCCGGCATTTGTTTATGGCGAGCCGTTGCTGGCAGCGCTTTATCGCGAGACGGGGCGCTTCGACGACGCGATCAGACTTTATGAAAAGGCGGAGAATCTCAGTGGCAGACCAGCATTTGGTCTGGCTATCACCTACGCGCGGATGGATCGGCGTGATGAAGCGGTGCGAGCTCTCAACGCCGCCACGGCGAATCGGCGCTACACCCCCGGTGACGCCATTGCGCATGTCCATGTCGCACTGGGGGAGCGTGACGATGCGATTCGTGAGCTTGAACGCGCGTGCGAGGAGCGATCTTCATCGCTGCATTTCGTCGGCATCGCGCCGGAGTTTGCCCCGTTGCGTTCGGACGAAAGGTTCGTGTCGATCTTAAGCAAGATCGGGCTCGAACCGGAGAAAGTTTTCGCGAGCGCGCTGCCGCATGTGAGGGATGGCGTTGTCGTCCGTGGTAAGCCAGCGGCTTCCCCTACAGCTGATTAATCTCCGGCGCCGAGCTGGCGGTTGAAGACGAAACCCGCCTGGGCGGGGAAATGTCGCTCTAATTTTCGAGTTCGAGAAACGCAGCCGGCACTTTTGGCTACTCACTTCCCGGGTTCTCGCCACCGCCTTCCGGTTTCGAAAAGAGCGGGAGATATTGGCCATAGCCTTCAGCCTGCAATTTCTCGACGGGAATAAAGCGGAGCGCCGCCGAGTTGACACAGTAACGTTGCCCGGTTGGCGCGGGGCCATCTTCGAACACATGGCCGAGGTGCGAATCGCTTTTGCCCGAGCGGACCTCGGTGCGTTCCATTCCGTAGGAAGAATCCCTTTTTTCCACCACGTGCTCTTTCGAAATTGGTTTCGTGAAACTGGGCCAGCCCGTGCCGCTGTCGAATTTATCCAGCGAGCTGAAAAGCGGTTCGCCGGTGATAAGATCCACGTAAATACCGGCCCGATGATTGTCCCAATATTGGTTATGAAACGCCGGCTCGGTGCCACATTGTCGTGTCACACGATATTGTTCTTCAGTAAGCTTTGATCGCAACTCGGCGTCGCTGGGCACTGCTTTTACCGGATTCATTTTCCCACTTCTCCTTTTCTGCTCTTGCGCGTGACTTATTAAGATCGAGACGGCAACCACCACGACGGCGCCGAGCAGGCCAAGCCATAAACTCAGGTGTGACGTGCGTTTGTGTGTGATTCTCGTGCTCATCAATCCAAAAGTTTCCGCCAGTGCACAAGCCGTCTCCTCAATAATTCATTTACTCATGAAAACGTCGTCCGGCAAGTGCATCGGCGCGAGTTCTATTTCCTTTAATTGAATTCGCAAACAGGCGGAGAAATGGTCGGGTGCCACTTCCTTCAGCGCGATTTCTGAAGTCACGCATTTTTCCGGCGCGTACTCGCAGCGCGGTGCGAATGGGCAACCTTGGATAGGTTTCGAGATCAGGCGGAAGACTTCGGCTGTAATTGAACGACTCGAAGGGTACGCGTTCGGCGCATTGCTGGATGCACGAATCGCTCGGGTGCGCTAGTCGACATCCTGTCGCCCGGCTTCGGGGACGCGAATGTAGCGACGGAACACAAGCAATCCAATCGGCGCAATCGAGGCCGCCAGAGCGAAGATAAGCCACATTATCCCGGAGCGCCGCGGACCGTGTTCTGGACAAAACGCAGCTAACAACCATCCCGCGCTTCCCACGAGCAGTTTGCCGAGAAGGAATGGAATATAGGAGAGCGCGCCATAGGACGCTTCCTGGCCTTTTGGAGCGATCGCGGCAGCATACTCATAGACTCGCGGTGAGTAGAACGCTTCGCCGACCGAGAAGATGGCAATGTAGATCGCAATCATGATGTAATACGGATGAATGCCACCTTTCACTCCGAGATAACTGTGACCGAGCCATTGCCCGATCGCGCCGTTGGCGGAACCTTGGAACCACGCTGTAGGCAAAGCCATCACGAAGACCGAAGCAGCACAGATGACTCCACCGACTACGACCATTCGATAGGCCGAGAACTGTTGCGTAAGCGCGCCGACAATTGGCACCAGCAAAATGATCAGAAGATAATTGATGGCCGA
>QHQE01000058.1 GCA_003219265.1 Verrucomicrobiota bacterium
GAAGCGGCAGTCGCGCAAAGCTTCAATCGCATCACCGTGGATGGCGACATGAGCACGAACGATTCGGTGATCATGCTCGCGAATGGGCTCGCGGGAAATTCGAGAATCGAGAATCGAGAGTCGAGACTCGAAATCTTCCAGCGCGCGCTCAACCTCGTTACATTGGAGTTGGCCAAGATGGTTGTGTGCGACGGCGAAGGCGCGACGCGATTCATCACGCTGCATGTGCATGGCGCGCGCAACGCGCGCGAAGCGGAAGCGGCAGCGCGCGCAATCGCGAACAGCACGCTTGTGAAAACGAGCTGGTGCGGCGGCGATCCAAATTGGGGACGAATTCTTTGCGCGCTCGGCTATTCGACGGCGAAAGTGGAGGAGTCGATTGTCGATGTTGGCTACAGCCGCGCTGGTGAACGCGAGATTGCTTTTGCATTCCGGCGTGGTCGTCCGACAAATGTCACTTTGAACACACTCGCGAAAATTACCTCGGCGTCGGAGTTTGATCTCCATGTTGATCTTCACGCCGGGGCGCAGGACTTCGTCATGTATGCGAGCGATCTGACGGAGGATTATGTCGCGCTGAATAAAGGTGACGTGAACGATCCGAGGTCGCTCGGCGGCTGAGAAATGGAAGAAATCATTTCCAAAGCGGCGACATTGCTCGAAGCGCTGCCTTACATCCAGCGTTTTCGCTCCCAAATCTTCGTCGTGAAATATGGTGGCAGTTTTATGGATTCGCCGGACGCGGAAGTGCGGCATCGCGTCGCACGCGACGTTGTTTTTCTCGAAGCGGTCGGGATCAATCCGGTCGTCGTCCACGGCGGCGGCAAAGCGATCACGCGCGCGCTTGAGACGGCGGGAGTTAAATCGGCCTTTGTCCAAGGCCATCGCGTGACCGACGCGGCGACGGCAAAACTTGTCGATCAAGTGCTTTCGCGCGAGATCAATCCGGAAATCGTGAAGGCGATCCAGGATTTTGGCGGAAAAGCACGCGGCTTTCCAGGCTCAGATATTTTTCGTTGTCGAAAATTGTCTCAGAAAGATGAAAACGGTGAGGATGTCGATCTTGGATTCGTCGGTGAAGTTGTCGATCTCGATGTTGAGCCGCTGCGAGAATGCATTCGGAGGAGCGTGACGCCCGTCATCAGTCCCACCGCACGCGGGGAGGACGGAGAGCTTTACAATTGCAACGCCGACATCGCCGCGGCCAGGACGGCCGTTGCGCTCAAGGCGCGCCGGCTCGTCTTTATGAGTGATGTTCCCGGTTTGCTGCGCGATCCAAAAGACGATGGCACGCTAATGAGTCACTTATCCGCCGCCGAAGTCCCAGAGCTGAAAAATTCCGCTGTCATCGCTCACGGAATGATTCCAAAAGTGGACAGCGCGGTAGCGGCGATCGAGAGCGGGGTGGAGAAAGTGCAATTCGTCGATGGAAGAATTCCGCACTCGGTCTTGCTCGAAATTTTCACGGATGCGGGAGTGGGCACGGAGGTGGTGTTGTGAAGACCGAAGAAAACGTCCAACGCTCAACGCTCGACCCCCAACATCGAACTCGGAACTCTGTGCGCGAGACGTTCGGGAAGTTTGTTGTGCCGTCGTATGCACGGTTCGATCTCGTGCTGGAGCGAGGCGAGGGGAGCTACGTTTGGGATATCGATGGAGGCCGCTATCTCGATCTTGCCGGCGGCATCGCGGTTTGTTCGTTAGGCCACGCCCATCCCGAGATCACAAAAGCTTTAACTGAGCAATCGCGGAAACTCATTCACGTTTCGAATCTTTATTATAATGAGCTACAGGGGCGGCTGGCAAAACGCATCGTCGATCTCATCGCGCCGGGTCGCGTTTTTTTCTGCAACAGCGGCGCGGAAGCGAACGAAGGCTTGTTCAAGCTTGCTCGCAAATTCGGCCACGACGATGGCCGTTTCGAAATCATCACGACTCTCGATTCATTTCACGGTCGAACGCTGGCGGGAATCGCGGCGACCGGTCAGGAAAAAGTGAAGAAGGGTTTCGAGCCGCTGGTCGCGGGATTCAAGCATGTGCGGTTCAACGATCTCGCGGCTATGCGCGCGGCGATTACAAGATCGACAATTGCGATTTTGATCGAACCGATCCAAGGCGAAAGCGGAATCACAATTGCGACGGCGGAATATTTGCTCGGACTCCGCAAACTTTGCGACGAGCGTAATTTGCTTTTGCTCTTCGATGAAGTGCAGGCCGGGCATTTTCGGACGGGAAAGTTTCAAAGCTGGCAGCGCATTTTGGAAAATCGACATGTCGATTTTCTCCCGGATGGCGTCGCGATGGCGAAATCGTTAGGCGGCGGATTTCCGATTGGCGCGTTCTGGGTGCGCGAGAAATACGCGAAGCTTCTCTCGCCCGGAACTCACGCGAGCACGTTTGGCGGGACGCCGCTCGCCTGCGCGGTGGCATTAACAATTCTCGACGTAATCGAACGCGAGAATCTGGCCGAGAATGCGCGGCGCATCGGCGATTCTCTCATGGCTGAATTGCAAGCGTTGGCAAAAAACTATCCGAAGGTTTTGCGCGCCGTGCGCGGATTCGGTTTGATAATTGGTCTTGAATTTGAGCCGAAACTTCTGGCTTTCGCGGGGGAGGAGAGATCTCCCGCAACTCAAGTGGTGAATCGCTTGCACAAAGCTGGTGTTCTCACTGTTCCAGCGGCGAATTCGGTTGTTCGCTTGCTGCCGGCGCTGAATCTTTCGCAACGCCAAGCGGAAGAGGGATTACGCGCGATTGAGGAAGTCGTTGAAGAGTTGAACGGTTGAAGCGTTGAAGTGAGGGCTTGGTGAGGCACGTGATGCGAGATTCGAAATTCGTGAATCGAGATTCGATTTAACGATGTAACGATTTACGATTTAACGATCCCAATGAAACATCTGCTGAGTATCGAACAGCTCACGCCTGGGGAAATCGAGACGATTTTGCGTCGCACGGCCGAGTTCAAGACGAATCGGGGAAAGATTTCGACCAGGCCACTGGCCGGACAAACCTGGGCGCTGATTTTTTCAAAGCCATCCACGCGGACACGAGTTTCATTCGAAGTGGGAATCCGCGAGCTAGGCGGCGAGTCGATTTACATGAACGCGGCGGACGCGCAGCTCGGGCGGGGTGAGTTAATCAAGGACACGGCGCGGGTGTTGGCGCGGATGATTCACGGCGCGATCATTCGGACGTATGCGCAACGTGACATCGAGGAGTTCGCCGAATTTTCCGGCGTGCCGACGGTGAACGCGCTGACGGACGACGAGCACCCGTGTCAAATCCTCGGTGATATTTTTACGGTCATGGAAAAGCGTGGCCAGATCGACAATCGCATTGTCACGTTTGTCGGCGACGGAATTTCAAACACGGCGCGGTCGTGGCTATTCGCGGCGGGGAAGCTTGATTTTGAATTGCGGATCGCGTCGCCGAAGCGGTATCAGCCGAAGCCGAAGCTGCTGAAGCGCGCGGGCGGTCGAGTCGTTTGCACGGAAGATTTACAATCGGCCGCGCGCGACGCCGATGTCCTTTACACTGACATCTGGGTTTCGATGGGCAAGGAAGCGGAGGAGGCGCGGCGCGAAGCGGAACTCGGGCCGTACTGGATCAATGAGTCAGTCGTGAAATTGGCGAAACCCGACGCGCTCGTCATGCATTGCTTGCCCGCGCATCGTGGACAGGAGATAGACGAGAAAACATTCGAAGCGCACGCCCAGAGCATTTTCGATCAGGCCGAAAATCGGTTGCACGTTCAGAAGGCGATTCTGGCCGAGCTGGCGCGATGAACCTCGCGTCTGTTAGATCGACATCTCGAAATAGATCGGCGTAAGCGCGGGTAGATCGACAATCGGAGCTCCGGCGCCTCTCGCTTCGGACGCGGTTGTGTCGACAGAAATTGGTTGGTCAATCGCGAGCCGGTCTGTCAGGCGAATTCTGCTTTCGGGCGCGACTCTATTTAGACCAATCGATTGAGCGGCCGGACCAGGAAGAACGATCCGCACGTTCTTTAATGATTCCCAAGGATTGAGATTCACGACAATGAGAAATGTCTGACTCGATTCCAAATCGTGACGCAGAAAGCTGTATAGCCAATGGCCGCTCGGCTGCTCGTTAGGCAAGCGGCCGTAGTTTGGATTGTCGCGATTCGCTCCGTTTAACGGAATACAGACGCCATAGCGGAACGCCGGTTCACCGATCAGATTAATGAGCCGGCTGTAAAACGATCGCAGCTGTCTTTGCTCCGGCGAGAGGCGCCCGCCATCGTATCTGCGCCCGTTGGCCCATTTTACCAGTTCGGGCATTGACCAGTAATCGAAGATCGACGTCCGCGCGTCATTGCTCCCGAAACCTTCCAGGCCTTTGCCCGGTTCGCCCACCTCCTGACCATTGTAAAGCATCATTGGTCCGCGCGACAAACCGTACAAAATCGCGCAGATCGCTGGGCTCGCTTGCTTGCCAACTCCAGCCCATTGCGATTTCGCAGCCAGGCGCACTTCATCGTGGTTCTCGGCGTAACGAATTGAGTTTTCGAAAATGAAATCGTCTGGCCGCGCATCATCGATATCGTTGGCCCAGCCGGGCCCTTCGTAGATTTTTTTTAGCGCACGATAAGTCTGGTCGTCGTAAACGGCGTTAAATCCGGCGTTCAATAGATCGAACATGACGTTGGATCTGCCGCCATGAAGTCTTGAGATGATCGGATCAACTCCAGGTACTTTCGCCGGGTCGTTGTCGTAGGCCTCGCCAATGAAGACAACATCGACTTGCCGCGCGCGCGCCTGCGCGATCGCCCAATTCCAAAACTCCGGCGGGACCATGTGCGCCATGTCGCAGCGAAAACCGTCCACGCCCATCGCCTGCCAGTATTCAAGCACGCGATCCATTTTCTTCCACGTGTCGGGAATCGGTTTGTCCGGCGTGAGCGCGTTCGGATATTCGCGAACGTTTTTGGAGAAGCCGGTAAAATCGAATCCGTAATTGAGCTTCGCGGTTTCGTACCAATCGGTGATCGCCGGTGTCCAACTGACGATGTTGTTTCCTGTCGCACGACCAAAAGTCGTCTCGCCAGCGAACAGCCCATCGCATTCGGAGGGACAGGCTCTGTCCTGTCCCAATACTTGGGACGACACGGAGGTCGTCCCTCCAGTTCGGCGCTCACGGAGAGCCGCTACAGCTTTGCAGGTGGGACTGACCGGCTGGCCGTCCTGGCAAGTCGGCAGGCGCAACGGCGGCCCATGACCATCCGGTTGCAAATAGAAGAAATTATTTTGCGGCGAAAAAAAGATCGACATGTCATCGCCAGCGCCGTCGTTGCCTCTTGTTCCGAAATTCAACTCCGGCATCACATCGGAGTCGTAACTTCTCGCGACATGATTCGGGACAAAATCAATGAGCGCTTTCATTTCGTGTTTGTGAATTCGCTTGAGAAGCAATTTGAATTCATCGAGGCGTTTCTCCGGTTTCGCCGCGTAATCGGGGCAGACGTCGAAGTAATCTTTGATTGCGTACGGACTGCCGGCGATGCCTTTGAGAAGATCGGGATCGTCGGCTGGCTGGCCGATTGACGAGTAATCGGTCCCGCTGGCCTGCTGCAAGGCGCCCATGAGCCAAATGTGGGTGAACCCCATTTTGCGCAGCGACTTTAGCGCAGCGTCATTGATGTCGTTAAACTTACCGACGCCATTTCGCGCGAGCGTGCCGTTAGGTGTTCGCGTCTCATTGGTATTGCCGAAGAGCCTGACGAATAACTGATAGATGCGCAGGGGCGATCGGTTCGCGTTGAGCCTGCTGCGTGGGACCGACAATTCCGCTGCGGTCGAATCGAGATTCACCTCGCAGTAATTGGGAATGTATTTGTCGCCCCAGCCCGCGGCAGCGCATTTGTCGGAGCATCCGTAGAGGCGGCCCCAGGCGTCATTTTCCGTGAGGTCCTTCGCATAGAGGACAAGGTCCAGGCTTTTCGAGTCGCTGAGCGCTGCGCGCTGAAGATTAAAGGTCAGGGTGCCGTTGTGAAATTTGGCGAGACAGCCGCTTGCGGCCGTGCGCTCGCTCCATTTCCAATGTTCCCATTTGCGCTGATAACAATCCAGCTTTCCATCTTTAACTACTGCGACGAGCAGAAGATCGCTTTTGAAAGGAAGGAATACGGTCGAACCTTCGTTGTTGCGATCAAATGGGAGCACGGCGGAGCCGATTTGGCGATGCGTGCCCAGCGTGAGGTAAACACTTTCTCCCTCACGCAGATTCGGTGCGCGATACGTAATAATGAGCGCCGTCTCCGTAAGGGACAGCTGGATCACCGCGTCATCCGCGCCGTGAATGGTTTGTTTGCGCAAGCGGGAAAAATTTCAGTGCTCGGGGCGGGACTTGAACCCGCATGCCTTTCGGCATACGCCCCTCAAACGTACGTGTCTGCCATTCCACCACCCGAGCGTTCGGTGTCTTGAGGCGCGAAAATCTTCCGCAGCCCGGACGATGTGGCAAGTCTCGTTTCGTTCCTTTTCTTGCTCTTAATCTTTCTCTCGCTCGCAGTCGTGCCCGAAAATCAAATCCAGCGGGAGCACGAGCACGACAGGCATGAAATCTGCGGTTACATTTCTGCGATGTCCGCTGCCGCTGATGACCGCGATTGGATCAAAGTCGATCTGCACATCCATACCCTGGATGATCCCAAAGACGTCATTGATTATTCCGCGCATCAATTGCTTGAGCGCGCAAGAGCTCTTGGCTTTCGCATCCTCGCGATCACGCTGCACGACACCGTTTTTGATCGACCAGAGGTGTTCGCCGATGCGGCGACAATGGGAATCTTGCTGATTCCCGCAGCCGAAGTTCGGTTATGCGGCGCGGATGTTATCGTGCTGAATGTGACCGCCGAAGAAATCGCCGACCTCAAAAACTTCGACGATCTGCGGCGTCTGCGGGACCGGCGCGGGATCTCGATCTTTACGATTGCGCCTCATCCGTTTTATTTCCTTGGTGGCTCAATCGGAGCGCGGCTTCTTGACGAAATCGATTGCTTTGACGCGATCGAGCTCTGCCATTTTCACAAAGGTCCTTTGAACCCGAATCGCCGGGCGGCAAAAGTGGCTTCGCGTTTTGGCAAGCCGTTGGTCGCGACTTCCGACGCGCACCAGCTACACGCTTTTGGAAGGCATTACACAAGCATCCCGCGCCCGGCGCAGCTTACCGCCGAAAATGTTTTCGCGGCGTTACGCGCCGGGCGAATCGGCCTAACGAGTCCTCCTTGCAGCTTTGTCGATCTTACCAGCGCAATTTATTTCATTTTCCTCGCGCACCCGTTTCGACGACGGCGAAACAAGAAGCGGCGGTTTGCAACTCCGAAAGCTTTCGGAGTTAAAAATCGCCCTTCCTTGAAGGGCACGCCGGTCTTGAATCCAAATCGCAAACGTGACACAGGTGTAGGTTGATGAAAATCATTGCTTCCGTTCTGCTCCTGCTCGCCATTGGCCTAAGCGGCTGCCAAACGCCGTCGCAAAAAGAGAAAGAAAAGAAGGCGGCGCTGAAGAAGAAAACGAAAGCCGAGCTGCGCGAGGAAAGCAGCGATGTTGATTTTCAAGCTTTTGTCGGCCGGCTGCGCAAAGCGGTGGCGGCTCACGATGTGAACACGCTGGCTGAAATGATGACCCCGGACTTTGGTTACAGCCTGAATCCGGAGAAATCCGGGGAAGGTGTCTTTAAGTACTGGGACGAGCAGAATCTCTGGCCGGAGCTAGACGGCATCCTGTCGGAGAAATTCGTGAAGAAGGGCGGTTTCATGGTAGCGCCACCGCAATTCGCCGACGAATCGCTCAATTACGATGGCTACCGCGCGGGGCTCCGCCGTGTCAACGGGAGCTGGAAGTTCGCCTACTTCGTGAACGGCTGAACAGCCGGGAAGATTGCGCGCGTGAGGAAGACGAAAGACGCGCCGAAGTCGATTGTCGATCTTGGCTTGCCGCACAGGTCGCCGTTCGTTTTTGTCCGCGAATTGATCGCGTGCGAGCCCGGCATTTCCGCGGAGTGCGCGACGACGTTCCCCAGCGACGATCCCAATGTTCGCGGGCCATTTCCCCGGCAATCCACTCGTGCCGGGGTGATCCTTACTGAAGCGCTCGCGCAAACGGCCGGCATCGCGGCGGCCGCGGCGCACGCGGAAAATGCAAGACCACTCCTTTGCTCTCCGCGATCAAGAGGATGAAATTTTTTCACGCCGTCCACGCGGAAGAACGGATTGTTTTACGTGCGGCAAAAATTGGCGAGATGGGCGAGCTTTTTCAGTTCAAGGTCGGAGCCGGTGTCGATGGAAAACGCGTCGCCGAGAGCAAATTGGTCTTGAGCAAAGCAACGCCGCCCCAGGCGGCCCGTGATTCGTTAAATCGCTAATCCGCTTCAATGCTTCAGCGAATCGCGATTCAACGAAAAACCACCGCTTCATCGTTTGATCGGTTCTTCCAAATCATAGATCGCGCCCCAATTGCCGGAAGCGACCGGCGCAATCGTCTTTTCCCACGGCCGTCCGCTCATCGGGTAATTGATCTTTTCCTCTCGTCCCCAAAAAAGATAGCGCACGCGCAAACTGCGCGCCGTCTCGCGCCAATCTCCGGCGCCCTGCATCAACTCGGTGAGCCAGTCGTACGCATTCTTGTAATCAAAACCCTCTGTCCAAAGATGTCCCGGATAACCAAGCACAACCTTTCGGCCCTGGAGCAAGAGGGGATGATTGTAGATCGGGTAGGCGGCAAACCGCGCTTCTACCGGTAGCCTTCGAATCGCGTCGCCGACCTCATCGAGTTCCGCGCGATTCGCAAATCCAAAACCGCTCCGCCCGGCGGCGAGGCCGCCGAACAAGCTGACAAACCCAGAGCCGAAGAGCGCGATGCAAATCGCCACCCGCACCGGCATCGACCAGCGGGCAATGAGATGCGTCCACAAAAACGGAAGCACGAGAAAGTAGGCCCAAATCATGATCTTGAGATTGTCCCAACCCCACGGTGCCGTTTTGACGAAGAACGCAAAAACAAAAATCGCTGTCGCCGCTAAAAGGAAAGCCACCTCTTCTGATAGTTTGTCACCCAGTTTGTCACCCCACCGGATTCCTGTTTTCCAGACGCGTTGCATGCACAAGCCGATCAGCACGAAGACCAGCGGAATCAAAATGCCAAGGTTTAAGAACCAAAACGAAAAGAACGGGCGCGCGAAATCCTCGTCACTTTGCACCCAGCCTGGATGCCACTCGAGAACAGATCCCGCTTGAAAATGGTCCGTGATTAACCAAACGAAGAACGTCGCGGGAAGGAAGGCGCTGGCGAGAAGCGTCACAACGTGTTTGCGCGTTCGCGCGTCCCCCATGATAAACAAACAGGCCAAAACACTGCTGAGCGCGAGAAACGTGTGCACGTGGAAGAGCGGCATCGAGGCATACAATGAGAGCTCGACCCAGAACGGCAGCGGCCCTCGACGTCGCCGAACCCCGCGAAGCCGGGCAGCTCCTTCGACAGGAAGCGACGAGATACCAGAAGGATTCGGATAGAAGGAGCTGGGCGACCCAGCTGATTGATCCAATCGGCTGCCTTTTGGGCGCGAAGCGGGTCGATCTTGCGCGGGAGTCCCGGGAGTCCTGAAAATTTTTTCGCGCCAGCTCCAAAGCAGAAGCAAGCCCGCGGGAATCGCATACAACAACCCGCGCTGGGTTACGAACATCGAAAGCGCGATGCTTTTCCACGCGATCGTTTTGTCGCCCTGATAATCGACGAACTTAAGAAAGGTGGATGAGTTGAGAATTTGGAAGCCGGCGATACCGCCGTTGAACAAAAACCCCGCTACGCCAAATGCTCCGCCCCAACGGTAAAACGCATAAAAAGTTGCAACCGACGCGATCAGTCCTGTCCAAACGAGACCGCGGGTTAGGTCGAGATGCAGGCAATAAAGCAAAGCATTAAATAAGTCGATGCCGGCCGGATATCTTAGTTTGCTGAAAACGTAGATCGGATTGTCCGGCCAAAGAGAAACTCCGCTCGCGAAGGTTCTAATATAAGTAATATGCAGCGCGAGATCGCCGAGATTGTTCGGCGATTGAATTTTGAGTTGATCGCCATCGATGTAGAGCAGCCAGCAAAAAGAGCGAACTGCGAAGATGGCGAAGCACGCGGCTAAAACCCACGCCCAAAAGTGCCGATATTTGCGAATAGCTGTTGGTGCCGAAGGCAAGTTGCCAGCGTGTCTCAGTCGTCGTTGCGTGCGCTTGGAAAGCTTCGCTCCCGGCTCCGCAGAATCTAAGATGTCGATCTTTGTCTTAGGATCCGAAGTTCCAAGATATGCGAAGATAGCAGCGACCACGCCTAATATAAGCGAGATCACCGCGACTGGCTGGCCCAAGCCGTTTGCCGCCATCCCCAGGATCAGGCCGCAAACGGTCGAGAAATTGACAAAGGTTAGTCCGGCGGAAAGCCATTTCATGCCGGGAGTTCTCGCGTGTGGTGGATCGGGTGCTCCGCGCGCGATGTTAAGCATGGCGCCGAAGGCGCATGATTTTTAGCATCGAGCGCCTGAGCCACTTCACTGAGAATGCAATTGGCCTTCGGCTGTCCCCCGAAAGTTGGGCGGCTGGCCAGGGAAGAAGTCTTTGAAAATCTTCGCGCTGAAATAGACTTTCGAAGTGTCCTGATAAGCGCGGATCCTCAACGGTTCCGTATAATAAGAATCGTGCAATTTTCTTTCGACCTCGGCAATTCGATCTTTTTCGACGAGGAGAAAAGCGGCATCGAGCTTTGCTGGCAGTGTCTCGTGTTCGTAGTAACCGATATTTGGGAAGTCGCCAAGAATCCACGGCAGCGGATAGGCACTCGTCCGGATCATGTGGCCGGTTAACTGCTTATTGGCCGGATCTTTGTGTGCCAGTTTCAGCAAAGGGTCGGTCAACTTATAGATGTCGTTATAAGTCTGGACGTAAACGTACGGCTCAGTGTCCGTCGTGCAGCGAAAGTAGTTGAGCCAGATTGTCGATCCAAGCGAAGCGCACAAGAGTATTACCGATACAACATAGGTGATCATGCGATATCTTAGAGAGACAACTAAGAGTGCCGCGCCAAAGATAAACAAGAAGGGCCAGATAATGCTGATGATGCACCACGGCGTCTTATATTTGACGATGCTGTAGGCGATCAACGTGCCGACGCCATAAACGGCGAGATAACGCAAACTAACATTCTTGAATCGCTGGCAAAATAAACAAAGAATTAAACCGGCCAGCACGGGTAATTCATAGCGGACAATTAGCTTCGAAACCCAGTAATGCCACGGCTTTTCGTGACCGTGGCCCTCGTGGCCGGTCGCAAACCAGGCGGTGTAGGCTTGATACAAACCCTTGACCCCGCTCCAGTGAAAGAACGTTCCCGAATAAAAAAAGATCACGACAGCACTGCCGGTCGCGAGAACAACTGCAAGATCGACATAGTCCCAGGTTTGCCGGGCTGGCCGCGCGTCCGGAAGCGGGCTGAGCGCGTTAGCGACGAACAGGACCGGCACCGCGATCAGCGCGCAGCCGAGATGGATAATATAAGTTTCCTTTGTCAGGATCATGCCAGCCAATCCCATGCCGGCACACCAAAGGTAATTCGGCGTTCCAAACTTCCACAGACCGAGCAGCCCGAGAACGAACAGCATCGAGAAGAGAACGAGCCAGACTTCGTGAATCGAA
>QHQE01000059.1 GCA_003219265.1 Verrucomicrobiota bacterium
CGATGGACACCGGGACGCGAAAGAAATTCTATCCGACGAGCGTGCTCGTGACGGCGCCGGACATTATTTTCTTTTGGGTGGCGCGGATGATCATTGCCGGTCTCGAGTTCAGGCCGGGCAAATCGGAGCGCGACGAAGACAATATTCCATTCCGCGACGTTTATTTCACAGGCCTGATTCGCGACAAGCAGGGTCGCAAAATGTCGAAGTCGTTAGGCAACTCGCCCGATCCGCTCGATTTGATCGACCAGTACGGCGCGGACGGTTTGCGCTTCGGTCTCATGCGCATTGCGCCGAGCGGCCAGGACATTCGCTTCGATGAAAAGCAAATCGAAGAGGGACGCAATTTCGCGACCAAGCTTTGGAATGCGGCGCGTTTTCGCCAAATGCATGGCCCCAGCGCGTCCGATCCGAAAATCGACAATCAATTGTTGTCGATCTACGCGGTCGAAGTCCTTGCGCGACTGAACGAAACGATCGACTCGCTCGACGCGGGGTATCGCGAATACCAATTCAATGTTGTCGGGCAACGGCTTTACGATTTCTTCTGGAGCGATTATTGCGATTGGTTCGTGGAAGCGGCCAAGACGGAGATTTTCGGCGCACACGAGTCTCGCAGGAAATCCGCGCTGGCGGTAATGGATTTTGTGCTCTCGGCGTTTCTGCGCTTGCTCCATCCATTCATGCCGCACATCACTGAGGAGTTGTGGTCGTTGCTTGGTCTTGGCAAAGATTCGATTCAATTCGCTGCTCCGCCGGAAAAGGTTGCGTTGGAAGATGCCGATCTTGCGAAAAAGCGAGAACTCATCTCCGCGATTTACGAAGCAGTCCAGGCGGGACGCAATCTTCGCGCGGAAGCGAAAATTCCCTCGAGCAAAAAGACACGCTTCGTTTTAAGAACGCCGGGCGAGACGATTGCGCCGGAAGTGCCGACGATCGCGCGTTTGCTCAACGCCGAGGAGGTTAATCTTATGCCAGATTACAAAGCGCAACCGGGTATTCCTGTCGCGATGACAGCACTGGGTGAGCTTTATCTTGTGATTGTGGGTGCGGACAAGGAAGCGGAGGGCGACCGACTCAACAAAGAGATCGCAAAGGTCGAAGGCGAATTGCGCACCGTGGAAAGCAAATTGGAAAACAAATCGTTTGTCGATCGCGCGCCGGCGGCTGTGGTCGAGGAACATCGACGACGGCAAAAAGATTTCAGCGCGCAACTGGCAAAGTTGAAGCAGGCGCGCCAAGGGCTGAGTTAAAAATCACCTTGTGCTCGTCGATTTTGGCGCCGCGCAGTGCGAAAAATTCGCGCAGCTCTGGCGTGTAACAGGTTCCGTCGTATTCGCGATTCAATTCGAGCCAAACCCAGCCGCGCGGGGCAAGATGCCGGGCGAGATCGTTGAGAAAGAATTCCCATTCCGGCACTCCCCAAAGGTCTGATTGTTTGTGACTGTTAAAGCAAATCAGAAAGGCGGTGATGAGATCGAATTTTTCTCCGAGGTCGGGGAGGGGAGCAAAGGGATGGATACGCCAGATCACCCGTCGTACACCTAACAATTGCGTGATTTCAGCGAACATCGAAACGTCGTCGATATCGAGACCGAGCACGTCGTGACCGAGCAACTGCGCGATGTAGGCGAAATAACCGGCGCCGCAGCCGACATCGAGAATGCGCTTTGGACGTGATAAATCGAGCTCGATATCGCGGACCCGGCGAATGTTGATGTCGATCCAACGCTCAAGATCGAGATACTTGGGCCAATCTTCGCCGGGGTGTTCGACCGCGTATCGGCGATGAATCCGCTCGAACTGTGCGCGATCAATTGTTTGGATGATGCGTTCGGTGGTTAATGGAAAGCGCGGTGGGTGGAAAAATCTTTGCAGGTGACGTCTCGCGCTGGCCAAGCCCTGACCGTTGAGCAGTTTTTTGATTTTGTGACGAAATTGCACCGGAGATAGATCGCACGCGGTGGCACGTGGCCGCAATTTCATTTACAGTTGTCCGGCAGGCGCCGGAGAGATGACGATTTGGAAAAAGGTGATCTGGTTCGCAGTGGCCGCGCTCGGCACGGGCGCCATCGCGGTTCTTGCTTTGTCTCGCGGCGAACAGATTAGCGCGCTTTGGATCATCGTAGCGGGTCTTTGCGCGACTTCGATTAGTTACCGCTTTTATAGCAAATGGCTGGCGACGAAAGTGCTGGTGCTAAACGACGAGCGCGCGACACCGGCCGTGGTGCAAAACGACGGCAAAGATTTTGTGCCGACCAACCGCTGGATGGTTTTTGGTCATCATTTTGCCGCCATCGCCGGGCCGGGGCCGCTGGTTGGTCCGGTGCTGGCGGCGCAGTTTGGTTTTTTGCCAGGCACGCTCTGGATTTTGATCGGGGCGACGCTGGGCGGCGGGGTGCACGACATGATCGTTCTGTTCGCCTCCGTACGCCGACGCGGCAAAACGCTTGGTCAAATGGTGAAAGAAGAGATCGGGCGCGGCGTTGGCGTGCTGGCGCTCATCAGCGTGTTGGCGATCATGATCATTCTGCTGGCCGTGCTTGCGCTCGTAGTGGTGCAAGCGCTGGCCAGCAGTCCGTGGGGCGTTTTTACAATTGCCATGACCATTCCGGTGGCGTTGATCATGGGATTCGGTTTGCGGACGGGGAGGGTGAATGTGGGATTGGTCACCGCCTTTGGTTTGCTTGGGCTCGTCTTCGCAGTTTGGGGCGGACAATTTCTCGCGCATTTTCCGACATTGGAAGCCTGGTTTCGGCACGACCAGAAATGGCTGGCTTGGGCGATTATTCTTTATGGTTTGGCGGCGTCGATCCTGCCGGTGTGGCTGCTGCTCACGCCGCGCGATTATTTGAGCACATTTTTAAAACTCGGAACGGTGGCGGCGTTGGCTCTGGCCGTGATCGTCCTGCATCCGACACTGTTGATGCCTTCGATCTCGCGCTTTGTCGATGGCACCGGTCTGGTGTTCGCGGGTCCGGTGTTTCCCTTTGTTTTTATCACCATCGCTTGCGGCGCGGTTTCCGGTTTCCATTCGCTCGTCGCCTCGGGAACGACTCCCAAAATGCTCGGGCGCGAGTCGCGCATTCGCCAGATCGGCTACGGGGCCATGGTGACCGAAATGATGGTAGCGCTCATGGCGATGATCGCGGCCTGCGTGCTGGAACCGGGCGAATATTTCGCGATCAACGCCAAGGGAGCGCCGAGCGAAGTGGTGGCGAAAGTGAGCGCGTCCGGTTTTCCGGTGACGGAGCAACAAATGAACGCGCTCGCCACTGACCTCGGCGAGAGCACCATGTTCAATCGCGCCGGTGGCGCGCCGACATTTGCGGTGGGTATGGCGCACATGTTCGCGCGGGTCTCAGCCCGCCCGACCGCGATGGCACTATGGTACCACTTCGCCATCATGTTCGAGGCGCTGTTTATTTTGACGACGCTCGATGCCGGCACACGCGTAGGACGATTTCTCCTTCAGGATCTCTTGGGAAATTTATGGCGACCGCTTGGCAATACGCGCTCGTGGACCGCGAATCTTTTTTCGAGTGTGCTGCTGGTCGCGGCGTGGGGCTGGTTTCTGTATCAGGGCGTGGTCGACCCACTGGGCGGCATCAACAGTCTTTGGCCGCTCTTCGGTCTGGCCAATCAACTTTTGTCCGTAGTCGCGCTTTGTCTGGGAACGACGATTTTGATCAAGATGGAGAAGGCGAAATACCTTTTCGTTACTCTGGTGCCGCTCTGTTTCATGTGCGCGGTGACCTTTTCAGCCGGCTATCTGAAAATCTTTTCTGTCGATCCAAAAATTGGTTTCTTGAGCGGCGCAGCAGCGCTCGTCCAAAGTAGCGGTGCAGTAAGCGCAGACAAAGCGGCGCAACTGACGCGGCAAGCTGCGGTGTGGCGATTCGACGCTCTGGTGGCGTTCGGTTTTCTCGTGCTCGTGCTTTTGATCGTGCTCGGCTCAGCAAAACACTGGTGGCAGTTAATGCATGGAACTAGGCGCATCGAGCTTCACGAAAGCGAGTTCGTGCCGCTGGCTCAACTAGAAAGCGCGCCCGTAATCGGAGCCTGAGCACGAATTTGAACGGTGCGCCGAAACGGAGCGTCAGGATTCTGGAGCGCGAATTATTTGCGCCGCAATGGGACGACGATTTCCTGGCTGCGCCGCCGCTCCAGGACGACGCGGCCATCCTGGATCGACTTGAGCGTAATCTGGTAAGTATGAGTGCCCAACTGCAAACCGAATTGCTGGCCTTCTTCCATGATCCGGCCGTTGATGATGGCGAAGCGCGTTCCGCCATCGAGGGTGATGGAGGTAACCGTAAAGGCCGTGACCGGAATATCCGTGCCGCCGGCGTCGTGCTCGGCTCTTGTGCCCGTGACCCGGGCGGTTGGGACCCAACTGATGGGCCAAAACGGATTGCGGCTGGTGACCTCGAATTCGAAGAAAGACTTGTTTTTAGTCTCGATGGCAGGGGCACTGGCAGCGGCATGCAGCCTCCCGATAGCCAGCAAGATTGGAAGTAAGATGGACGCGAAAGCTTTCATCGTTTTTCTATGATGCTGGCAGCGGCGAGTTCGACGTGCTGAAATTGCGGCTGGCTTGCCAGGGTCTGGATATGCAGCCTCGTAATCGAAAGCAACGGCTCGGTATTTTCCAGCTCGGCGATGGCCGTTCCAACTGAGGCAAAGTCGGCCTGGGGTAAGTCGATCAACCAGTTGTATTTCGTCCATCCGGAAAGCTCAGCTTCCTTGAAGGCAGTGCTGTTCTCGAGATGTGCCACAGCTTTGTCGATCTGCTGCTGTGCGAAGAAGGTTTTTAGGCGCGGAGGGAACCAGGCGATGGGCGCACCTTCCGGACTTAGGGCCTTTAAAGCGGCAAAGTGACTGGTCGCGGTTATGGCTTGTTTTTCGAGGCTGACCGCTTTCTTCATTTCGTCTTTTGACGCATCCAGTTTGCTCTGCAGGTCTCGAATCGTCACCATCATGGCAGCGCGACTGCGGTTCAGAGGACCGAGAAAGAAAGTAAAGTAAACGTAAAGTAGAAAGACGAAGCCGATCGCACTGAAGGCGAGCTTCTGGACCTGATCTTTGGTTAATTTCGGCGGGCTCATCGTTTCCGAGTGCGGTCGGGACTGGGGGAAGCGGCAGATTTCGCCATCGGACCTGGATTGAAATTTACGGCGAGGAGGTAATGCGCCATCGGCATATTTGTGCCGCCGACATTCACGATTGCGTCGAGGTCCTCAAGCGTCTTGAATTCCACCTTCACGCCGCTGTAGCCTTGGCCGAGCTGTTCGATCAACATCTGGCGCAGGTCTTCCGCGACGGAGCGCGGTTCGCGGCCGGCCGCCACGCCTTCAAGGGAAACGCTGACCCCTTTGTTCTCGTCGAGAACGCTAGCTTCGAGACTGGTCAGTTGCGCGTTGGGCGGGACGCAGTGGGAAACCTTTTGCAGAAACGGCGCCCAGAAGAATCGATTCTCGATGTAATTGTCGAGCGCGCGCGTGGTTTTGATGACGCCTTCGAGTTCGGCCACGCGGTTATGCGCGGCGGTCACTTCCGGTTCGATTTTGGTCCAATTGCGCTCAACCGCACGCAATCGGCTCTTGATTTCGAGCGTTCGGTAGGCGTTAAACATGTAGTAGAGGAAAAGGAACGCGCCAAAGCCGGCCAGCACCATCATGCCGATCTTGAGCGGATCGCGCTGGCGTTGTCTGTGTTCCAGAATCTCCTCGTGGAGGAGGTTGAGATGAAGTGCCATCGCCGGTTATCTTTTGAAGTATTCGAATGCGGCCCCGCAGGCGACATTGAGCGAGACAAAGTCCAAGGCCAAGCGCTCGCGCTTCGCGGCCGGCAGTGCCACTTCACAAGTCTCCAGCGGGTCCCAAATTTCGCACGGCAGTCCGAGCTCGTCACTGAGGGTGTGGAGCACGGTCTCGGCACGAGCCAATCCCCCGGAAACAAAAACTCGATGAATGCCTTCTTCCCTTTGCCCTTCGAAAAAGCCGATGGAGTTGCGCACTTCGGTGGCCAGGCGTGCCAGCGAGACCTGGCAAATCTCCGCCATCCCGGCATCCTTTTGCTGAATCATCACCCAGGCGGCTTCCGCCTCGAGCGCTCCATCGGCCGTCAGCGCTTGCATGAGCGCTTTTCCCCCGTAATCGATGCTACGCACCAGCACCAGTTCTCTTTTGTTTCCGATGAGCACGGTACTCTGCAAGTATCCCATATCGAGAAGCAGGAAAGCCTCGTTATGGAAAATTTCCGGGTAAGCGAATTCGAAGGCGTTGAACGAGCATATGGGAGCGAGCTGCATCATATCCACCGGGACCCGCGTTTTGGCCATCGCTTCGGAGATTTGCTTGACAGTCTGGCGCAACATTCCACCAACGAGGTATTTGGTTTTTGTTACCACGCCGTGTTGGACCGCCACCACGTTTGATTCCGTGCCCGAGCTGGCTCCATCGGCATCGGGGTGGTTCGCGCTCATTGCGCGCACTGGCGCAATATCGAGCACGAAATCTTTGCACTCCTGATTGAGCACAGCCATGCCATGCAAGCGCAATGCATTGCGGAGAAGGTTGAGGGGCGTCTCCGGTTGCTCGATGATACGCAAGAGCGCAGCAGGATCGGAAACGGCGAGCGCGCAACTTTTGGGATTGCCGCCGAGGTCGCGGAGTAAGAGCTTGAGGTGCCACGCCAACGCATCGCTAGTCTCAAATTCTTCCGGCACTTCGCGCGAAGCGAAGCTGGTCAGGACAAGACGGGAATCACTCTTGCGCCGCAGCGATACACCCTTGAAGACATGCTTGCCTAAATCTATCCCGATAACAGAATCTCCGCGTCTGGCCATGGTGCTAGCGCTCCATGTAGCGGGAATTGTGCCGACACGGCTTCTTTCTATTTTCTATTTCACGCTATACGCGTAAATTAATCAGAACGCCTTGATAGCCAACGCTTACGCCGCCACCGGTCTCTGGTAGCCGAAAAATTCGCGTTCCTTGATGATCTGAACCACTTCCGGCGGAACCATTCGCTCCCATCCGCTGTCCCCACGCTGCAATTTGGCCAGTGCATCTGCTGGATAAATCCGCAAGTACTCGGCATGATAATGAGCGATCTCTTCGATGAACTGGTTGTCGATCAAATATTGAAACAGCGAGCGCAGGTTCGGCGCGACTTCGAGCTGCTTTGCGGTGACGATTTTCCCCGTCCCTTCGTCGATCATCGGATAAACATAAAGCTTCAGTTCGCCCTTAAACATGCGACCAAGCGCTTCCAGAATTCCACCTTCCAGATTCAGATAGTATTTTTCGTCAAAGATCTCCATCAAGCTCGGCACCCCCATCACGAGACCGATCATGCGGTTCGTGTAGCGCGAGAGGTAACCGGCCAGCCGGTAGTATTCGCCAAATTTGGAGACCAAAACCGTTCGTCCAAGCGCGCCGAGAATGTCAACGCGGGCGAGAAAATCGGCGTGATTGAGCTGCCCCTCCGCGAGCAGATTCTGAAGCGTCATCTCCATGAGCACGATCAAGTCTTGCTCCGAGCAACCTGATTGCGCGAGAATGACGCGGCGCGCGCCATCTAGCATATCGTTGGTCGCGTAAGTGACGGGGCGAAAGCTGCCGCGCTCAACCAGGATCGCCTTTTTGTGAAAAACTTCCGCCGGCTGCACTGTCTCGCCATCCGCCGTGAACATCACCGCGTTGGTTAAGCCTTGGCTGACCAGCTGCAGGCTCATGAGACGATTGTCGATGTTGCAGAAAGCCGAACCGGAAAACTTGATCATGTCCACCTCAATCTTGCCCCATGCAAGGTTCTCCTGGAGCGAGGAGATTAATTTTTCCGGCTCGTGATAGTAAAACGCGCCGTAGAGCAAATTCACACCGATGACCCCGAGCGCTTCCTGTTGATCGACATTCATCTCATCGAGCATGCGAACGTGAATGATGATCTGGCTCGGGTCGCTCCGCTTCTCGGCCTGAAAGCGCACGCCGAGCCAGCCGTGCGATTCATTGTGCTGCTTGAAGCTCCGCGCTGCCACGGTGTCGGCAAAAACAAAAAACGTGCGCTCGCTTCCGAGCTTCTCGTTCAGGCGTTCCAGCAAAAGATCGTACTCGCGATCGAGCATCGTTTGGAGCCGAACGCGACTCACATATCGATCCGTCGGTCCGTAAATCGCATCGCTAAAGGTCATATCGTAAGCCGACATCGTCTTGGCGATCGTGCCGGCCGCGCCGCCCACGCGGAAGAACCGGCGCGCCACTTCCTGGCCGGCGCCGATCTCGACAAACGTTCCGTACTTCTTCGCGTCCAGATTAATCTGGAGTGCCTTCTTGTCGGTCTCGACGTCCATCTCGGCGTTCATACGCCATTCAAGATGTAAGCATTTGCCTTCTTCTCAACTGAGCAATCGCTGCGCAATTTCATCGCCCCTTGATTGGGCGCTGCACGTCGGGCGTTGGACGCTAAACGTTCAATATTGGACGCTTGGAGGGCGTCTGTCTTAGACGCCAATCGCGATTACAATCGTACAGCCTCTGCGCTCTTCGCTGAGACCCACCCGCGCAAATTATTTGGCAGCGCCGCGTAAATCCAATCGCCGCGATTGCTCAGAACGCGAATCTCGCTGCCGGGCGGCAACGCCAGAACGCTGTTCGCATTATCCGCGGTCGCGACGCGAGCTTGCACATTCATTCCTGTCACAATCGCCAGCGCGCGACCGTTGCTGCCGTTGTCGAGCTCGTAGATCGCAAAAACTGCCCCCGCGAAAATCGACAATGAAACAATCGACAATGCGATTACAGCGCCGGACCGCCTTCGCGCAAAAATCAATGCGACGATACAGAAGGTTGCGACCCAGAGAGCAATTGCGGATGCAATCGTGAATTGATTCACGTTTGCGAATTTCAAGTAGCGCTCTGCCAAGGTTGGTGTGAGTTCGAGCGCGCGAGCTTCGTCGCGCACGATCCGCAAATTCGCGTCCGCCTCCGGATGATGTCGATCCAGCGCGAGCGCACGCTCATAATTCAAGATCGCGTGACCGAAATCCCCCGCGCGGAAGTAAGCGTTGCCAAGATCATAAAACAAATTTGCGCTCCATTGGCCTGAGCGAACAAGCTGGTCGTAACCGTCGATCGCTTCCTTGAAATTGCGATCGGCATATTCCTGGTTCGCTTTCGCAAATTGCGCGTCAGATTGCGCGAACACTGGTGGAATAAGAAACGCGTAGGTGATCGCGCAACAAAGATTAACAATCAATTTTCGCGGTTTCATGTGCGCAAGTTTTCGAGCAGGTCTAATACTTCACGTCGACTTTCCGGCGAAATGGTCTCGGCGCCGTTGGGTGCGCCGCTATAACGAAGCTCGTCACTACGCTCGAACAAGCGGCGCAGTTGCGTCCTTTCGTTCTCATCGAGATCGAACGCCGTCGCCGCGGTTTCCGCATCCACTGCGTTTGGATCGATATTGCGCGCGAGGGCCGTTTTCACTCGGACGGCGCGCGATGCCTGCGAGAAATATTCCTGCGGCGAGGAATCGTTGCGGCGCAGCTTCTGCATCAATTCCGCCGCCTCGTGCCGCAACGCCGCGATGCGTTGCGCCTCGCGATTCTCGCGGCGCGCTTGTGTCGCTTTCCAGCCAATTAACCCGAGGAGCGCAAGCAGCGGAACGAGCTGCGCGGTCCAGAAAAGCGGCCGCGAATAGAGGGGCGTGAACGATTGCGCCACTTTCGGCCGCTCGGTGAGTTGATATAAAATGTCCTGTGGCTTCGGCGACGGTTTCGCGCTTGCGGCCACTGTCGCCGCCGGCCCTGGTTGCGATGCAACCACCGCCGGAGCCGGCGCGGCGCCACCCTCGACAGTGATCGGCATCGCATCGCTCCGCAGGGTGACGTAATTTTCCTTTACCGGATCGAAATACGAAAAGACCAAAGGCGGGAGAGCCTGCTTCTTTTCATTCGGTGAAATTACAGTCTCAAAAGTTTTTGCACCGCTGATGCCGACCTCGTCGTCCTGCTTGAACTTGGAAGAGGAAGGATATTTATGCCAGCCGTGGTCGTCTTCGAGTGCCGGCGCATTCACGCGATCGAAATTGCCGCGACCGGAGACTGTGGATGTTACTGTAATCGGATCGCCCACTTGCACACGTTTCGGTTTCGCCTCCGTCGTCATCGCGAAAGTTCCGACCCCGCCGGAGAAGTTCGGCGGCGCATTTGGTGGCAACGGTTTCACCTCGAAGGTGGCCGGTTCGCTTTCCATCTCTACCTCGCGCCGCTCAGCCAACCGACCAAGTGGATCCGCAAAGAACGGATCAGAGAGCGGGTCGTCCAAATTGAACAGATCGAAAGGCGAGCGGGAGCGGGAGCGCGGCGTGGCTTGCCTTCGTGGAACCGACACGCGCGCTTTCGCTTTAACCGGACCGATTTCAAATTTTCCCGTGCGCGTGGCGGCGATCGCGGTCTTGAACGTGACCACGTCGTAAGATTTGCCGTTAATCGTCTCCAGGTTGTGTTGGGATTGCTGTAGCTTTTGCGTTGTAAACCCCTGCCCGGCTATCTCGGGGGCATCGGTCAGCTCCGGACGAGCATGCGGGTCGAAGCCGAGCCGGATTTCGGCCGGGACCATCTCACCGACAAAAGCAACCTTCTTTGGCACGACCAATTCGGCGAATACAAGATGGTTCGCGTTTTCCGGTTGCGCCTCTCGATTTGAACGGGAGGAGGACGAACGGCCAGGTGAATCGGTGACGTTTAACGTCAATGCCGGCGTATGCAGTGCATTGCTTCCGAGGCGAATCGTTTGCGGCGGAATTTTGAACGTGCCTGCCTTCATTGGCAGGATCGCATAGTCGTAGATCACGCTTGAAGTGACGTTGAAATTATTCATCTCGAAATGCTGCGATGTGCCCGTTCGATAAATCTGGAGGCCGTCCACCGCGATTTTTTCCGGCGCGTCGGCGCTGCGACCTCCCGTGACTCTAATTTGCAACTGCACTGTCTCCCCGACGGCCGCTTCGGAGTTGCTCAGCACCGCCGTCACGCTCGGTGAATCGGCGAACGCGCATACAACGACAAAAAATCCCAGCGTACCAACCAAGAGTGCACGCCAAACCGTACGCCCCCTACGCGTTCCGTTCATGCAAGCTTGTGCTCTCAAGATCGACATGTGAAATCAGCCATCAACCTTCTCCGTTCCTACCAGTCGTTATAGACACGGCGCGTGGCCTTGTGTTCATCAAGTCGGACGCGCGCCTCTTCATCTTTCATCGATTGGACGAGCGCCTCAGCCTGGCGTTCGCTCATTTGACCTTCCTTCTCCGGTTCGGCCTCGGCGACCGGGGCGGTTTTCTCCGGAGGTTTTTGTGATTTGTCTTTGTCTGCCCCCTTCACGTCGCCCGCGAATTTTTTCTGCGGCGACCCCGATGGAGTGACAGAAGGCGTCGCATTTTCGCTTGTTTCCTCGCCGTTTCCTGGCGAGGGCGAAGGTGTTTCATTGCCGTTTTCACCAGGCGTGGGAGATTGTTGGGCACCTCCACGAGCCCGGTCCTGATTTTCTTTTTGTTCTCCTGCGGAAGGTGACGGCGAAGGTTTGTTTTGTTGCTTCGATTGCTGAGGTTGGTTCTTCGCTTGAGATTGATCGTTCTTGTTTTGTTGCTCTTGACCGCTGCTCGATTGGTTTTGTGATTGTCGATCTTGCGATTGCTGCTGCTGATCCTTTTGTTGTTGCTGATCCTGGCTCTGACTCTGTTGTTGCTGTTGATCTTTCTGTGGTTGCTGCTGGTTTTGTTGTTGCTGATTACTTCCGTTCTGCTCCTGATTTGAATCTTCCTTTTTCTTGTCCTTCTGTTGCTGCTGCTGCGGCGGACGTTTTTCCTTGGGATGTTTCTTAAGCCGCTCGATCTTCTTTTTCACCGCCTCCAAATTGGCCTTCGCTGCCTGGTTATTCGGATTGAGCTTGAGGGCATCCTCATAATGAGTTTGCGCGTTCTTCAAATCGGTCAGCGCGTCCTCGTCGCTTTTGTCCATGTCGGCGCGCTCTTCCAATGTCCGCCCCGTATTGAAATGACTGTTTTCTTGCAGGCCTTTCTCTCTCGATAGCAATGCCTCACTGAAAGCTTCTACCGCCTTGTCGTAATCGCCCATCTTGTAAGCGGCGGTTCCTGAATCGAATTGCATCTTGTCCTTAACCGCAGAGTCGGGATGGTTTTTCAGATCTTCCTGAAAACTGCGATACGCTTCGGCATACTTGCCGTCGCGATAGAGTTGGAGTCCCGCGGAAGCTGAAGCATTTTGAAAAGACAACAACAGCAGGGCCGCAGCTGTTGGCGCGAGCTTCAGTAGCGCACGCGAACGCACAGGCGCACGCACCCGTTTGCGCTCGCCAATCAAGATCGACAATGCGAGCGCGATCAAAGCCGCGCCGAGCGGCCATTCATAGCGCTCGATCGGCCGGCGGGACAAACGTACGTCGAACTCAGCGGCTTGCATCTGGGCGAGACCTTCGCTGTAAATCTGCTGCATGGTGCGCGGCCCGTTTTCCAGTTGCAGATAAAATCCTCCGCTTGCCTGCGCGACTTCGCGCAAACGCTTTTCATCCTGAGCGAGCCTTGCGGCGTCCCCACGCCGACTGTGAAAATCCGTACACCGGCGTCGGCCGCAGCCTTTGCGCTCTTCATTGCGTCTCCGCTCAACTCTTCGCCATCGGTGAAAATGATCAGGGTGCGATTTCCCATCGCGCTCTTGCCGAACGTGCGCGAGGCCAGCGCGATCGCTTCGGAAATGTTCGTGCCGCCTTCGGGAACGGTTTTTGTGTCGAGATCGTTGATCGACTCCACGACTGCGCCATAATCGATTGTGAGCGGCGCTTGCAAAAAGGCGCGCCCCGCAAAAGCAATCAAGCCCACGCGATCGCCCTGGAGCTCGTTAATCAGATCCTGCGCCGCAAGTTTAACGCGCTCCAGCCGATTCGGCTGCACGTCGTTGGAAAGCATGCTACGCGACGTGTCCACGGCGATGAGCAGATCCAGGCCCTTGCGCTTGACATCCTGGAACGTGTAACCCCAGCGCGGCTGCGCCAGGGCGATGAGTGCAAATGCGAGACCCAGCAATTGCAAAGCGAATCGCAACGCGCGACGAAACCGGTTCACCGTTCCGGCTAACTGTGGCAGCAGGCGCGCCGAAACAAATTCACGCAAACGCTTTTCGCCGCGCTTCTCCGCGGTCAGAAACAAGGCGACTACAAACGGAATCGCAAGCAAGCCCCAAAACGATTGCGGCGCGCCCAAGCTCATAAGGTGGATCGCGCGCTCCGTCGTGCGATATTAAATATTTGCGGCTTCGCCGCCATTTTAGCATCGAGCGCGGAGCGCTCGATCCACTGCCACAAGATCGGCATCTTCATCACGGCAATTTCTTCCAAATCGTTTGCGACAACAAAATCTGCCCGAGCAACAAACCGCAGCCACTCATGATGCAGAGCGGAAAGAGATCGCGGTACTGCTGATATTTTTTCACGCTCACGGTCGATTTCTCCATTTTGTCGATGTCGCGATAAATCTGCTCGAGCGATTTTGCATCCGTGGCGCGAAAAAATTGTCCGCCCGCAATCTTTGCGACTTCCTTCAACCCCGCCTCGTTAAATTCTACCGGCCGGTTTTCGTAAAGGATATTGCCCAACGCGTCCGTTAATGGCCCTCGGGTGGTAAAGATCGGCACCGGCGCGACTCCATTAATGCCCGCTCCGATCGCGTAGAAGTGGATGTGAAGCGCTTTCACCGCTTCCGCTGCGGTATTTGGCGGAATCTTGCCCGCGTTATTCTCGCCGTCGGTCAAGAGCACGATCGCGTGGCTCTTCGAACGTTTGTCGTTTAGCCGGTTCGCCGCCGCGGCCATGGCCGATCCGATGGCCGTGCCGTCTTCCACGAGTCCGATGCGCACCCGTTCCAGATTTTGCAAAAGCCAATCGTGATCCAGAGTCATCGGACTCACAACGTAAGGCCGGCCACCGAAAGCGATGATTCCAATGCGATCGTTCGGCCGGCCTTCAATAAATTTTCGCGTCATCTCACGGATCGCGTCGACTCGCGTCGCCTCTTCCCCGCCGATCGTAAAATCTTTTATCAACATCGATCCGGAAACATCGAGCACGAGCATGATGTCGATCCCGCTGGCTTCGACTTGAGTGAGACTCTTGCCCAACTGTGGGCGTGCGAGCGCGATGACAAAAATTGCCAAAGCTGCGAGCAGCAGCGTTCGCAGAATTTTGCCGGCACGGGCGGCGCTCTGTTTCCCGAGCTTGCGCAGCGTTGCCGTCGATGAAAACGTTAACGCGGCGGCGGGTCCGCGTTTCCCGCGTAAATAGGCGAGCAACGGGATCACGAGCAGCAGCAGGAGCAACCACGGACGCGCGAACGTCAGCGCGGCGTTCGCCGGCCACCAGTCAAACAGTCGCAAGTTGTCCTCCTTTCACAAAGCGCGTTGCTTCTTCCAACAACAGCGTGCTGTCCGCCGCGGTCGCTTCGTAGCGGGCGAACTTGATCAGATCGCATCGGTTCAAAAAATCTTCGAGCAGCGATTTTTCCTCCTCTGAAAAGGGCGACGCCTTTGTCAGCCCACTGAGGAACTCGACCGAGGTTTGTCGCGTGACTGGCAAGTTGAACTGTTCCGTCACGAAGCGCCGAAGAATATCGGAAACGCGAATGCTGAACCGATAGGGTTGCATCTTCTCCACGTCCCTCTGCATGCGCTCAAGCAGCTCCAGCGCGCGCTCCCGTGGTGATTGGATCGGCGCGGGACGTCTAAATGACTTGGAAATAAACCAGGCAATCAAGCCGATGATGGTAAGCGCGACAAACGCTCCGAGAAAAATCAACCAGGGCGGAATGAGCGAATAATCAATCGGTGGGGCGATGTCGTGAAAGTCTTGGGCAAGAAAGAACGACATAAACAAGATCGGCATCTTCATTCACCGGATGGCAAGACGGCGTTCGCGCTGTTTGAAGAACGAGCGCAGCGCCGGCAAATAATCCTCGCCCGTTCGCAATACGATTGCGTCGATGTTGTTTCGCCGCAGTGTCCGTGAAAGTTCCGCTTTGTGTTCGTCTGCGAAATCGGTGAAGCGTATCCGCGTCGCGCGATCAGCCGTGTTGATCTCGATTTGCTCGCTGCTCTCCGCGTCTTCGAGCGTGATGATGCCGATGTTCGGTAGTACCTTCTCGCGCTCATCCTGAATATGGATCGCAATGAAATCATGCCGGCGTCCGCTCACGGCCAGCGCTTGAGAAAAATCGGGCGCTTGAAAATCGGAAATAAAAAAGACGACCGCGCGGCGGGTCACGATCTTGTTCAGTGAATCGAGCGCTAATGCCGGCTCGGTCCCGCGACCTTCCGGTTCAAAAAATAAAACTTCGCGAATCAGCCGCAGCGTATGCGAGCGGCCTTTCTTCGGCGGAATGAAAAGCTCAACCCGATCGGTGAAAAGAAGTAGGCCGACTTTGTCGTTGTTGCGGATTGCGCTGAAAGCGAGCAGACATGCGACTTCGGCGGCCAGCTCACGCTTCGACTGCGAGGTGCTGCCGAAATTTCCTGACGCGCTAACATCGACAATCAACATCACGGTCAACTCGCGCTCTTCGGTGAATTTCTTCACGAACGCGCTGCCGAGGCGCGCCGTCACATTCCAATCGATCGTGCGAATTTCGTCGCCCGGTTGATACTCGCGCACGTCCTCAAAATTCATCCCGCGTCCCTTGAAAACACTGTGGTAATCGCCGGCGAAGGCGGTCTCGACTAATCCGCGCGTTTTGATTTCGAGCGTTCTGATCTTTTTCAAAATCTCGGACGTATCCATGTGTGAAAGTGAACAGTGAACAGTGCTCAGTGATCAGTGATCGGAGATTCTTCCTCGCGTGTGACCGAGCGATAGTCAGTGCTCGGGGCGTACTTACAAAAGTCGTCAGCGCGATCGATCATCCGAGAAAGCATGCCGCCAATCGCGGCGTAGCGGTCATCTAGACGATCGAAATCCTGTTTGGATAAATATGCCCCATCGAGTGCGTCATCGAGCCACGACTGCGTTTCGTACGCCTCGCCAAGCGCCTCGTCGATCTTGTTCACAAAAGCCGCTTTGTACCTGCGACGTGCCCAAGCTTCGGCTATCATGGCTTTCACAGCCCGTGAGCTTCGTCGGATCTGATCCGTCAAGGAATATTGCTCTTCACGCGAGAAACTTTTAGAAAGCTCAAAAATGCGTCCGGCTGCTTCCCGCGCAGCCTGATAGACTTTTAAGTCTCGAAACGATTTTGCAGATGCCATACCGATCACAGTTCACTGATCACAATTGGCTCTGGCTCACGGCACTGGCAGGCCGGCAAAGATCCGTTCGATGATGGTCTCGCTCGTGACCGCTTCCGCCTCGGCTTCGTAGCTGATGATGATGCGATGGCGCAACACGTCCGGGCCGATGCTTTTGACGTCCTGCGGCGTGACGTAACCGCGGCCATTCAGGAAGGCATGGGCGCGTGCGCCGAGTGCCAGGTAAATTGTCGCGCGCGGCGAAGCCCCGTAACGCACAAGTCCCTCGAGTCTCAAATTGTAAGACGCGGGCTCGCGCGTCGCCCAGACAACATCGACAATGTAATCTTTCACGCGGTCATCGATGTAGATGCTGTTGACGACGTCGCGCGCGGCGATGATTTGCTTGGGCTCGATCACCGGATTCACTCGCAAATCGGGCGCAGAAGTGGCCATCAAATCGAGAATGCGTCGTTCTTCAGCTTTCTGTGGATAGCCGACGTTTAACTTCAACATGAAGCGATCGAGCTGCGCTTCCGGCAATTGATAGGTGCCTTCCTGCTCGAGCGGGTTCTGCGTTGCCAGCACCAGGAAGGGATCGGAGAGCGGATAGGTTCGATCGCCAATTGTGACTTGCCGTTCCTGCATCGCCTCCAGCAGCGCGCTCTGTACCTTCGCCGGCGCGCGATTAATTTCGTCAGCGAGAATAAGATTGGAAAAAAGCGGGCCAAGCTTGGTCGTGAATTCGCCAGTCCGCGGATTGTAAATGAGCGTGCCGATCAAGTCTGCGGGCAAAAGGTCGGGGGTAAATTGCAGCCGTTGAAAGCCGGTCTGAATGCAGGCGGCCATCGTTTTCACGCTCAGCGTTTTGGCCAAACCAGGGACGCCTTCAAGCAGGATGTGACCGTTCGCGAGCAGGCCGAGCAGAAGCCGATCGACCAGATATTTCTGGCCGATCACAACATGCGCCACTTGTTCGCGCACCGCCGGAATCCAGCGGCCCAGCTCCTGCACTTCGTGCGTGATCTCCTGAGTCGATTTCATACGGTGTGATGAGACAGGCGCGAGAGGCAGAATGTTCGATTCTATCTGTAGGGGCGGTCTGTGACCGTCTGCTTGAATTCAGGAAAGAATGCGACGGTCACAGACCGCCGCTACAATTTTTCGCTGCGCGGGCGCAACGTCAAGATCACCGGCAGTCCGGCGTACGCTTCCGCATCGCGAATTTGCGATTCCAGATAACGTTTATACTGGTCGCTCAACAATCGCGGATCGTTCACAAACAGTACGAACTCCGGCGGTTGCACGTGCCGATCCTTCATTCCGCTGGCTTGGGCGGCGTAAAAGAGTTTTAATCGCTGGCCCTTCCTCATCGGTGGCGGATTGGCCGCGAAGGCGGCGCGCAATAAACGATTGAGAACGCCGGTGCCGATTCGCGCGCCCGCATCACGCTGAACTTTTCCGATGAGTCCAAATAACTTGTCGATGTTCTCTCCGGTGAGCGCGGACGCAATCAAGACCGGCGCGTAATCGAGAAAGAAGATTCGCCGGCGGGTTTCGTCGACAAGTTGCTTGATCGACTGCTTTTGGCCGTGTTTCGGTCCGGTCGCGGCGGCGACACGGACTCGTTCTATGGCGAGTTTGAGTAAGTCCCATTTGTTCAAAACAACCAGTGCCGCTTTGCGCGCTTTTTGAATGAGACCCGCGATCCGTTTGTCCTGCGCCGTCACTCCAACTGTAACATCGACAATCAACACGCAGAGATCGGCGCGACGAATGCTTCGCTCCGCGCGCATCACGCTGAAGACTTCGACAGAACTGGACTGTTTGCCCCGGCGGCGGATTCCAGCCGTGTCGATGAAGAGGAATTGTTGACCGTCGCGCTCGTAAGAAATGTCGATCGCGTCGCGGGTTGTCCCCGGCAACTCGCTCACAATTGCGCGCTCGCTCCGCGTGATCGAATTGATCAGCGAAGATTTGCCCACATTCGGGCGACCGATGATCGCGATGCTCAGCCGATTCTCGATGGTCGATGGTCGATTCTCGATCTCTGAGGCACTTGCGGGTAAAAGAGGGCTAATCGCGTCGAGCAATTCAGAAATGCCGCGACCATGCGCGGAGCTGATTGAAACAGCGTTATCGAAACCGAGTGACGCGAAGTCAGCCGCGAGATTTTCGTGTTTCGGGTCATCGATCTTGTTGATGACGAGCACGATCGGTTTTTGTGATTTGCGCAGGAGGCGCGCAAGTTCCAGATCGATCGGCGACAGCCCTTGTTTTGCATCGACAACGAAAAGAAGAACGTCGCTCTCGTGCAAAGCGTCCTCAGCGGCGCGGTGCGCTTGTGCGACCAGCTCCGACGCACCCGCACCGCCAACGCCGCCCGTGTCCCAAAGCATGAACGGCCTGGGCCCGCGCGTGCAGATGGCCGAAAGCCGATCCCGCGTGACGCCCGGTTGATCGTGAACGATTGCAATTTTTCGACCGATCAGGCGATTAAACAATTCCGATTTGCCGACATTCGGGCGTCCGATGATAGCAACATTCGGCGTCTCGCTTTTGCCGTTCATCGACTGAAGATGTCGATCTTAATCCCGGCGGGGGTGCGCATGTCCTTCGGCTTGCAACTGGCGGACGCCATCCATCACGTAAACCACGCCGGAGATCAAAGTGAAAATTCCCGCGACGATGACGACGAAGAACAGCGGAAGAAAACGCAGTTGCAACATCACCCACCCGATAGCGCACATCTGGCAAACGGTCGCAACTTTACCGGTCCAATTCGGTTTGACGAGTACCTTGCCGTTCAGCAAATGCAGAACAACCGCGCCTACGAGGATGACAGCGTCCCGCGTGATCACGAGAACCGGAAACCAAGCCGGGAACCTTCCGTATTCCGGATCAATCTCGCTCCAGTTGCTGATGCTCAATGTGATAATGCCGCTCAGGAGCAAACCTTTGTCGGCGATTGGATCGAGAATCACGCCTAACGAGCTGCGCTGGTTGTATCGCCTGGCCACATAGCCATCGAGTCCGTCGCTGACGGCGGCGAGCAGGAAGATCACGATCGCGACAAGGCGCTGCCACTCGAGTGGTTCACCGCGCTGGATGCTTTGGCCATAATAAATCGCCATCGTCACGAACGCCGGGATCATCAAAATCCGGACCACGGTGATTTTGTTGGCAGTCGTCATGGGAAGCGCGCGATGTTGAAACTGGAAGGTCTGCGCGAAAAAGTTGCAAGGCAATTTGGGTGGGCAAGGGCGCGGCACATGTTGCCGCTACGGCGTCTGACACACACGCCCTATAATGAGTGATCCCTCCACGTTGCGGAACCCGGCGGCGATTGCGTAAAAGGTCATTTCCCCGAAACTCCTTTGATGCTGCCAATCAATTGGGAACGATGGGCGAAATTAGCCAATCGGGTAGATTCACGGGATGGCCCGGAGGCCAGCATCGATCAAAATATCGATTACGCCGCCGGTGAACTTATCAATCTCGACCTGTGCCAGTCCTTCCTGTTTCAGACGCTCCATTTTTGCCAGCGCCAGAAGATTGAGCAGACCATTCTTGTAATTTGTTTCGCTGATTTCACCGTTTTTGAACTGCTCAGTGCGCCGGACAAACGCCTCCTTATGGTCTCCCACAAACTGCTTACCATCGGCTTTGGCTTGGTTGACAAAGTCTTTGAAAAGTTTCTTCGCCAGGTCACCGATATCCTT
>QHQE01000002.1 GCA_003219265.1 Verrucomicrobiota bacterium
CCAGCCGCGCCAGGTTGATCGGATTCTTGATGTGTTTCAAACTGGCGACCGCTCCGGCCCGCAATGTTTTCCCGTCCATGATCGCGGCATCCAGTTCATTCGTGCCGGCATTTGTAAAGACGGCGCCTTTGCCGGCGTTGAAATGAGGATCGTCCTCGAGCACGCGCACGGCAGCTTCGCTGGCATCGAGGCTCGATCCGCCGAGTTTTAAAATCTCGTAACCCGCAGTAAGCGCGCGCTCAAGCGCGGCACGATATTGCTGTTCGCCCTCCGCGCTCATTTTGCCGCGCTCAATGGTTCCGGCCCCGCCGTGAATCACAAGCCCGAACTTTTTCTGATTTGTCTGCATAATTTCGCTAGCCCCTCGCGCCGCGGCATCTTTCACACTGCTTTCCTGTGACTGCGCCAGATCGGCTGCCGTCGCGGCAAGGAGTGCGACTGCGAACAAGTATTTAAATGGCCAGGCTATTTTCACAACTAAGCCTTATCGGTCAGGCTCTTCGCCCGGTTTTAGCGCACTGGCAAGAAACGTGTGGCTAGGAAATACATTTCGACGCAGCTTTTCTCCTTTTCCACATCGCGAAGTGAGGCAACTTCCCCGTAAACATGGCGAACGCGCATCATCCGGTTGTAGTTATGCAAGGCATCGGTCAGCTCGGCCGCAATTTCCTTCGCGAAGTCGGCAGCGTCTTTTGGTTTATCGCCCACACCTTAGACGAAAGCATCGGCCGCATCCGGCGCGGCCGCGTTCCATTTCGCGCCGCCAGCTTTTTTCGTCAGACCGAGCGCGCTGGTGTCGAATCCGTTCCGCTGGTTGGTCTCGTCTCATTTTTTCTCGGCTTAACCATGGCTTTGCTAACCGGCTATCAACTTCAGCGCTTTGGGACCGAGCGGTTGATTCCCGGTTTGGTGGCAATCGCTTTTACGCGAGAGCTGGGTCCGCTGATCACCGGAATCATGCTCGCGGCGCGAATCGGCGCAGCCTTCACCGCGGAACTCGGCACGATGCAGGTTTCCGAGGAGGTTGAAGCGATCGAGGCGATGGGCATCGGGCCGCTGCGTTTTCTGGTCGCGCCGAGAATGCTGGCGCTTTTTTTCCTGATGCCTTGTCTTTCCACGGTGTCGAATATCGCAGCGATCGCCGCCAGCAGCCTGGTCTCGCGCGCCTACTTTCACATTGCCTTCGTTTATTTTGTCGATCTTGTGCGCGACGCTCTTCTTATCCGGGACATCATCACTGGCGTGCTAAAGAGTGTTATGTTCGGCCTGCTTATCGGCGCGATCGCTTGTTACCGGGGCTTGACCGTGAAAGGCGGCGCGGCCGGCGTCGGGACCGCGACAACCTCGAGCGTAGTTACAGCAATTACAACCGTGATTGGGTTCGATACGCTCTACAACATCGTTTACACCGTGTTTTTCCCCACGTGAGCGCGCCGCCTTCGCATATGGTCAAGCTGCGCGACGTGACGATGCAGTTTGACGAAAAGAAAGTGCTCGACGGGCTCTCGCTCGAGGTCAAGCCGCAGGATCGCCTGGTGATCATGGGGCAGAGCGGCAGCGGCAAGAGCACAATCCTGCGCCTGATCCTGGGAATTTTGCAGCCCAATTCCGGCTCGATTTTTTTTAAGCAGTTCGAAATTACGCGGCTGTCGCGTCGCAAATTGCAACAGATTCGCAGACACATCGGAATGGTGTATCAATACTCGGCCCTGCTCAGCTCGCGGACCGTGCGCGATAACGTTGCGCTGCCACTGGAAGAGCTGACCACCAAATCACGCCAGGAAATCGACGAGATTGTCGATGAAAAACTCGCGCTGGTGGGAATGAGCAAGTCAAAAGACCTGATGCCTTCCGAGCTCAGCGGCGGCATGAAAAAACGCGTGAGCGTGGCACGGGCGCTGGTGCTGGAGCCGGAATTGATTCTCTTTGACGAGCCGGGGGCTGGTCTCGATCCGGTCATTGGCTCGGTCATCGATGAATTGATCATCAGCCTGAGCGAAAAATCCAAAGTGACATCGGTCACCGTGACGCATGAAATGGACAGTGCCTTTCGCATCGGCACGCGCATGGCTATGCTTTATCAAGGAAAAATCATTGAAGACGCCGAGCCCGAGCGATTCAAGCAGTCGAAGAATCCGGTGGTCGCTCAATTCTTGAGCGGAAGCACTGAAGGCCCCATTCTGGAAGAGAGCGAAGATGCAATTGCAACGAAATGAAATTTTAACCGGCCTCCTGGTCGTCGGCACGGTGGCAGTGATAACAGGCGTTCTCATCCTGCTCGGCACGCCCGGGCTTTTCCGCCCGCTCGTGACCTACAAGATTTACTTCGACAACGCGGCCGGAATCAAACTTGGCGCGCCGGTTCTGCTGGCTGGTCGCAAGATTGGACAAGTCGAAAAATTGTATTCGCCGGTTTCGCGCGAAGAGGACGAGCGTGCACAAGAAGCCGCCACGGCGATGCACCCGCCCGATCCCAACGCGACCCCTACGCCGTCGGACGGCAAACCGAAATTCGAAGTCCGCATCGACGTGCAGGTGGACAAGAACGCGAAGGTCTATCGCGACGCCAAGCCGCGCTTGATTACGCTCGGCTTGCTCGGCGAGACGGCCATCGACATTTCCCAGGGAACCGATGCCTCGGGTCGCGCCAAAAGTGGCGAGATGTTTGCCGGGGAGCGCGTTCCCGATTTCAGCGAAGCGGCGGCCAAGATGCTCGAGATCATCAAGCCGGTGGCGACGGAAGCGACCGCCACCATGAAAGAACTGGAGACCACCGCGCAAAATCTCAATCACCTCACCGACGAAAGTTCCGACCTCACTCTCGCCATCGGCCAGTTCAAAACTTTCGGGGAGCATCTTGTAGATCTCACCGCACCGGACAGCTCCCTCTCGGTTTCGCTCAAGAACATCGAGAAGGTCAGCCACGACCTTTCGGCCAATAACAACATTGAAGTCTCACTCCAGAACCTTCGCAATTCCTCCGAAAAATTGAAATCGGCCGTCAACGATCTCGGCCCAGCCGGCCGCAACATCAAGGAATTCACGGAGACCGTGAAGACGCAGCCGTGGCGTCTCATTTGGCCAACCACGAAAAAATATTCCGAGAAGGAACAACCACAGATGGCCGGAGAACAAACCATCACCGTCCGCAAGAGCGCAAAGACCAAACCCACACCTACGCCGGCGCGGCGAGCAAGCCGCGAATAACGCGCCTCAGCCGAGGCTCAGGCTGCTTTTCTGGCCAGGCGCGCTTGCAAAAACTTCAAGACCGCGGTCTCGCTGGACCGTAAGTCACAACGATTTTGTGTAACGGCTTCTTCGGCTTTCTGCTTCAATCCTTCGATCGAATTCCCATCCAGATAAGCTTGGAGAATAGCCGGATGAACATAACATTTTCGGCAAATCGCCGGAGTGTTGCCGAGCAGTTTTGAAACAGTGCCGATCGCATCGTTAATGTTGGCCCTGGCCTGTTTCTTTGTTTCAAATGGATCGCGCACACTCAGCGCCATCGCCGCCAGCACCGTTCCCGCCCAGGTGCGAAAATCTTTGGCCGTGAAATCCTGGCCGGTCACCTCGCGCAAGTAATCGTTCACGTCCTGCGAAGTGGTGTCGCGCACTTCACCCTCATCATCGACATATTGAAACAATTCCTGGCCAGGCAAATCCTGGAACTTCGAGACGATCTTCGCGATTCGCCCGTCGGTCAGATCGATCTGATGTTTGATCCCGCGCTTGCCGCGGAAACGAAACCGCAGTTGCGATCCCTTCACGTCCACATGCCGATCTTGCATGGTCGTTAGGCCGAACGACTTGTTCTCGCGGGCATACGCTTCATTGCCAACGCGAATGAATGTTCGCTCGAGCAACTGCACCACTGTCGCCAGCACTTTGTTTCGGGGCAGACCGGACAAAGCGAGATCTTTGTTTACGCGCCTGCGGATTTTCGGAAGCTCATTACCGAAAACGACCATGCGATCGTATTTGTTTTCATCCCGCACCTCGCGCCAGCGCTCGTGATAACGGTATTGCTTGCGCCCGCGGGCATCGCGCCCCGTCGCTTGAATGTGACCGTTCGGCGACGGACAAATCCAAACGCGGGTGTAAGCGGGCGGAACGGCCAAACGTTTGATGCGCAGAAGCCGTTGCTCGTCGCGGATCAACTTTCCTTCCGTGTCGAAGTAATCGAAATCGTCACCTTTCCCTTTGCGCGTGTAACCCGGCTGACCGTCACTGACGTAGCGTAAACCGGCTTCTTCAGCAGCTTCGATCGGATTGCTAACGATGTTTAAATCGGCAACGGAGCCGGCGGGAGCCGAGCGACGTGGAGGGGAAAGCCCGCGAGGGTTCACGCGCCGGGAGGCGAGTGAATCAATCTTCTTTTTCTCCCGCCGGATTTTCTTCGCGGACGCGTGCATTTATGTAGCGGCGCTCTGCGCGCGTGCACTGACTAGATCGGCGGTCATAGAACGCTGCTACAGTTACGGGCCGTAGCTTTTCGTGAACTTCTTCTTTGATTCGGACTCGGTCGGAGCAGGAGGTGAAATTGGCTCGGGAACTTTCGGTTTCTCTTCGGGCGTTGTGGAGGAAGATGCAGATGGTTGGGGTTGCGGCGCCGGTTGGGCGCCACCTTTGGGCGCTTGCCGCGCAACCTCGACGTATGCCATCTGCAAATTTGAAAGCGTGTTGCGCAAAACTGTCGTCTCCTCGTTGGTCAAATTGCCGCGCGTCTTTTCCTGAATCATGGCGAGCTGATCGATGAACATCTTGGCCAGCTCAAGGTTCACTTCCCCTTCGCCAGTCTTGGGATTTGGAATCTGCCCAAGAAAAAGCGCGGCATTCTGCGCTTGCATCATAACGAACTCGATGAAGCGCTGGGCAAGCTCGCCGCTTTGCGTGCTGGTCTGGACTTCAGCCATGGCTCAATTAGTTTTCGGCGCTCCGACATGATCTGGCGGTCGCACCGTCGCCAAAACATACGGTTGATCGCGAAAATATTTTCCGGCCACGCGCCTGATATCGTCAAGCGTGACTGCTTCGACATCGTGTTCGAGAGATTTGTAATGATCGAAACCGAGCCCGTAAAGCTCATCGAGCGCGCACTGGTAACCGAATGAGTCATTGCTTTGATTCGCGATTTGCTGCTGGCCGATCAACTTTTTCTTGGCGCGGGCCAACTCTTCCCTCGTCAGGCCTTCACTTGCGAGTTTTTGAATCTCATCGAGAAGCGCCGTTTTCACTGGCTCGATCTTCTGTGGATCGGTTCCGAGATAGAAAGCGAAAAGCCCGGGCACCAGTCCTTGCATTTGACTGGCGCCGACGTAGTACGCCAACCCCATTTGTTCGCGGATGCGGATGAAAAAACGCGAGCCCAGATCGCTGCTTGCTTCATCGATGAGTTCGAGCGCATAGCGATCCGGACTAAACATGTCAACGCCGCGATATCCGACCATGATCACGCCTTGCGCTTTCTCTTTTTGGCTCTCGACATTTGTCATCTGCCGCAACGGCGCCGCCGGATGGGCGTCCGTTAAGGCAAGCGCACCCGGCCTCAGCGCGCCGAGTGTCTCCTCGAAAAGCTGTTTCACTTCCGCAGCTTTCACGTCTCCAAAAACGGAAATGACGCCGTTCTTTGCCGCCAGATAACGATCACGAAAGTCGAGTAAATCTTTCTGCGTCAAACGTTGGACGGAATCAGGCGATCCATTCGCCCGCAACGCGTAGGGATGATGCGCAAAGAGCGCGGCGCGCAAGATGTTGCGCGCGACGGCCGTGAGCTGTTCGTCTTCTTCTTTAATCCCGGCGATCTGAACTTCCTGTTCGCGCGCCACGGCTTTCGCCGGCATGGTCGCGTTTCGTAATACATCCGAGAGTAAATCAACGCCCAGTTTCAGATCGGGCTTGGTAAGGTGAAGCGAAACACTGAAGCTGTTATTGCCCGCGTCGCTGCCGATGCTGCCGCCGACCGCTTCGATCTGATTCGCGATCTGCTCCGCCGCGCGCGTCTTGGTTCCTTTGAGCAACACTTTGGCCATCAATCGGGTGATGCCGTTGGTCTGGGGCGTTTCGGCGAGCAGCCCGCTGCGGAACACAGCAGTCATCGAGACCAGCGGCAACCGGGCGTCTTCGCGCACGAGAATACGCAAGCCGTTGGCCAGTTCGAACTTTTGAATTTCAGTCGCCGTCGCGACCTTCGCGCCCTCCGCTTTTGCCACGAGCGAGCCCCGTGGGTTGAGCGACACGACCGTCAAGTTGTCGCTAGTGAGATAGTTCGTGGCGACGCGGCGAATATCGTCGAGCGTCACTTTCTGGACGGCCGCGAGATAGTCGCGACTGAAATTAAGATTGCGTGTGAGCAGCCAGTTCCCTCCGATATCCGACGCCTGGCCACGCATCGTGGCCAGAGCATCGAGATGATGACTGAGCGAGATTTTCTTCGCTTTCATCAACTCCTCCGGCGTGACGCCGGCCTGTTTCACTTCATCGATGATTTGCAAAATCAAGTGCTCCGCGCCCTCGCGCTTTTTTGGATCGACCGTGGCATCAATGCCGAGCAATCCTGGGTCGCCCGGCGTGTAGGAAAACGCCGAGACGCCAAAGGCCAGGCCGGCCTCTTCCCGCACGCGCCGATACAAGCGCGAGCTGCGGCCGTCACCCAAAATCGTCGAGAGCACATCGAGCGCGGGAACGTCCGGATGCGTGAGCTCGGGAACGTGCCAAGCCAGTGAGAGACGCGTTAGCTCGGTAGCGAACTCGTTGTGCACTTCACGCCGGCCCAGTTGCGGCGGTTCCTCAGGAATGAAGACCGGCTTGAGTGATTTCTCCGGATAAAGCTTGAAGAATTCGGCGAGCTGCTGATGCACCTTTTCTGCATCGACATCTCCCGCTACGATAAAGATGAGATTGTTCGGGACGTAACGTGCTTTGTAATACCGCATCACCTGCTCTTGTGTGAGCTGATTGTAAATTTCCATCTGCCCGATCACCGGCAGCCGGTAAGGATGCCGCTGGAAGGCGGTGGCTAAGAGAAGTTGGCTGGTCATTCGGTCGGGATTATCCAGATTCATCGCGAACTCGCGCCGGATCACTTCCTGTTCCTTCAAATACTCCGCCGGCGGCAATGTCGAATTCATCATCGCATCGGCCAAAACATCGAGCGCGGTGGCGACGCCGTCTCTTGGAACGTCGATCCAGAAAACCGTGCGGTCGAAATCGGTGTAGGCGTTGATGTAACCGCCCACGTCCTGAATTTTTTGCGCGATGGCGTTGGTCGTTCGCGTCTTCGTTCCTTTGAAGAGCATGTGTTCGAGAATGTGGGACAGGCCCGCACCCAGATGCTCGTCCTCGCTCACGCTCCCTGTGGCGCACCAGGCCTGCACGCTCGCCACCGGGGCGCTGTGATCCTCCTGCACAATGACCGTCAAACCGTCCGGCAAGACCCATTTCTGCGCCGAGCTCGGGGGAAAGGTAATAACCGCCGAATCGTCGGTGGGCGTGGCTTTCAAATTGGCAGTGCTGAACATAGTTGCCACGACAAGTGCCAGGCCCAGTCCCGGCAGCCGCGGGATCATAACGATTTTGGCGCTGGCAGACCTGGCGGCCCCGCGACCGCGGGAGCAATTGGTTTCGCGGGCGCGAACGGCCTTACGAACGCCTCCTCAAAATCGTAAACATTCTTAAAGTCCTCCAGCGAATCTTCCTCGGTTTTCCCGAAAATCCCGGCCCTGATCAGATTGAAAACCATGTGCCCAATGTCCTCGCAGCAGTGGATTCCCCAATTATCAAAAACCGTGATCACCATCGGCCCGAATTCCTTGAGCGCGTACTGCCGGACGCCGTCGAGCAGTTCCGGACCGGCCACATGACGCACGGTGGCGCCTTTGATCTTCTTCTGCTGTTTGGTGGTGAAATCGAGCGCGTCGCGCAAAAAAACATACGCCTCCCGCTGATAACGTGGGTCGCTGGCCACGATGGAATCGAGAGCTTCGGCAAATCCAATTTTCTGCATGAGAATGAAAAAGACGCGGCTTAGTCGCGCGGCTTATGATAATCAGCAACCGCGCAACGAGCAACTGCCGCTGTAGCCGCTTCCGCGTAGGCCGACGCCCGGCGGAGCCATCGAATTCCCGTACCCTGTTCGCCATCTCGCCAGCATTTCACGGCACCGAGACTTGGTGTTTACTCCACCGTCGCGATCTTGGCGAGATTAGGAAGGCCAAATGAAACCGCTGGGCGATCGCCGATGCGACAATCACTTTTTGTCCGACCAAATGGCGAACTCGCCGCCGCCGGGCTCACGGAAGTGAAAACGGCGTCCGCCGGGGAATTCAAAAATCTCGCGTGTGATCTTGCCGCCGAGTTTCTTCACCTCGGCCAGCATCTTCTCCAGCTCGGGCTGATAAAAGACCACAAGCGGCGCGCCCGTGTCCACTCCCGCGGTTTTTTCTGAAGCGAAAAAGCCGCCGGTCATTCGGCCATCATCAAACGACGCATAATCGGGTCCGTAGTCTTGAAACGACCAGCCCAATAACGCGCTGAAAAACCTTTTCGTCTCCGCGAGATGGCGCGAAGCCATTTCGATGTAATCGATCGCGTTCTTAAGCGATTCGTGCATTCGATCTTCAATCTTGAAATTGTTCTTCCAATGCGTCGAGATAAACCGAGAGTGCGTCCCGACGCCGCGGGCGCGCCTCATTCTGTTCTTGAGCCGCTTTGAGGTAATCGACAAATGCCCCGCTTTTTGTTTTGGATTGCGTCGCTTCGAACCAGTTCATGTAATCGTCGATCTCGCTCATGCACGTGGCAAGTCTTGCGCGAACCGTTTGCACACGTGCGAGACGCGCAGTCAGTCCTTTCCGTTTGCCGTTCGTCAAAAGAGCCGCGATTTGCTGATATTCCTGCACAATCGGCCGCAGGATCGGATTCGCCCGCGCCGCTAGCAAGACCAAATCCTGGCTCGCCGCGGCGACCGCCGCACTCTCCACAGGTGAGATCTTTCGCTGCGAAAGATCGCCAAGCTGGACGGTTTTGGTTAAATGCCCAATATCTGAAATTTTGATGCGCAACAATTCGTCCAAGTGTCGCTCGGTTTCGGCAAAAGTGAGCAATTGATAACTCTGCGTGGCACCCAGTCGAACTACGCCTGAGCGCCAGGTTTTTTCCGCCCCGCCGTTGAATACCGGAAACTGCGCCTTCAAATCGGCGAGCGGATCGGTTGAGGCGCGCGATAGATTGTCGATGTAGCGTGCCAGCCGCGCAGGCCCGCCCGTTGCATCGACCAGCAACTGCACAAGCGCAAATGAGTAAGCGCGATAAAGCAGCTGCGCGGGAGAATCGAGGCCCGAAATGCTTGTGGGCCGGAGAAGTTTTTCCAGCGGCATGATCTTGTCCGAGAGGAGAAGCGCCTCGACCAGCGGCCTGCGATCGCGGCCGGGCGTGAGCGCCAGCACGCCATCGAGCAACCAATCCGGCGGCTGCACGTACGGCGTGCCTGGAGCGATGTCTGGTTGGTTCCGATAAATCATTTCCAGCAGAATCGCGCGCAGCAATGCACGCTCGACCAGTGAGCCATCGACATCTCGAGCGACGGTGAAATCGAGCTGTAACTTGAGACCGAAGCCGGTCTGGCTGAAACGCAACGCGGCCGGCGGTATTTTAGGCGGGTTCGCTTGCGACAATTGCAAATTGATAAGCACGGGCGTCTTCCAGCGATCAGGCCGCCGCAGGAGCGCGAGGAAATTGGCTTTAGTCCGCTCCGCCAGCTCTGAAACCGCGCCGCGCCACGCGCCATTGGCACCGTAAATAATGAATTGCTGCGAAGGGCTCACGCTCCGCTCCGGAGGCGCCGCGCGGAGCAATTGCAGCGTGAAGACCGACAGTATAAAGATCGCGGGGCAGTTCACCTTCATCAAGATGCTGGCGGATGATAATCGGGAAGGGAGCACGCTGGCTAGTAAAACTCGTCAGCCGCATCAGTCGTCACTATTTACGAAACTCTCCCCATTTCGAGGTGTGTAATTTACGGACAACCCAAAACAATCTATGAATAAAAAAGCTATACTTTTCTTAAGCGCTTTGGCGGCGGTAGCGTTGCCCGTGCCACTGGCGATGGCCGATCCACGCGGCGGACGCGGCGGCGGCGGGCACTTCGGGCGGGCGCCCGCGCGAGGGGCATTCGCGATGACCGGCAGCGCAGGAACATTCCGTCAGGGAGGATTCAATCGCTGGAATGGCAACCGCTGGAGCGGTGATTGGCGGCACCGCGGACACTTCCGTGACCGTGACGACTTCATCTTTTTCGGCGGGTTTGGTTTCCCGTACTACGGATATCCTTACGGTTACTACCCGTACGGTTATTACGGCTATGGCTATGGCTATTATCCATATGGGTACTCCTCTCCCTATGGGTACGATTATGGTTACTCCAGGGAGCCAGCTTACGGATATGACTATCGCGATCGTTATCGCGGAGGGTCTTCAGTTGTCGCGCTCCAGCGCCAAATGGCTCGAGCGGGCTACTATCATGGTGCCATTGACGGAATCATGGGGCCAGAAACCCGTCGTGCGGTCCGCGCCTACGAACGTTCGCACGGCGCACTGAGTGGGCGCTAATTACGAATCCCAGTTGTCGATTCTTGCGGTTGGTGTTGACCGGCGGGCTCGCAGGGTGAGAGGGTGGGCCTGCCGGTCGCTCCTAATGCGGCTGCGGCGGCGCGCTCAGCAGAACCTGCTTTTCGTGAAATTCGATCGCGCCCATTTTGGCGATTAGTTTCTGCTCACGCTGGAGCGCCGACCACAGATCGGCGAAAATAATATCCATGAACTGCATGATCTCTGGATGAAATGGAAGCCGGCCGATGTTGCCGCCTTTGTTCGAGACGACGATTTTTCCTTCTCCGGCACGGACCGCGTAAGCAGAGCCGCTGTAGAGCGAATATCCAAAAAGGGAACGTTCAGCCGTGATGGTAACAGCGCCCTCGCCGAATCCAACGATCGCACGCTTGAAATTCAGCAGCCGCTTGTTTAAAGCGGACTGCTTGCTCTTCAGCGTGTAGGCGAGATAAGCATTCACCTGCTCCTCCGTGTACTCAAGCTGAGCTGGTCGGTGGGAATAGATCGCGTTTTCCAAGTCGAAATTGATCTGCCGCGGCGCCACATCTTTGCTCGCCGATGGGACATCCGGTGGCAGAATCATTTGAATCACTGCGGCTGCCGCGCACGCGCCGAGGACCACCTTGGAAATCGTGAAAAACAAACGGCGGAACCCCACGTTTTGCGGCCCTAACATCTTTCGAACATGACGCTGCGTGTCCTTCAACTCCTTCTGCTGCGACGCCCGCGACGCGGTGGCGGAACGGTCGAGTCGCGCCCCGCAGCGATGACAATAAATGCGCTCCGGCTCGTTCTCATGCCCGCACTCGGGACAAATCAGCTTGGTCATGCGGTTGGTTCTTTCCCTGGCTTGTTCGTCGTTGTCGATGTTGCAGGCTGAGTCTTCGTCGCCGTCTCTTTCGCAGCGGGGACGGGGGCGGGCGCATCTTTCTTGGCCGCTTCTTTGTACGAGCTACTTCGATAATCGGTGATGTAGAAACCAGAGCCCTTGAAGATCAATCCAGCCCCCGTGCCAAGAAGGCGCTTCACCTTCCCATGTCCCCATCTGGGCAGTCGGCAAAGCTCTTTCGGGCACTCGCGGAATGGTTTGTCGCGCATGGATTGAAATACCTCAAAGGTTTGGTCGCACTTTGCGCAGGAATACTCGTAAGTGGGCATGGAAGGAAACGGCCGCGGAAGTCTGCATGAAAGCAAGCACAATTCAAGCCGAGGCCCGGGACTGTATCAGTTTCGCATCTAAGCGCCGTAGGCGCGCCACGTTTATAGAGCATTGTCTCGGAAGGGAGACAAGTCTTAAGAACGGGCCGCATGCTAGAAACAGGGCGTGCGCCTACTTCCGCTACCGGCCAATCAAACTGGTGCACTGCACGCGGGGGCGGCCGTTCCTTGACTTTACCCGCTTCGAACGTTAACAAAATCCGTTTCGAACAAATCCTATGTCTCGTTTGTTTCTACGAATTTCATCGATGCCCATTTTCGCGGCCGCGATCTTTTTTATGAGTGGCTGCGAAGAAGACGCGCGCTTCGCCGCCCGGACTCAATATTTAGGGGGCATCTACGGAACAGCGCCGACGGCCGGCGCGCCGCACGACACGGTCTCATATTGGGATGGGGATGGGATTGGGGGGAAACCCGCCATCAAGATCAGTCTCGGAGAGCAGCGTGCGTATTTTTATAAGAGCGGAATGCTCGTCGGCATCTCCCAGCTTTCGACTGGCCGTGAAGGGCTTAACACTCCGGCGGGCCATTTCTCCATTATCCAGAAGGACCTCAAACACGTCTCGACCAAGTATGGCGATTACGTCGATGCCGCCGACAACGTCGTCGTGCAGAATATCGATGTGGATAAGGATCCGCGGCCGCCCGGCACTCATTTTCAAGGCGCGCCCATGCCTTATTTTATGCGCATCGTTGGCGGGGTGGGGATGCACGCAGGTTACTTGCCCGGTTATCCCGCCTCGCACGGCTGCATCCGCATGCCGGAGTTCATGGCTGAAAACTTTTTTAAGTCAGTCTCAGCCGGCACACCGGTTACAATCACAAATTAAACGCGACCGCCGGCTCGCGGTTGTCTTTGAAGTTGCGGTTGTTTCGGCGAAACATTCGCCGTGGAAAAATCGACGCCCGGTGACCTTCTAACGCTCGTTGCGCGCTCCGAACCGATCGCGGCGAAGTTGCGCCAGATTGAGAACCGCATACGGCCCATCGTCTTTTCCCACGTCATCGATTCGGCCCAGGCATTCCTCGTTGCCACCATTGCGCACAACATCGACAAGACGATTTGGGTCTTCTGCCCGAGCGTTCATTCCCAGGAATTGCTCTACGAGAGTTTGCTCAACTGGCAACTGGACGCGCTCTTCCTGCCGGAAGCAGAATTTGCCGCGGTCGAAAATATCTTGCCCGACCCGGAGATCGCGGCCGAACGCCTCGCCTTGCTTTCTCTCGTCGAGCGCAATGCAGGAGCGCACGTCATTGTTGCAACTCGCGCCAGCCTCGATCAACCCGCGCCTGAACCGGGCGCGCTCATCTCCGCTTCCATCCAACTTCGACGCAGGACGACGGAAAAGATGGAACGCATCCTTGAGCAGCTTTCCGGCGCTGGTTATGAACGCGTCGCTCAAGTAACCACGCGCGGACAGTTCGCTGTCCGCGGTGGGATTGTCGATCTTTATTCGTGGCAGGCGCCGCTGCCGGTGCGGGTCGAATTCTTTGGCGATGAAATCGAATCCCTGCGCGAGTTCGATATCGATACTCAGACCTCGGTGAACGACTTGGGCTCGGTCGAAATCCTTCTCAGCGCCGCGGCGAAACAAGGAGCGGCGGTTTCCAAAACGCCGGGGCGATTTGGAAATCGCCCTTCCTTGATAGAAGACCAAAGTGGTTTCATTCGCGATTACATCGACAATCACGATTTAAAGATCGACATCGAACCGGGCGAAAATTCCGACGCACAGATTCAGATAAGCGAAAGTTGGATCGAAAGTGGACCCGAAGATTTCAGCGGCGCGTTTCAAGATTGCGAAGTCGGAGAGTTCGCGATCGGCGATCTCATGCTCGTGCAAGCAAAGCGCGCACAGTTTGCCGCGCGATTGAAAGAATGGCGCGCGAACAAGGCGAAGATCGTCATCTATTTTCAGACTGACGGCGAAATCGAGCGTTTTCGCGAAATCATGGGCGAGAAGGGCGCGCTCGATGATGTCGATCTTGTCGAAGGCACTCTCGCGCGCGGCTTTTGTTTTCCGGCCGCTAATCTTGTCGTGCTTTCGGCCGCGGAATTATTCGGGCGGTTCGCCGCGCATGGCCGCCGGCGCTTGCGCCGCGCAGAACGCCATCGTGCGCAGATTGATTTCAGTGAGCTGCGTGAGGGCGACTTCGTTGTCCATCTCGAACACGGCGTCGGACGGTTCCTCGGTCTTGAAAAATTCGCGGCGCAAAACAGAGTGCAAGAAGTTTTGGTCCTCGAGTTTGCCGATGAAGCGAAACTTTATGTGCCGCTTGAACAGGCCTATCTCGTTTCCCGCTACGTCGGTGTCGGCAAAAAGTCGCCGCCACTCAGTTCGCTTGGCAACGCAAAATGGGCGCGCGCGAAGAAAAACGCCGCGGCCTCCATTTTCGACTACGCCGGCAAAATGCTCGCCCTCCAAGCTGAACGCGAAACGCATCCCGGCCACGCGTTTGGTCCCGACACGAAATGGCAGGCCGAATTTGAGCATTCGTTTCCATTTCGCGAAACACCGGACCAACTGAAAACAATCGTCGAAACAAAAATCGACATGGAGCAGCCGCGGCCGATGGACCGCTTGATTTGCGGCGATGCCGGCTTTGGCAAAACCGAAGTCGCCATTCGCGCCGCGTTCAAGGCGGTCATGGACGGCAAACAAGTGGCGGTACTCGCGCCCACGACCGTGCTCGCCCAACAACATTCCGAAGTCTTTCGCCAGCGCATGCTCGACTACCCAGTGCGGATCGAAATGCTTAGCCGCTTCCGCTCACACTCCGAACAACGCAAAGTTCTGGAACTTTTACGTGAAGGCGGCGTCGATATCGTGATCGGCACGCATCGGCTCATCTCCGGCGATGTCGTTTTCAAAGATCTCGGCCTCGTCGTCATCGACGAAGAGCAGCGCTTCGGAGTTTTGCACAAAGAAAAATTCAAAGAGCTCTTCAAACTTGTCGATGTCCTGACCCTTTCTGCCACGCCCATCCCGCGCACGCTTTATCTTTCGCTCGTCGGCGTGAAAGACATGTCAACCATTGAGACGCCGCCGCTCAATCGCTTGCCAGTGGAAACGGTGGTCTGCGGTTACGATGAGCGAATCATTCGCGACGCCATCAATCGCGAGATCGAGCGACAGGGTCAGGTTTTCTTTTTGCACAATCGCGTTCAGACAATCGAGCGCATGCGCGACAAGATCGCCGATCTTTGCCCGGATGCGAAGATCGACATCGGCCATGGCCAGATGGATTCGGATGAATTGGAAGCGGTCATGGCGCGCTTCGTCGCGGGAAAAATCGACGTGCTGGTTTGCACGACGATTGTCGAGAGCGGTCTCGATATTCCGAACGCGAACACGATTATCATCGATCGCGCGGATCGATTTGGTCTGGCCGATCTTTATCAACTGCGCGGACGCGTCGGCCGGGCCGAGCACAAAGCCTACGCTTATTTGCTCTTACCACGCGAGATGATGACCATTGGCGGCGCCCGCAAACGGATCAACGCCATCAAACAATACAGCTCGTTAGGCGCGGGCTTCCGGATCGCAATGCGCGATCTGGAGATTCGCGGCGCGGGCAGCATTCTCGGCACGGCGCAGAGCGGCCACATCGTGGCCGTCGGTTTCGATTTATATTGCCAGTTGCTCAAGCAAGCGGTGGCGCAACGCAAAGGTGAAAAATTGCGACTGCGGCTGGAGGTCGATCTGCGGCTCGATTTTGTCGCAACCAACGAAGCCGAGTTCGTTCCGCTTGGGCCCGAGGCGCGCATGCCGGCTTTCATTCCGGCCAGTTTTGTCGGCGACACCACTTTGCGCATCCAGGCGTATCGTCACATCGCTGAAATAACGACGCGCGAGCAATTGGAACGACTGGGGCGCGATTGGCGCGACCGCTTCGGCCCGTTCCCGCCCGCGGTTGACAATTTGTTCCTTCTCACCGAAATCAAGCTCGCGGCAGCCGACGCCAGCATTAGCCGTGTGGAAGCGCGGGAGCGTAAATTGATGCTGACCCGGCGCAGGGATTTTATACTTGTCGGTGGCAAATTCCCCCGTTTAGTTGCGAGTAGAATCGACCAGCGTCTCAGGGAAATTCTGGAGCTGATCAAGAAACTATGAAGTGTATGATGCGTCCGTTTGTTATCGCGTTGCTGGCGGTTTTTGGCTTCCCTCTGTCACCACTTTGCCGCGCCGCTTTCGCGGCGGAGCTGGTGGAGCCGCAAGTGGTTGATGGCATTGCCGCAATTGTGAACGGAGACGTGATCACATACTCTCAAGTGCGTCTTTTATCCGCGCCCCGAGAAAAGTTACTGCGTTCGCAGGCGACCGGCGAAGAGCTGGTGAACAAGGTCAAGGAAGCCCGGCAAGCGGCGCTGAATGACCTGATCGATCGACAACTAATTATCCAGGCGTTCAAAAAAGAGAGCTATCAGATTCCAGATCATTATGTGGACGAGCGGGTGCACGAGATTATCCAGGAGTCATTCGGGGGCGACCGCAATACGTTTATCAAGACGCTGGAAGCGCAAAATTATACGCTGGGCGAATTCAAAAAGTTCGAGACCGAGAGGATGATTGTGCAGGCGATGCGGGGCAAGAACGTCAAGCGGAACTTGATTATTTCGCCGGTCAAAATTGAAGAGTATTACAAAAATCACCGGGATGAATTTACGGCCAGAGAACAGATCAAGCTGCGCATGATTATGATTCCCGGCCACGCAGAAACCGGTAATTCCGCGGCCCAGAAAGCGATGGCCGAAGAAGTTCTCGGGAAGCTGGCGAGCGGCGCGGAGTTCGATCGCATGGCGCAGATTTATTCAGAGGACAGCACACGCGAGCTCGGCGGCGATTGGGGCTGGATCGAACGCAAGACACTCGCCGCTCCGCTCGAAAAGGTGGCCTTCAACCTGCCAGTGGGAAGAATCAGCCGCATCGTCGAATTCGGCGGCAATTATTACATCCTCAAGGTCGACGACAAGCATGGCGGCGCCACGCGTTCGCTCGCCGAAGTTCGCCCCGAAATCGAGAAGAAACTGATTCAACTGGAAGCGCAGAACCTTCAGGAACGCTGGATCGCCAGCCTCCGATCAAAGGCCTACATCCGGACATTTTAGTGGCGCAAGCTTCCAGCTTGCGAATCTTTAGCGCGCAACTTGGAAAGTCGCGCCACTTTGAAACGCATCGGCATCACGCTCGGAGATTGCGCGGGCATCGGCCCGGAGATTGTTGAGGCGGCGCTGGAGTCAGAGCACTTGCCAAAGTCGGCCAGATACAAGGTCATTGGCAAATATCCGGAGTGTTCGTTAGGCAAACCCACGATCGAGACCGCGCGCGCGGCCGCAGCTGCGCTTGAAGAAGCCGTCACGCTCGCACGGCGCGGCACACTCGCCGCCGTGGTGACGGGCCCGGTGCACAAAGCGCGCATGTTCGAAGCGGGCTTTAAGTTCCCCGGACAAACCGAGTTTTTCGCTGAACGCTGCGGCGTGAAAAACTTCGCCATGTTATTGACCGGCGGGAAAATCACCGTCGCGCTCGTGACCGCGCATCTTCCGCTGCGCAAAGTTCCAAGCGCGCTCAAGCAATCCGAGATTGTGCGCGTCGGTCTCTTGCTGGTCGATTTCCTTCATCGTCGATCCAAAAAAACGCCGCGCATTGCCGTTGCCGGATTAAATCCCCATGCGGGCGAATCGGGAAAACTTGGTCGCGAAGAAATCGAAATCATCGCCCCAGCGGTCGCGCAACTTAACCAATCACCCATCACTTCTCACAAATCACCTTCCCTCTTCGCCGGCCCGGTCTCTCCCGACACGCTCTTCCATCGTCTGGCGGAGGGTGAATGGGATGCTGCTCTCTGCATGTATCACGATCAAGGGTTGATCCCGCTCAAACTGCACGCCTTTCATACCGGGGTGAACGTGACGCTTGGTCTCCCGTTCCCACGCACCAGCCCCGATCACGGCACCGCCTTTGACATCGCCGGAAAAGGAATCGCCCAACCCAACAGCATGATCGCCGCGATCACGGTTGCGGTTGAACTCGCGCAAGACAAATGACGGCTAGGATCGACAAGTACATCTCGGTCTTCAACATCGGACTGCAGAACACCTTTGTTTATCGCTGGAATTATTTTCTGCGCGCGCTCTTCGGATTGATTCCGCTGGCCGGCACCGTTTTTCTCTGGCGCGCCATCTTCAAAGAGCGCGGTGGCGGGCTCCACGGCTACGATTACGGCTCGATGATTTATTATTATTTGCTCGCGCTCCTGGTCAGCAACCTGGTCACGCCGACAGAGGACGAATGGCAGATCGCGGCCGACATTCGCGAAGGCCAGATCAATTCTTTCCTCACCAAGCCGCTGAGTTACCTCGGCTACCGGTTTAGCATTTTCCTAAGCGGCCGCCTCGTCTACACCGCCGTTACCCTGCCGCCCATCGTACTCATCTTCGCTTATTTCCGTCACTACATCGCCCTGCCCGATCAGGCGATAACGTACGTTTACGCATTTATCTCGATGCTGATGGCGGCGTTCATGCAGTTTTTCATCACCTACAGCCTGGCGATGATGGCCTTCTGGATTCTCGAGATCTCCACTGTCGTGTTTATTGTTTACTCCTTCGAATATTTCCTCGGCGGCCAGATGTTTCCCATCGATATCATGCCCGCGGGAGTCCAGGCAGTGATGAAATGGCTGCCGTTTTATTACGAACTTTTTTGCCCGATTGCGATCTTTCTCGGACGGCTTCAAGGTGCGGCCCTGGCGCAGGCATTCGCCATTCAAAGTAGCTGGCTGTTGTTAACTTGGGCCGCCGCGCGCGCCATGTGGAAACGCGGCCTCGGCCATTACCAGGCCGTCGGCGGTTAAGTTTGCGAGCGCTGTGGCGGCGTTTGTGTCAAACGCCGAACCGAGAAACGCACTCGCCGCGGCGAGCGCCTCCACAGCATTATTTCTTCGTCGGTAGGCCTGCTGCTTTCCACGCTTTGAAGCCGCCGGCCATGGAGCGGACGTTTTTGTAGCCCATCTTTTGCAGGCTCTCAGCCGCGAGCGCGGAGCGGCCGCCGCCGCCGCAATGGGTGATAATGGTCTTGTTTAAATCCGGAAACTTTTCGTCGATTTCCAATTCGATGGTGCCACGACTGAGATGCGTCGCATCTGGAATGTGTTCTCCGTCCCACTCCTCCTTTTCCCGGACATCAACAATTACCGCTTCGCCGCTCTTCATTTTCGCGGCCGCATCTTCCGGTGAAATTTCGCGGATGTTCTTTTTCGCCTCCGCGACCAGTTTTTCAAAACGAGTGTGCTCAGCCATAAAGTTGATCAATGGAAGTTATTCGTAACGCAACGCTTCAATCGGGTCGAGCGCGGCGGCTTTTCGCGCCGGATAAAATCCGAAGAAAATTCCAACGGCTGCGCTCACGAGAAAGGCGATGACAATTGAACCCGGCGAAATCAGCGCGGGCCAATGCCGCGTGATCGCGATTGTTTTGGCGGCAGCGATTCCGATGATGATTCCCAGAACGCCACCGACCGAACTCAGTGAGATCGCTTCGATCAAAAATTGGGTGAGAATGTCGCGGCCGTGCGCGCCGACGGCCATGCGGGTGCCGATTTCGCGTGTGCGTTCGGTCACACTCACGAGCATGATGTTCATGATTCCAATGCCACCGACCACGAGCGAAACGCCGGCAATTGCGCCAAGTAATCCAGTCATGACATTGGTCGTCGCCGTGGCTGCGTCGGCGATCTCCTGTTGACTGCGCACGGTGAAATCATCGTCGCGCCCCGGCCGAATGTTATGACGCTGGCGCAACAAATCGATGATCTGTTTTTGTGCGGCGTTCATCTGATTGGCATCGCCCACCTGCACGTTGATGTTACGCAAAGTCGTCCCGCCGGCCACGCGCTTCATCGCGCTCGTGTAGGGCATGATCACAATGTCGTCTTGATCGACACCTTGCGCGCTCAATCCTTTCGGCGTCAAAACACCGGTGATGGTGAACGGCACATTCTTGACCCGCAACACCTGGCCGATGGGATCGTCGTTGCCGTAAATCTGCGTCGCGGTGGTGCGGCCGATCACGCAAACTTTGTTTGCGCTGCGCACGTCCTGCGGTGTGAATGGCGAGCCATCGGCCAGCGGCCATTGACGAATGTCGAGGTAATCGGCCGATTCGCCGTAAATCCGCGTAAACCAATTTTGATTTCCGGCCGCGACTTGCGTGGTCGAAACAACTTCTTCACTCACCGCGGTCACACCGGAAACTTCGCGCCGAATCGCTTCCGCGTCTTCAATCTTCAGCGTGCCTGCGCCGCCCCAGCCCGTGCGAATGCCACTCGATGTCGTGCTCCCGGAAAAAACTAGAATGATGTTCTGACCAAGACTCGCGATTTGCGCTTCCACCTGCGCCTTCGCGCCGTTGCCAATCCCCACCATCGCGATGACCGCCGCCACGCCGATGATGATTCCAAGCGCAGTCAGCACGGAGCGCAATTTGTTCCGCCGCAGCGCGCGGAACGCGATGTTAAATGTCGATCCAACTCTCATCGGTCTGTAGCGGCGGTCTGTGACCGTCGCTCAAATTTAGAGCAAGGAGATAAGTGCGACGGCCATAGACCGCCGCTCCAGGGCTTCCTCCGCTTTGACTCATGATTCATTTGTCGATCTTGCCAGTTTTTCCAACTCGGCCGCCGCATCGAAGCGTTGCGAAACTGAGTGATCGTTCAGGATCAGACCGTCACGCATCATCACATTTCGTCGCGCATAGGCCGCGATGTCCTGCTCATGCGTCACCATGATGATCGTAATTCCGCGCTCGTTCAGTTGTTGAAAGATTCCCATGATCTCGATGCTGGTCCGACTGTCGAGATTGCCAGTCGGCTCGTCCGCCAGCACAACTTCGGGGCCATTGATCAACGCGCGCGCGATTGCGACGCGTTGTTGCTGGCCACCGGAGAGCTGACTGGGATGATGATCTTCCCGACCTTCCAATCCAACTGACGCAAGAACGGCGTCGGCCTTTTCGCGCAGCTGCGCGTTCGTTAGGCCACGCCTGCCGTAGAGCAAAGGCAACTCGACGTTTTCCCGCGCCGACGTCCTTGGCAACAAATTGAAGTTCTGAAAAACGAACCCGATCTTGTTATTGCGAATGTCCGCCAGTTGATCGCGATTCAGCGCGGAAACATCGGATTCATCAAGCACGTATCGGCCGGCTGTCGGCCGATCGAGACAACCGAGAATATTCATGAGTGTCGATTTGCCGGAACCGCTCGCGCCCATCAGCGCGACAAATTCGCCGCGCTGGATTTCGAGCGAGACACCGCGCACCGCGTGCACTTCCATCTCGCCGGTGCGGTACGTCTTGTGGACATCGCTCAACCTGACGACCGTGCCGTTGTTCATATCGATCTTAACTCCGGTTCATGGAAAGCGACGCGGAGCACTGAATGGATTCGCCGCCGGCGAAGATGATAGGGATGTCGATGTTAACTCAGCCGTAACGACGCGGTCGCCTTCTTTCAAACCCTCGAGAACTTCAGTGGAAATGCCGTCGCTGATTCCGGTTTTGATCTGCGTGGTTTTCGGGCGGCCGCCGGAAAGAACATAAACCGTCCGTTCGCCGCTTCGCCGCTCGCGTCCACCGCTCGAGCGCGCACTACTTGGCGCGGAAGGAGATGTTGATTTTGCCTCACTCGGCGTGGCATCGGCCGGCCGATAACGCAAAGCCGCGTTCTTGATTTGCAAAACATTGTCGCGATGCGCGATGAGGATCGACACATTCGCCGTCATTCCCGGCTTCAGTTTCAAATCCGGATTGCTCACGCCGATGACCGTGTCGTAGGTCACCACGTTCTGCACTGTGATCGGCGCATTGCGCACCTGCGTGACCTTCCCATGAAAGGTGTGCGTCGGAAATGCGTCCACCGTAAAATCGACATTTTGATCGATGGTGACGACGCCAACGTCCGCTTCCGCCACGTTGGAGTCGATCTGCATTTTGGTGAGATCGTTCGCAATCATGAAAATAATCGGCGCCTGCAAACTGGCCGCTACGGTTTGGCCAACATCGACACTGCGCGAGATCACGACGCCATCAATCGGCGACGTGATGGTGCAATGATCGAGGTCCGCTTTCGCTTTATCGAGCGCGCCTTGTTTGATTTTCACGTTGGCTTCGGCCTGATGCAGGTTCGCCATCGCCTGATCGAGATCCTGTTGGGATGAATTTTTCTGCGTGAAAAGCTGTTGCGTGCGCGTCGCATTCAGTTTCGCAAGTTCGAGCGCCGCCTGCGCGCTCGCCAAATCACCTTCGGTTTGCGTGACGGTGGCTTGAAAAAGCGCCGGATCAATTTGCGCGACCACGTCTCCGGCTTTGACCTGTGAATTAAAATCGGCAAACAACTTCGCGATATTTCCGGAAACCTGGCTGCCCACCTGCACGTTCACGACAGGATTTAGCGTTCCAGTTGCAGTGACCGCCTGCGTCAGCGGACCGTGCGTCACGGTTGCCGTCTGATAATTTGCGGCGCCACTTTGTCGACATTGGCGCAGGACGAACGCGAACACGATCAAGCCGATGATTATGACTAGCAGCGGGAAAAAGCGTTTCATGCGGGTGGAGGTTGACTTCGCCTGTAACTAAAGACAGGAAAAGGTAGTGCGGCGTTACATCGACATCTACTCCATCATGCTGCGCAATTCTCTCATCCGCGAGATGAGTTTCAAAGCCAACTTCCTCCTTTGGATGATCGTCGAAGTCCTCTGGTTCTGCGGGCAGATCGTTTTCTTCAGCATCATTTTTGGCCAGGTCGATCGCATTGGCGATTGGACGAAATGGGAAGTGGTGTTGCTCGTCGGCACGCACCAAATGATCGCGCAACTTTTCCAGGGATTCTTTTTCGTCAACATCGCAAACATTCCCGAGCTTGTCCGCACCGGAAAGCTCGACTCGCTGCTCGTTTTGCCCATCGACAGCCAGTTTGCGGTTTCGACCAAACAATTTGGCTTCGACAGCATGATCAACGCCGCGCTCGGTGGCGTCGTCGTTTGCGTATCGCTCTCCCGGCTCGGCCTCGTCCCAAATCCGCTGTCGATCTTGCTTTATCTGACCGCCCTCGGGTTCGGCGTCGCCGTGCATTACTCGATCATGCTTTGCCTCGCGGCCGTGAGTTTTTGGATCGTCCGGGCCCAAGGCCTGGTTTACGGCTACTTCAATTTTCTCAACATTGCGCGCTATCCGGACGTAATTTTTCCGCGGATTTTTCGATTCATTTTCGGCTGGATCGTTCCAGTCGTGATCATTGCAAATATTCCAGCGCGGCTGCTCATCAAACCGCTCGGACAACCAGGCTGGCTGATGTTGCACCTGGTGATTGCCTCCACAATTATCTTCTGGTTATCGCGCGTTTTCTGGCGTTTTGCCCTGCGCCGTTACTCCAGCGCCAGCTCGTAAAATCGACAGCAAACGCGCGGAATTTGGTTAAATCTTTACGTAAAATCTCCGCTTGCGCCTTTGGTGAAATGTTCTTAATTAAGCCTCCGTTTTTGGCGCCCGAAACCGCCGGCGTCCCCCTGAATTATGGCCAAATCAAAGAAAAAGAAAGCTCCCGCAAAAAGGCCCGCGGCGCGCAAAGCAAAGGCGACTCGCAAGGTCGCCGCCAAAAGATCGACATCGAAAAAAGCCGCGCGAATTACAAAAAAGGCGCCAAAACATCCGGCGAAGCGTCCGCCAAAATTTTCCAAATCCAAAAGAGGAAGCAAAGACTCGCGCGGCACGCTCAAGCTGCTCGGCCGGAATCATCGCGAGAAGAGACTCGATTCCTTCACCCGCGCGCAAAAGGAGAAGCTGCTTCAGTTGCGCGATGCCATGGTCGATTCCATGGCCGGAGTGGCGCAGGACACGTTGCGTTCGCGCGCCGAAGGCAGTGAGGCTTCCGCCTTCGGGATGCATCAGGCCGACGCCGGATCGGACGCTTACGATCGCGATTTCGCGCTGAGTTTGCTCTCGCAGGAACAGGACGCACTTTACGAAATCGACCAGGCGCTCAAGCGCATTGAGCTCGGCACCTACGGCACGTGTGAGATGTCGGGCAAGCCGATCCCCCGTGCGCGACTCGAAGCAATCCCGTTCGCACGTTTCACGGTCGAATGTCAATCGCAGCTCGAGAAACAAAGTAAAGCTTCGCGCGTCCGCCAATCCGTGACTTCGCTCTTCGGTTTGACCGAGGACGAAGGCGGCGAAGCCGAGGAGGAAGAGGCCGCGCCGACTGACGCGAAAGAGTAATCGCCATGGCGCAGGAAATTATCACCCTCGAATGCACCGAGGCCAAGGCGCTCGGCAAACCGGTCTCTCGCTACACGACCACGCGGAACAAAAAAAGCCCGCGCACGCCCAATCGTTTGGAAAAGAAAAAATACAATCCGTTTTTGAAGCGGCACACGCTCCACCGCGAGACGAGATAGATTTAGATGCAACCAAAAACTGCCAAACGCCGTTCCGCGTTCCGCCGCGCCAATCGCACCATGCCGCGCCGCCGGATCGACATCGCCCTGGAAGCGATCGATTACAAAAATCCCGATCTCCTGAGAAAATTCGTCACTGAGAGCGGCAAAATTTTGCCGCGCCGCGTCACCGGCATGCCCGCGTACATGCACCGCAAGATCACCCGCGAAATCAAGCGCAGCCGCTCGATGCTCTTGATGAAATAATTGTAGCGGCGCTCTATGAGCGTCGCATTATTCGCCGATCTTTCGAGCGACGGTCATAGACCGCCGCTACAGCTACAGTTTCCGCGTCCGCTCGCCTTGCTCGATGAGTCTCCAGAACTCGCGCGTTTCCCCAAGCTGCGCGTCCTCGGACGTCGGCAATTTACTGCGGAAAAGAAAATCGCGCAGTGTGTTTTTGTGCAGGACGCGATGCACGGTGATCCCTTCGTCGCGCTTCTCGAAATAAATCCGGTAATCTTTCGCGCGAAAACGATATAACTTTTTTCCTTCCCGCTCGATCACGCCAAATCGCGAGTTATCGAGATGGTCGAGGTCTTCCGGCAAGATTTGAAACTCAGCCAACAGATTGAGCTGCAACGACTTCGGCAGCGCCGAAATCTCCGCCGCACTCAGCTCATTGAAAATGATTTGGAACATGGGAAGCGTGGATTCGTTAAATCGTTGAATCGTTAAACGTAAACGCGCCGGACCCGGCTGCCAACGCGCGTCGTGATTTCCCACGTGATCGTGCCGGCCCGCTCCGCCAACTCCGCGCACGGAATTTCTTGTTCGCCCTGCTTTCCCATCAAAACGACTTCGTCGCCAACTTGAACATTGTCGATTTTGCTCACGTCGATCATCATCAAATCCATGGTCACGCGTCCGAGCAGCGCGCAGCGCTGACCGCGAACTAAAGCGGCGGCATCACGATTCGAAAGATGTCGCGGATAACCATCAGCATAACCCGCCGCGAGCGTTGCGATCCGCATTTTGCTTGGCGTGATGAACGTACGGCCATAACTGATCGAACTTCCCTTCGGCATATCGCGGACGAGACCAATTCTCGTTTTCCATGTCATCACCGGTCTTAGAATTTTCTGAAACTCCAGCAAAGGCGAGATACCGTAGAGGACGATCCCCGCGCGGACAATATCGAACGTCGGATCGGCAAAGGCGAGCAGACCGGCGCTTTGCAATACGTGTGCTTTGTAATCGCCGGGAATTTCGGCGCGTATTTGCCTAACGAGTTTGCCAAATCGCGCCAGCTCGTCCCGCGTATACTCGGCGTCCTCGTTCGAAGCCGGAAGATGCGTCGAGATGCTGTGGATTTTGATCTTTGGCAACGCCGAAACTTTTTTGAAAAGAGCGCGCGCATTGCCTTCCGGAACGCCCATGCGCCCCATTCCGGTGTCGATCTTGAAGTTGATTGAGGTCGCTGCGTCTTTTGCAGCGAGACTGAACTCCTGCGCTTCTTCGAAAGTGGAAATCGTTGGGATAAATCCGCGCTCGGCGATGGTCGATCTTTCTTCAGGAATAGAGGGGCCAAGAATGATGATTGGATGAAGAAGCGCGGCGCGCAGTTGGATCGCTTCCTCCAGATTAGCTACCCCAAATAATTGCGCGTCCTTCGCGAGCGCTTCCGCGACGCCGGCCAATCCGTGCCCATAAGCGTTCGCTTTCACGACGGCGAGAAGTTGTGCGGCTGATCCGATTCGCTCACGCACGAGTCGTGCGTTGTGACGCAACGCGCTCCGATCGATCTCAGCCCAGCATCGATAGGTTTCCTTGGTCATGAAGCGGTTGTTGCGGTTTTAGGTATGGTGATGTGCGGTTCGCGCAAATAAATTGGCTCAAGCGGCGGCAAAGAAAAGTTGTGACTCGCGCTTCGAGTAAGGCCTGCCAGCACAAGCGCCGAGGGATAACTAAGCTCAACGCCTTTAAATAGCGTCAGGTTATCGGACGAAAAGATCGGCATGTTATCTTCGAGCTTGTCCCACTTCGCTTGCAGTTCGCTTTCAGTAAACAGCGTCGGACCTTCGATCAACCCGTGGGCGCGAACGCGGGCAAAGAAAAATGATTGGCGGCGTGCGTCCCCGATGACGCCATATTCGTCCGCCTCACATTCCATCGCACAAATCGAAGGATATCCGATAAGTCGCGTTTTCGACGTAACTTGCAATCCAATCGCCGCCGAGATCGCAATCCGAACGCCCGCATAAGAACCGGGCCCCAGACCAACAATGATTTCTTCTGGAGGACCGAATTTCTCGCGGATGTTCTGCAGGTTTACAAAAAATGGTCCGGAATTCTTCCGATCGTTTGTCCATTCGCGCATGACAAGATCGACCTCATCCAGCCAGGCGATGCTGCCGCGCGCGGTGGAAAGTTCGAGGGCGAGAATTTTCATTTCGTCTTGATCGCTCGCACGGTCTCCGATCTTATCTCGAAATTAAGCCAGCGCGCTTGCTCGGGAATGAATTCGGGAAAACGATCCGCCCATTCGACCACCGAGACGCCGGCGGCGAAAAAATAATCATCGAGGCCGAGTCGCGCGATCGATTTTGGATCTCGCAGGCGGAAAAAATCGAAATGATAAATCGGCAAGCGGCCGCCAGGATACTCGTGCACAATCGTGAAAGTCGGGCTGGTGACGGATGCGCTACTTCCCACGCCGGCGACGAGCCCTTTGACGAATTGTGTTTTGCCGGTGCCGAGCGCACCCTGTAGCGCAAGCACCGAACCAAGCCCGACATCTTTGGCAAAGAGCCGCCCAATTGCCTCCGTTTCCGCCGGGTTATTGGAAATGAACGTAGCCACGGAGCAATCTCGAATCTCGAATCTCGAATCTCGAATTCAATCGACCGATGCGCGTCAGCAAAAGTTTCGGAAATTTTTTAGACCAACTCTTTTGCAGCCGTTCGCTTTCGCGCGGCGAGATCGCGAAGAGCAATTCGTAATCATCGCCGTCTGAGATCGCATTGTCGATGTTGCAGCCAGGGCTGCGCGGCAAAAGGTTGATGTCGATTTTGAATCCGACCTTGCTGGCGCGTGTGAGCCGTGGAAGATCGACGCCGAGTCCATCGCTCAAGTCCATCATAGCATGGATCGAGAAATTCTTTGTCAACCAGCGCGATTCTTCGATCCGCGGGACAAATCGCAAGTGTCTTCCCCGGTTCGCTCCGCCGAGCCGGCCAGTGACAAAAAGATCATCACCGGCTTTGCCGCCGCTGCGCGAGACGCAGCGATTTTTCTCAACCAATCCTGAAACGCTGACCGAGATGACGGCGGGCCCTCGCGTGCTGCTCGTCTCGCCGCCGACAATGCTGACCTTGAAGCGCGCCGCGGCCCGGCTCAGGCCGCGATAAATCCTTTTCACCCATTCGCTCGTTGTTTGCTTCGGGACAATGAGCGTAATCAACGCAAACTGGGGCCGAGCGGAAGTCGCGGCAAAATCGCTCAGCGGGCGCATCATTGCCTTCCAACCAACATCGAGAGCGTCGGCTCGCGGCAAAAAGTGCACGCCTTCGACCACGCAATCGGTTTTGAGAACGAGAAAATTACGCCCGGTGGGAGCTTCCACCAGCGCGCAATCGTCTCCGGCGCCCGCGAAGACTGCCTTGCCGCGGGGAAGACGAGGCAAAAGTTGAGCGAGCAGCCGGTCTTCGCCGAGCTCTCTCAATTTCATTGCGGAAAGAGTTCTGGAAACGCAAGCAAAGCGAGCGACACCGAATTGAAGAGCGCATGCATCGTCATCGAGACGAGGATGGAACCGCTCCATTCGTAGGCGATCGTGAAACAGCTTCCCAGAACAAAGAGTGGCACGAAGGAGGGCAAATGGGTGTGGACGGCGGCAAAAAGTAGCGCGTTAGCCGTGAGCCCGAGCAAGCGCCCGAAATAGCGCTTGAGCACGCCGTAAAGAAAAAAGCGAAAGAGAAATTCCTCGGCCGCGGGCGCAATGGCGACCGCAAAAACGATGATCATGATCCGCTGATTGATCGTTTGCGATGCATTGAAAAGTTCCACGATGCTCTGTTTGCTCGAGCCGCTTCCGAGAAGGCGCTGCGCAATTGCGTCGGCCAGCGAGATCAAAGGATAAGCCGCCAACATCAGGATTGTTCCGGTGCTGAGAGCACGAAAAAAACTGAGTTTGGCAAAACCGCCCAAGAAATTCAGATCAAACCCACGGAACTGCAAAAAGGCGATCACAACCAAAACAACTCCAAGGGTGAAGAAAAGGTTCTCCACCAGATCGCGACTCTTGAGCTGGATCGATGGATGCGAAAGTGAAGCGACAACGCCAAGCAAAAGCAAAAAGACCAACCCGACAGCAAGAATGGCTTCGGGCAAGCCAAATGTCCTGGTCGATCCATTCGTCGATGCCGGTGTTCGCGCGCCGATCTGACGGATGAGCGAAACGTAGATATAAACGCCGACGATAAGGAAGAGCGCGTTGGCCACGCCTCCGAGCGCCGTTAAGAGGCTGTCGGATGACATGTGGCCGTGCCCGCCTACGGAGCGTAATAGCTCGGCAGGAAATAAGCGCGCCCCGTTTCTAATTGCGGAACGAGTTGCTTCGGGAGCTGGAGTTCGATCTTGGAGTCGGCTTGTCCGAACATGCGGAAAAAGCGGCTCAGGCTGAAGGGCGGACCGTACTTCACAACTTTCGCCTCCGGCGCACTCCCCAGTTGCTTCGCTTTGGCGAAGGCGTCTTCCAGTTGGCCAAGTCCATCAACCAATTTGTTGTCGAGAGCGTCCTTGCCCGAGAGAATCCGGCCGTCGGCGATGGTGTTGCGGAGCAGATCGGCGGGAAGATTCCGCTCTTTGGCGACGATGCCGAGAAATTTGTCGTAGGTTTTCATAATGAAACTTTGCACCAGCTCGCGCTCTTCCGGCGTGACCGGGCGCGCGCCGTTGAGCATGTCCTTGAACTTTCCGCTTTTGAAAACAACGGAAGCGAGGCCGACTTTGTTAAACAATTGCTCGTAGTTCAGAGTCTGGATGATGACGCCGATGCTGCCAGTGATGGTGGTGTCGTTCGCCATTAAAAATTTTCCGCCGCAGGAAACGTAGTACCCGCCGGAAGCGGCGAGCGAGTCCATGTAAACGACGACCGGTTTTCTCGCGCGCGCCTTGACCACGGCATTGTAAATCTGGTCGGAAGCGGTCACTTCTCCGCCAGGCGAATCGATTTCCAGGACGATCGCCTTGACGCGATCGTCCTCGCGGGCTTGTTGCAGCGCCGCCCGCATGTCATCGACCATGGAATCGCTCACGTTCCCGGGGATGGAAGAGCTGATCAAACCGCGCAACATGATCACCGCGATCTTGTCCGAAATTCCACGGCTGCCTCGTTGGATAATGATCTCCCGGAAACGCGAGATGGGTTCTTCTTCCCGCATTACGCCCCCGAAGCGCTGGAAGGCAGCGAGGACCAGCACTAAATTAATGAATACGCTGGCGCAGAGCGCGACGAATAAGAAGATGCTAAGACAACCGAGTTTGCGATCTGCCATGACGGCTGCAAGAGTGGCGGAGAACCCGCGCACGCACAAGCGCTTTTCGCGACGCTGTAGAGGCAGCTCTTGCTCGCGAATCGATTCCGAGTCACACGCGGCTGGACCTCGCGGTTTTGCCCCGAATGCTTTCGGGGCCAACTACGACAACGCTGGCCTGGAAGCTGCTTCGAATCCATCGCAGCAATGAATAGCAGCGGACACCTTCCCGTGAGCGACTCGACCGCTCGCCGAGGGCGGAAGTCGAAAGCGCGACGAAGAAGCCGGCCCCGCAAACAAAGGGCCACGAACACTTACACCAATGACGAGCCGGAACTTGCCGCCGCCGGGAGTCTCACCCGCACCAAAGCGCTCTTGCTCGCGGCATTGCGCGTCTGGGAATTAAAACACCGGATCGGCGATTGAGAGTAGCGCAAGCTTCTAGCTTGCGATTTTGTTAAAGCAGCAACCTAGAAGGCCGCTCTACTTTTTCGGCTCAACCTTTACATAAATCTCTTGCGGCGCACTCGGGAAATATCTTGAGAGCGCCGGGCAAAGCCAGCCTTCGATCTCAAACTGGTCGCTGTAGTACCAATTGCCGCCGGAGTCTTCGCGGCGCCATTCCAGTTTGAATTGCGATCCGGGAAATGGCCTTGCACTGAAGATGGCGCGAAATCCCCGTTCGGCCCTTGGGATATCGGCGACCACTTTATCGATCATCGTATCGATGCCCGCGATAAAGGGCTCCTTCGACAATCCGACCGCCGGATCATCAAAAACCCACAGGCCTTCGTATTTGTAAGGCGCGATGACGAAGAGAGCATTCATCGAGGGCGTTGAAACGTTGGAGCGTTGAATCGTTCAAGCGATAGAGATTTCGCCGCAGCCATCACTCCATTAACTCCACTGCTCCAGCCCATCCATGCTTTAACGATCCACTGGATTTTCTTTCGTTCCCAGCGACATATTGCAACGCGATCTGCGCCCGTAGCTCAGCCGGATAGAGCAACGGATTTCTAATCCGTCGGTCGGGTGTTCGAGTCACCCCGGGCGCGCTTTCTTCAGAAGGTGAGAAGTGAATAGTGACAGGTGAGCGGTGCGGCGCGAATCCAGTCTTCCTCTTCTCACTTATCGCCATTCACTGATCGCGTTTCTTTCCAACGCCGCTCATGGTCGAGTAGCCATTTCTTTCGCCACAATCCACCGCCGTAGCCGCAGAGCGTGCCATCCGCGCGAATGACGCGATGGCACGGAATCACGATGCAAATCATGTTCGTGCCGTTCGCGCGACCGACGGCGCGACGCGCGTTCTCATCTCCGAGCTGTCTCGCCATCCACGAATACGAGCGCGTTTCGCCGACCGGAATAGAACGCAAAATCTCCCAGGCCCGTAGCTGAAAGTCCGACCCGACTGGCGCCAGCGGAATGTCGAACTCCAGTTTCCTGCCAGAGAAATAGCCGGCCAGTTGCGAGCGGATCGTCTCCAGATACGGATGCTCGCCCGGCACGACATTTGTCCGCAAACGTTTTCGTAAGATCGACAATTCCCTCTCCGTTGCCCGCCGATCGGCAAACTCGAGCAGGCGCAATCCTTCGTCGTCCGCCACCGCAACCATGGCGCCGAGTGGCGTCTCGATTCGTTCCGCAAACATGGGAGCACGCGATTTTGCGGCTGTCGGCGGATCGCCAAAAATGCGCGAAAAAGCTTCGCGAAAACCGCTCGCCGATTCGAAACCGCTGCCGTTTTTCGCTTCATCGACGCGACCGCCCCGGCGCACCTCGCGCAGTGCCAAACCCAACCGGCGCGCGCGATAGTAAGCTTGGAATGTCATTCCATAGTGTCTCTTGAACTGCCGTCGCGCCGTGGATGGATCGATGGCCATCGCCGCAAGCTCTTTGTCCGTCAGCCGACCGCCCGGGGCGCATTCGACTTCCGCGCGCAACCGCGCAATCAATTTGGGCGGACGTTTGCCCGGATCCATCGGATGGCAGCGCAAACACGGACGATAACCGCCGTGCAATGCTTCACTCGGTGTCGCGAAAAAATCCACATTCTCGCGCGCCGGCTTTTTCGCCGAGCAAGTTGGCCGACAAAAAATTCCGGTAGTCCGCACGCCGACGTAGAAAATGCCTTCGAAGCTGGAATCACGATTTACCAAGGCGCGATACATCGTGTCGGACGGAGGAAGAAGTTCAGGCGCTTTCATATGCGTTCCATTCGAAAGGTGTAACAACCGCGGGTCACGCTGCGAGCATCCACGAATGCAGTCTCCGGGCTTTGCAGCAACTTTTCAATCACCGCTTCGGGTTCATTTCCGTTTACGACCTCGGCGCCGATCATGTCGTAACTTGAGTTGTAAGCGCGAAACACGCGGCCGCTTCGAAGATCCGCGGGGAATTCGTGCGTCGCACGATAGCGCTCGCATGGCTCCGCGTGGACAAAGATCGGTCCGCTTTCCGAATACGGATGACCGGATGGAATGGCGGCGTATGGAAAAAGAATTACGCGCTCGCCGGGTTGCGCCCAACGCAAACAGTGACGGCAGGGATAACCTCTTGGTGAATCGGCTGTAATGACGGCGTGATCTGGTGCGCCACTCGCCGCTGCACGTCGCGCCGCCTCCGCCATCTCAGTCGCAAGAGGAACAATGCGAAAGTTCAAGGTTTTCATGACTCCAGCTAAACGCACGTCAGCCGATCGCGCATCGACGGATTTCGGGCAGCGAATTCGGCTTTCAAGGAGCGGCGATCTTGAAATCGCCCTTCCTTGTTTCACCACCGATGATATGCGGGATGGCCTTCTTTCACGGCCACAAAAATGCCGCGACAAGTTGCGCAAACTTTTCCGCCCGCGCTGAGCGTTCCTTCGACCGTCGCGCGATCGCCGGTTAAATCGACAATCTTCGCGGAAAGATAAACCGGACCCTTCGTCGGCGTTGGTCGCAGCAATTTAATCGCGTATTCGGCCGTGACTGTGCACGGCGCACGATCGTCCCCGGCGCGTTCCATCAAATGGTAGGCCGCCGTCCAGTTGCAATGGCAATCAAGCAACGTCCCGATTATTCCGCCGTTCAAAACTCCCGGAAACGCCTCGTACTTTTGTTCCGATATCCATTCCGCGACGACTTCGTCATTTTTTGCGAAACTGCGGATGTGCAGACCGTCGGGGTTCGCCGGGCCACACCCCCAACAGGCGTTATTCGGCGCATAACGTTCCTGAAGCGAGAGCGAATCCTGCTCTGTCATTCGAGATCGCGACCTTATTGCCGATTTTGCGCGCCGTCCGAAGCTGATCCCGGATACGGCCGCATTTCCGGCCCGGTGTAAAGCGAGCGTGGCCGGATCAGACGATTGTTGTCATGCTGCTCGGTCACGTGCGCGCACCAGCCGGCCACGCGCGACGCGGCGAAGAGCGGCGTGTTAAGTTCGGGTGCGAAACCGAGCATCCAAAACACTGGCGCGGCGTAAAGATCGACATTGGCGCAAAGATGCTTCTCGCGCTCCATCACTTTCTCGAGCTTCTCGCAAATCGGCACCCACTCTTCCTTGCCCGTTCGCTTGCCCAGATCACGCCCGATCTCGCGCATCACCGGCACGCGCGAATCGCCTTTTTTGTAAACACGGTGGCCGAAGCCCATGACCTTCTCTTTGGCCTCGAGCTTCTTCTTTAACCAAGCCTCCGCGTGGTCGGGCATCTTGATTTCCTCGAGCATCTTCATCGATTCCTCATTCGCGCCGCCATGCAGCGGACCTTTCAGCGCCGCGCAAGCGGACGTGACCGCGGCGTACATGCCCGCTAATGTGGAAGCGGTTACGCGCGCCGCAAAAGTGGAGGCGTTGAATTCGTGGTCGGCATACAAAATGAAAATCGTATCGAGCATCCGGATTTTCCACGCCGGCGGAACTTCGCCCTTTAACTTGTAGAAGAAGTTTCCCGCCTGTGTGAGATCCGGCCTTTCCGGCAATGGCTCGTCCCCGTGCAAAATGCGCCAACCATCGGTGATCAAAGTCGAAACGCGCGCGATCAGGCGGATCGACTTGCGAATGTTCGCCGCATGTGAGTTATCGCTCAATTCTTTGTCGAACATGCTTAACATCGACACGCCGGTGCGCAGCATGTCCATCGGATGCGAGTCGCGCGGCAACAGTCTCAACATTTTCACAACCTGCGCCGGCAATTCGCGTTCCGCCGCGATCTGCCGTGTAAATTCCGCCAGTTGCTTGACATCCGGAAGCTCGCCGTTGAGTAGCAAATAAGCGACCTCTTCAAAGCTCGCCTTCGAGGCCACTTCGTGAATGTCGTAACCGCGATACGTCAGCCCGGCATTCGGATCGACCCAGCAAATTTGTGTTTCGCCTGCGATCACGCCCGCGAGGCCAGGACTGTAGGCTGGTTTGGGTTCAGCGCTCATCGTGTCTGCTCTTTCCTTACTCGTGAAACAAAAACGTTCAACGCTCAACGCGCAACATTCATTCAATGAACGCTAGGTGGATCGAGCAGTCCCTTGTCCGCCAACGGACGGACTCGTCCCGTGGCGAGCTCGATGTCAAGAATGGCGGCGCAGCCGCATTTATTTTAACATCGCGCGGCGGAGCGCACGATCCACCTTACCCTGGCCAATTTCCCGCGGCCGGGTCGTAATCGAGCAACTCATATAGCTCCTGTCGCGTTTGCATCTTGTCGATCCAACCGGATTGCGTCCCTTGTTTTTTCAAATCACGGAGAAACTCTTCGCTCGCTTTCATCGACACTCGAAACGCGCTCATCGGATAAATCACCATTCGGTATCCCAGATCGGACAACTCTTTGAACGAGAGCAGCGGACTTTTTCCGAACTCGGTCATGTTCGCCAGCAGCGGCGCCTTAATTTCACCTGCGAAGGTTTTGAATTCCTCCGCGCTTTGCAATGCCTCGGGAAAAATCGCGTCCGCGCCCGCTTCGACGTATGCTTGCGCGCGTTTAACCGCGCCTTTCAAATCTTCAATCGCACGCGCATCCGTTCGCGCCATGATGAAAAAATCCGGATCGCGACGCGATGCGACCGCGGCTTTGATCTTCCCAACCATCTCCTCGACATCGACAATCGATTTTCCGGCGAGATGTCCGCAACGCTTCGGAAATTCCTGATCCTCGATGTGACAACCGGCCAATCTCGCCGATTCCAATTCTCGAATTGTTCGGGCGACATTTTCCGCACCGCCAAATCCCGTGTCTGCGTCGACAATTGCCGGAATGTTCACTGCGTTGGCGATGTAGCCGGCCAACCGCGCGACTTCCGTCAGTGTGAGCAAACCGATATCGGGCACGCCTGCGGTCGAGTTCGCCATTCCCGCGCCGCTGATGTAAACCGCTTCGAAACCGGCGCGCTCAACCTGCCGCGCCACCGCCGCATTCGGCACACCCGGTATCATCACGCAACCTTTCGCTATCAGTTTTCGAAACCGCGCACTGTTTGTTTGCTTTTGCATTTACTGCGGCACTTCCACCGCCTTCATCAATCCATTGACATTTTTCGCTTCGTCGAGCTTCCAGACAAGATCGACAATCGCCCGGGCGCGCTTCTCGCCAAGTACCGGCGTCACCAATGCGAAAAACTTTCCTTCAACCTCTGTATCCTTCAGTGGATTTCTTGCGTGACCGAGTGGATAATCGACACGCTTCGTCAATCTCTTTCCGTCGGCAAGATCGACATGCACGATGTTCGCGACCGCGCCGGGATACATCGCGCTCAGTTCCGCGTTTCGTTCCACTTTCACTTTCTCCAAAAATTTCCAAACCTTCGGATCCGCGAAGCGTTCCCGCTCGAATTGTTTGCTCGTCACTTCGCCGTCGATCAACGCAATCGCCGTGATGTATGGCAAACTGTGGTCCGCCGTCTCGCGCGTTTCCGGTTTCCATTTCTCCAGCTCGCTTCCGATAATGTCCACTGCCGCGTCGTGACTCTCGATCGTCACCGACTTCATCTGCGCAAGACCGGTAATTTCTTTTCGCAGGAGCAACGCTGCCTCAATCGCGCTCTGGCTGTGATATTCCGCCGGCCAATATTTGATACTCGTGTTCAGGATCATCGACGCCGGACCGTGATCCATCTTCGGAAACGGCACAGAAAACTTTTCGCCGATTTTACCTAACGAGACGCCAAGTTGTTTCTCGAAACCCATCTGCCCTTCGAAAATGGGAGCAGGTCCAGTCATGCCGGCGCGTGCGAGCAACGCTGAGTAAACGCCGTGCCGCGCCGTGTTCGCGAATGCGACACCTTTCCAATGCGAGAGTTCGCCGACGCGCGCCTGACGCATCGCCGCACACGCAACGCCGGCGATGTTCACTGCGTGTCGGGTTTTCTCGGGATCAAGTTTCATCAAGCGCGCGCAGGCCAGTGCCGTCGAGAACGCGCCATAGGTGACATGGTCCCAACCGCGCGCCCGAATGCTGGCCGCATCGCACAACCGGCATTGCACTTCATATGCGAGCGCGATTGCCGTAATTAATTCACGGCCATTCGCGCCGACGTTTTCCGCGACCGCGAGCGCAGCGGCGATGTTGTCGCTCGGATGCGCCGGCTCTTTGGAAAGATAGGTGTCATTGTAATCGAAATAGCGAATGCAACAGCCACTGGCGAACGCGGCCCAGTCCGGCGGCGCCTTGTGATTTGTGCCGATGATGGTCGCACCATTCTTGGCCGAAAACTCTGACGCGACGTTTCGGGCAATTACACATGGCTCTTCATTCCAGGCGCCGAGCGCGCAGCCTAACGAGTCGATCATGCGCCGCTTCACTTCGTGCACGACTTCTGGCGAAAGATCCTCGAAGCCAAGCGAGCACGCGTAATTGGCGAAGTGATTAGCGAGTGTCTTGGTCATGGAAAAATTGAAGCTGCAATCTGCCGATAGGATGCGATTCGGCAAGCGGATTGGGG
>QHQE01000176.1:0-1178 GCA_003219265.1 Verrucomicrobiota bacterium
TCACGTGGTCGGGGAGCTTGAGATAAAAATCGCGCAGAGTGTGAAATTGTTTTTCCGCCAGCTCCTTCGTGTGCTTGTCCCCCAGTAAATCCGGCCGGCCGGCTGAGGAAACGAAGAGTGAATCGCCCGTCAGAACGCCCCATGGCGTATCCGGATGATCTGACTCTGCCAAAACATATGACAGGTGCTCGGGCGTATGACCTGGGGTGTGACGCGCCGTGACCAATGTTTCGCCGAACGTGAAACGATCGCCGTCCTTCACTTTCTCGTGCTCGAATCCGTATTCGGCGCCGCCTTCGTGGCTGACAAAAATTTTGGCTGACTCAAGCCGCGCGCACAGTTCACGCGAACCGCTCACCAGATCGGCGTGAATGTGCGTTTCAAAAATATGCGTGATGGCAAGGCCCGCGTCACGCGCCATGTCGATGTAGACCTCCACATCTGGCCGAGGATCGAAGATCGCCCCGACGCCTTCATCATCGTCGCCCAGCAAATAAGAAAGCTCCGCGATTCCTTCGGTTTGAATCGTTTTAAAAACGAGCGACATCGCGTGACCTTACGGCGAAATCGCAGTGAAGTTCAACTTCAGTTGTAGCGGCGGTCTGTGACCGTCGGTCGAATAATGCGACGCTCATAGAGCGCCGCTACAGTTTTAACGAACTTCTACCGTAATCGGCAGCAGATGGTTAATCATGTAAGTGCCGCGGTCGGGATCGCGTTCTATCGGTTGCGTTCGGCCTTGCGAATCGGTCGCGCGCGCAACGAGCTTTTGCTTTCCCGGCTTGGCGGGCGTCTTCCAATCGAATTCCCACAGCCGCCACGCATTCCGTTTGGCCGCGCCGATTAACTTTGTTTCGCTCCATACCGATCCTCCATCTGTGCTGACCTCCACTTTTGTAATTTCGTCATCGCTCGTCCAGGCCGCGCCGTAAATGCGCACTTTGGAATTGGCCGAAATAATTTCTCCCTGTGCTGGGCGCGCAATCTCTGCTTTGATTGCAATCTCCGAAAGCGGAACGAGGTCGGCAATCTCCCCTCGCCTTTTCCAACAGGCGTAATCCAGCGTCTGGTAGTAGCCGTTGAACGGCTTGTTCGTGACGATGATCCGTTCCAACCATTTGATCGAAGCCATCGCGTACCAACCTGGAACAATCGCGCGTAACGGAAATCCATGGTGC
>QHQE01000176.1:1288-4683 GCA_003219265.1 Verrucomicrobiota bacterium
ATGACTTCGCCCGCCCCTGAATGAACTCCGGCGCGATCAAGCAAGATCGACAATGGAACGCCGGTCCATTCCGCGTTTCCAACAGCACCCAATCCCCACTGCGCGCCTTTCACTTTCGGCTCCAGAAAATTCCGATTATTTCCGGCGCACTCCAGCGTCACGGGAATTTTTCTCGATTCCAGCTTCAGCAGCTCATCGTAGCCAAGCTCGAACGGTTTCTTCACTTCGCCTTCTACTCGCAGCCGCCATTTGTTTTTGTCGATCTTCGGGATCGGGAAATGCGTGCGGACGTAAAACGCTTCCGTCGGCGTGATAAAGCCATCGAGCTTCTCGAACGGCATCTCCAGATTGAGCGGATCTTCGCATCGCACAATCTTGCCATCGATGAGTTGTTGCTCGCCTTGCATCGCCTCACGCCGATTTGGCGAAAGCTAAATCGGAAATTAGCAATCTAAAATCGAAAATGGGAAGTGGAGCCTAGGGGATTCGAACCCCTGACCTCCTCAATGCCATTGAGGCGCTCTACCAACTGAGCTAAGACCCCACAACGAATTGCAGATTGTAGATTTCAGACTGCAGATTGCAACTAACAGCTCGGAATTGGAAGATCGAACGAATACGGTTTGCCTGCGCTTTCCGTTTTTCCTATCATCGCTCGAAATCCGGGTTGAATTGTGCGGCGCTTGTCTCGATCCATCTGGCATGGGCTGTTTATCATCGCGGCAATCTCCAGCGCCGCCGTGCTCACCCTCATTTCATTGCGCAATTTCCACCGCGAAATGCTGCCCCCTGAGAATCGACCGATTCAGTCGGGCACTGGTAATTACGTGACGTCGAACGCCTGCCGCGCCTGTCACCCCGGAAATTACGCAAGCTGGCACACGTCTTTTCATCGAACGATGACTCAGGTAGCGACGGCAGCCACCCTGTTCGGTGCGGCTGAGGAACGTGAATTCTCATTTGACGGCCGCCAGTACAAAATGGAGCAGCAGGGCGATAAATTTTTCGTGCGGATGCGCTCTTTAGGCGGTGACTACGGCCCCGGAAAGCAAGTCGTTCTCGTCACCGGTTCGCACACGTTGCAGATCCCCTGGCTCGAAACCGGCGAAGGCCGCACGCTCGAGCAATTTCCTTTTGCTTACATCATTGCCGAAAAAATGTGGGCGCCGGTCAACGAGACCTTTCTCACGCCGCCCGACTTGAAGGAATATTATTCGATCGGCGCCTGGAATGGTGCGTGCATGGATTGTCACGTCACGCAAGGCCAGTCGCGCTTTGTCGCGGGCAACAAATGGGATTCACGCGTCGCGGAACTTGGAATTGCGTGTGAGGCTTGCCACAGTGAGGGAAATCAGCACATCGCACTTAATCGAAATCCCGTCCGGCGATTCAAAATTCATCTGACAACTAAATCGGATGCTAGCATAACGAATCCGGCGCGCCTGACTGGCCCGGTTTCCGGACTCGATTGCGGCCAATGCCACAGCGTCTGGGCCTTCAACAACATGACGGACAAAATCGATTTCAATCGACAGGGGACGAACTTTCGCCCTGGTCACAATGATCTTGGCCAGCGCTTCGTCGTGCAACCAAACGCGCCCGACCACAGCGAACAAAAAGATTCCATACGTAAAACAGAGCCAGATTTTTTCACCAACCGCTTTTGGGGTGACGGTATGATTCGCGTCACGGGACGTGAGTTCAATGGGTTGCAAGCGTCGCCTTGTTTTCGCGGCGGAAATTTTTCCTGCATCTCCTGTCACGAGATGCATCCCAAGCAGACGCAGCAGGTGAGTCTGACGAAATGGGCGCGCACCGGCCAGTTGCGACCAGAGATGGATTCCGATCAGGCTTGTCTGCAATGCCACAAAGCGATCGGCCCAAACATCGCTGCGCACACCCACCACGAGGCAGCTTCATCCGGGAGTCGCTGCTACAACTGTCACATGCCGCACAACACTTTTGGACTGCTGCATGCCATGCGCGGGCACCAGGTTTCATGGCCGACCGTGCAGGAGAGCGTCGCTTACGGCCGGCCAAATGCCTGCAATCTTTGTCATCTTAATCAAACCCTCGCCTGGACTGCGGAGAAATTGCACGCTTGGTATAACCAACCGGTCCCGCAACTTTCGCAGGACGATCAAACCATCGCCGCAGCGGTGCAATGGATCGTGAAAGGTGATGCCGGACAACGTGCCCTCATCGCTTGGGGAATGGCTTGGGAACCGGCGCAGAAGATCGCCGGCCGCGACTGGTTTTATCCTTACCTCATTTACAGCATGACCGATCCGTACGCGGCCGTCCGCTTCGACGCTTGGAAATCGTTGCAGACGTTGCCTGGCTTCTCGGATTTTGCGTTTACCTACACTTCAGATGATCACTCGCTGCGCGAAACCGCTGCGCGCGCATTCGAAAAATGGTTGCGCGAAGTGCGTCCTCCAAACGCAATCTTTCAGCCGCAGAGCGCCCTTGATTCCGACGGGCATTTTCAACAAGATGTTTTTCAACGATTGCGAAGCGAGCGCGACAATAAACGAATTCTGCTCGCAGAGTGAACCGTGCGGGCGTGCCGTTCCCATGAACAATTTGGATCGCAATCTGCGTTTCGGCTGGTGGTCGCTCCTTATCTTCTTGTCGTTAGGCGGGGGCCTCGAAATCCTGCACGGATTTAAGATCGGTTGGTACGTGGATGTCGGAAACGACATGCGCCGGCTCATGTTTACGCTCGCGCACGCGCACGGCACCGCTCTCGCGCTTGTCAACATCGCCGCCGGCTTGACCGCGCGAAATATCAAAGGCTTTCCGCCGCGGCCATCGGTCTCTCTCAGCTTGATCTGGGCGGGAATTCTTTTCCCAGTCGGATTTTTCCTCGGCGGAATTGTTACCTACGGCGGCGACCCAGGTTTGGGCATTTGGCTGGTCCCTATTGCTGCCCTGCTGCTTTTTTACTGCGTCGCTCGGATTGCTTTCGACTTGTCTAAATTAAACTAGCGAGCGGCAACTGAACTCTTGCTGCGCCACCAACGCGCGATAACCTGGCTAAGAATCGTCGGCTTGGCGCGATCAATGGTCATTGTCGAAGCGCTCCTCGACTCCGCCAACTACAGGAGTGCGACAATTGAGATATTCGAGCCCTCGGCAAGATCGACAATTGCGTCGCGCTCGAGCAATAAAGTCTTTTCCGCTTCGACTGCGATGACGCGCAATTTCGCTTCGGTTGCAACGCGAATTGTTTCAACGCCGATCACCGGTACGTCAAAGCGCATGTCCTGATTTGGTTTGGCGACCTTGATCATAAGTGCGCCTTTGCGCGCGAGGGCGCCGCCGCGCTTGATTGCATCGTTCGTCCCTTCGAATGCTTCGACCGCGAGCACCGTTCCACTTTTCACAATCAC
>QHQE01000177.1 GCA_003219265.1 Verrucomicrobiota bacterium
TTCGTTGCGAACATTTAGAAATCGTTCGCGTGCTGGGTGCGCGCGACACGACGAGAAAATTTCTTTTTCGTTTAAACGACGGAAATTTGATCGAGTCCGTTTTGATTCCGGCATCGCCGGCGCTTTACGGAGAAAAATCAGACCGCCGGACAATTTGTATCTCGACCCAGGTCGGTTGCGCTTACGGCTGCAAATTCTGCGCGAGCGGCCTGGAAGGATTTTCGCGCAACCTGCGCGCGAACGAAATTGTCGATCAAATCATCGCGGCGGAGCGCGAGTCCGGTGACAAGATCGACAATATCGTTTTCATGGGCATGGGCGAGCCGCTGGCGAATTTCGAGAACTTGATGCGCGCGATCCGAATCATCAACGCGCCGTCGGGACTCGGGATCGGCGCGCGGCGCATCACGGTTTCGACCAGTGGTCTCGCCCCACAGATTCGAAAGCTGGCCGACGAGCCATTGCAAATCCGACTCGCCGTTTCCTTGCATGGCGCAACCGATGCCGTACGCGATCAAATCATGCCGATTAATCGCAAGTACAAGATCGAGATGTTGCTTTCCGCGTGTGACTACTACGTCAGCCACAAGAAACAGCGGATCACCTTCGAATACATTCTGATCGCAGGCGTGAATGACGGTGCCGATCAGGCGCATCTTCTCGCGAAACACGCACGAAGGCTTTCGGCAAAAGTAAATCTCATTCCGTACAACACCGTGGAGGGTTTGCCGTGGTCGCGACCGTCGCGCCATCGACAGAAAAGGTTCTTGTCGATTTTACGCACGGAACGAATTCCGGCCACCTTGCGGCGCGAGAAAGGCCACGAGATTGACGCCGCTTGCGGGCAGTTGCGATTGCAAACGAAACGCGAACTTCAGCCCCGGTAGGGCGAGGCTCGAGCCTGCCCTGAGCGAAGTCGGAGGGGCGGAGCCGTGGAATTGTTTCGTCGGCTCGACAGAATCTCGCCCGACCACAAATTTTTTGCGCGGGGACAGAAGCTGGCGTCTAGTTAAATCCATGGGTGGCTTCGATCGCGAGCCCGGACGGGCCTGGGATGAATATGACTGGGAGCGTTTCCTCCAGCAGCAAGACCACAAGACGGAGAAGTACATGGAGCTGCTGGAAAAATATCTGGACGATCCGCAGCGCGACGAAATTATCGCGCGCGAGATGGGCTGGTCGCAATTGCTCGACGCCAAAGACTGGAGCGCGGAAGTGGAGACGCTGTTGAACGAGGATTGGCGCTCGAACGATGAGGATGCGTCGGCCGACGACGAGCAAAAGTCATCTTTGGTTGAAACTTTCGAGGACCACAATCTCTATCGCGCAGCGTTCGCGCTCACGGTTTGGATCGACCAACTTTTCGACCAAGACGCGTCGCTCCAAAACGAACCTGCCGCCGTTAAATTGGCGACCCATTCCGCTCTGGCCAGCGCGAAACTGGCGGCGGCATTGAGCGATGAAGATGTCGATGAAATCGGAATGACCATCGCTTATTTGAAGCGGGCCTTGAAAGCCATCACCGTATCGATGGACGCGGCGGCTCAGCTCTTGACCGAGAAGCTCATTACCTCGGCGCAACATTGCGTGCTTCAGCAGCGGCTCTTCCAGGTTCGCGATGGCATCATCAACCTGATGGGCGAATATCGCGGCGAGTGGCGACGCCGCTTCGGCAGCCGTTAACAGGCTGTTGAATGAAATAGCCGCTTGTCCGTCCAATTATGCAAACGGAAGCGACTCTGGCTCAAGTCGATGTGTCGGAACTGGACTTGGTGAAACAATGTCAAGCCGGTAACACCGAGGCATTCGACCAGTTGGTAACTCGCTACCGCACACGAGTTTTCGCAATGATCTATAACATGGTCCATAACGAACAAGACGCCTGGGATTTGGCTCAGGACAGTTTTGTCAAGGCGTGGAAGTCGATCGGTCGCTTCCGCGGTCGTTCCTCTTTTTATACCTGGATTTACCGGATCGTGATGAACGTGACCATTGATTGGCTGAGGAAAAAACAAGTGAAAGGGGCCGGCGCCGAATTTAATGATGCCATTCAATTAAGGGAAATCGAGCCTGCCTCCAGGACTGTGCCGAAAGCGGACCCTTTGCCGCACGAGCGGATGGAGCGAAGCGAAATCCGCGCGCGCATCGACAATGCGATCGCACAGATCTCGCCGGAGCATCGCGCGGTGATCTTAATGAAGGAGATCGAAGAGATGCAATACCATGAAATTGCGGAGGCGCTCGGCTGCTCCATCGGGACGGTGATGTCGCGCCTATTTTATGCGCGCAAGAAGCTGCAAAATTTGCTGAGAGACGTTTATGAAAACATTTGAAGAAAAGTGGACGGCCTGGCTCGATGGCGAGCTGAGCGGCAAGGAGCTTGTCGAGTTCGAAGCTTCGCTGCCGGACAAGGCTGCGGCCGAGGCGGAGAAACACGGCGCCCACAAGCTCGGCGCGCTTTTGAAAGAGCAACTGGGCGCGCACGCGTTGAGCAACGAAGATTTCTTCAGCCATCAGCTCCGCGAGCGGATCGTTCGCGAGAACGGGCCGTCTCGTGAACCTTCTCTCGAAGCTTCCACCTGGTGGACAGTCCGCCGGTTGTTTTTGACCGGAGTGGCGTCGCTGGCTCTCTTTGTGATTTGCGCTGTCGTGGTGATCCGGGACAAGAACCCGGGCGAACAGTCGCAATATCTCACACAGATTCTGAACGCGCGGGTCGATCCGGCGGTCAGCCCGAATGCGACGATCTCAATGTTCGAAACAAAAGAAGACAAGGTAACAGTGCTGTGGGTCGAGGGATTGCAGTCATTACCTGCCGATTACGCAGCCAAGTGACCGTTCATGCGAAATTGTGCTCTCCTCGTCGCCGCTTTGCTGGCGTTGGTGATGAGTGTAGCCTCCGCGGCGCAAGCCACCCAGACCGTTTGGAGCGGCCTCGTTATCGCTGAAAATGTTGCTCAGCCCGCACCGATACCTCCCGAGCTAATAAGAATCGAACAGACGCTGAAAGCACTTTTCGGCTACAATCAGTTCCAGGTCATCGGGCAGTCGCGCAAGACACTCAAGACCGGTGAGGAAGATTGGCTTGCTTCCAGCAAGTACTTTGCGCTGCATGTCGATGCACGGGGCGAGACCGAAGCGGGCTACGTTTTGAACCTGAAACTTTACAAAGAAAATGATCTCTTGCTTGAAACGGACACGAAGTTGAGCAAGCGGAGTCCGCTCGTGATCAAAGGGCCGCAGGTGGGCGGCGGGCAATTGCTGCTCGTCTTGGTGGTGCAGTAGTCGTTGCCGATCTTGCGCATATTGTAGAAGCAGGCGTGCCGGCGGCTGCCGCTACAAAACCGGGTTTTGCAGATGCAAACTTCCGCTCGCGTTGTTTAGTGGCGGCGTGGGAGTTCTTCATCCTTTTTTTCTTTTCGCAATTCCTCTTACATTTGCTGCCAGCATGAAAGCAGAAAAGGCGTTCGACTTTGCCACCACGCCAGGAAAACTGCCGAAGCAGGTTATGCCAACGGATTATGCAATCCGGATCGTTCCTAACATCGACAAGTTAACCTTCACCGGAGGGGAGACGGTAAAGTTGAGCGTTCGGGCGCCAGTTCGTGAACTCGTGCTCAACGCCCTCGAAATTGAGATGGCGGGCGCCGCGATTGATGACAAAACATTGCCGAAATCGGCCGTTAAGATCGACAAGAAGAATGAGCTGGTCATAATCGCCTTACCCTCGGAACTGCCTGCCGGCGATCACAATCTCGCGCTCACGTTTTCCGGAAAGATCAATCAACAAGGCCAGGGACTTTTTTATGCGCGCTATCAGGAACAAGGCACGGTCGCGAAAAAGACCATGCTCGGGACGCAGTTTGAAGCAACGGACGCGCGTCGATTATTTCCATGTTGGGATGAACCAAGTTTTCGCGCCCGCTTTCAATTGACCGCGGTCGTTCCGGAAAATTGGCTCGCGATCTCGAACATGCCGGTCAAGAGCGAGACGAAGATCGACCAGGGAAAAGAAGTGCGATTTGGCACGACACCGCCGATGGCGAGTTACCTGAATGTTTTCGTCGCGGGCGAGCTCGACTCCATTGAGACACAAAGCGGTGGAGTTCAAATCCGAGTGATTACGACAAAAGGGAAAGCGGAATGGGGACGCTACGCGCTCGAGAGCTCGGCGAAGATTCTTCAATACTACAACGATTATTTCGGCGTGCCTTATCCGCTGCCGAAGCTCGATCAAATCGCGGTCCCCGGCGGCTTCGGCGGCGCCATGGAAAATTGGGGCGGCATTACCTATTTCGAGTCGGTCCTGTTGTTTGATCCAGAGAAATCGTCGGACAACACGAAGCACGATATTTTCGCCGTCATCGCGCATGAGATGGCGCACATGTGGTTCGGCGATCTCGTGACGATGGCGTGGTGGGACAATCTTTGGCTGAACGAGGGATTCGCCTCGTGGATGGGGACGAAATGCACAGCGCATTTCAATCCGCAGTGGGAAGTTTGGCTCCGGAAAACTGTGCCGCGGGATCCCGCCCGCCGCGTCGGCATCGCCAAAGAACAAGCGATGGAAGGCGACGCAAGATCGACAACCCATCCGGTGCAACAGCCGATCGCAACCGAGGCCGAAACCAACAGCGCCTTCGACGATATCACTTACAAAAAGGGGCAGTCATTCATTCGGATGCTGGAGAGTTTTCTTGGCGAAGATGTCTTTCGCGACGGCATTCGCCGTTACATCGCCGCACATAAGTATTCCAACTCCACCACCGCCGATCTCTGGAATGCGCTCGCCGAGGCTTCTGGAAAACCGGTTGGTGAAATCGCAGCGAGTTGGACAGAACAACCCGGGTTTCCAGTTGTAAAAGTGAAGCGCGGGGATAACGGCAACATCTCGTTGTCGCAGGAACGGTTCACAATCAATTTCAAGAATGCGCCGCCGCTACGCTCGCTTATTCGGTCGCCGGCCAAGCGCCCACGAGTTTGTTGATGACGAACAAGACGGCCGAACTGAAAAACATTCCTGCGGATCGTGCGCTAAAATTAAACATCAATGGCACCGGAAATTATCGCGTCGAATATGACGGGTCTTCCTGGAATCTGCTGCTCAAATTACTGGCAAATCTCAGCGTCGAAGACCGCATCAACCTCCTGAGCGACGCTTGGGCATTGGTTCAGGCGAATCGGGCCGCGCTTTCGCTCTATTTGGGACTAGTCGAGAAATTGCCATCTTCGACCGAGCTCGCCGAGCGCGAACAGGTTATTAACGTCTTCGATTTCATAAATAGACTGCTCATTGGCCATCCGGAACGAGAAAAATTCCAGGGCTACGCGCGATCACTCTTGCGGCCCAGCTTCGACGCGCTCGGCTGGGACCCAAAAGCCGGTGAACCGGCAAACGCTGGAAACTTGCGTGCAAGTTTAATCGCGGCGCTGGGAGATTTGAATGATCCGGAAATCGTCAGCGGTTGCCGGGAGCGATTTCAAAAATACCTTGCGAACCCAAAGTCGCTTCCACCGGATTTGCGCCGCCCGATGTTTGCAGTTGTCGCACGCTACGCCGATGAAACGACCTGGAACAAATTGCACGAGCTCGGATTAAAAACGACCAGCATCGAGGAAAAACAAAATTACTACGATGCGCTGGCCGGTGCGATTGATCCCAAGCTCGCGAAGAAAACACTCCCGATTGCACTGACCGACGAGCTGCCAACCAGCCGCGCTCTGTTTCTGGTTTCGAAAGTGGCGCGTCAAAGCGAGCATCCCGATATCGCGTGGGCCTTCGCCGCCGCGAATATGAAAGCGCTGCTGGCCAAGGCGGATGCCCTTGCCGCCAACAGTTACGCGCCGAGTTTGTTTACTTTCTTTTCGGAATCAGCGCGCGCGAATGAGCTCAAAGCCTACGCAAAAGCCAACCTGCCCGCGTCGAGCGCCAGGGAAGTCGTAAAAGCGGTCGATGAAGTGGAGTTCCGCTCAGAATTCAAGCAACGGTTGACGCCGCAATTGATCGCCTGGATCGACAATCGACCGTCGCTACAGTAATTCGTCGCTACAAGTTCGGCTGCGTCTGTTCGCTTTCCGGCGAAAGCAGCAACCGCATCGGTATCATGGACGACTCCGAGAAACCGTGCCGGCGAAATAGCTCCTGGGAGCGAAGTTCGGGACGGTCCGTCAATAGGGTGAGGCGCAGGAAGTTCTTCTGTTTGGCGAAATCAATCGCGTACTGCAAGAGCTTCGATCCGTAGCCGTGACCTCGGAATTCTTTGTGAACCACCAAATCTTCGAGCAAAACCACGAAGCCACCCTCGGCGGTGCTGATCGTAAAGAGCAAGTTGATCATGCCGACGATGGCGTTATCGCGGCGCAGCACAAAGACGCGGCCGCGGTTTGGTTGTTCGAAAATCAGGCGCAGCCCGCGCAATTGCTTTTCCTTGTTCGGTCGAAAGTCGCTCTCTTCGCTAAACAACTCGCCGAGCAGATCGGACAGCTCATCCAAATCAGCCTCGGTCGCCGGTTCGATCACCACGTTGTCGCTCATCGTCTACTTGTTATTCCAGAAACGAGGTGCGCTGGCAATCTGCGAATGAAAGATTGATAATATTTTCACCGCTCTCAGACTCGAGGCGAAATTACCCTTCGGATTTATGAAACGCACGTACCAGCCATCCAAACGCACCCGCAAACGTCAACATGGCTTTCGCGCACGCATGAAAACCAAGGGCGGACGTGCCACGCTTGCCCGCCGGCGCCAGCGCGGGCGAAAACGATTGCTGCCAAAAGGAGTGGAAAGGCATTACGCCCGTCACACGCAGGCATAGCCTTTGACTTGTGCGATCGATTCGATTTCGCGAAGATCGACCATCGAACAATTTCGCACCGTTAGCTCAATTGGCAGAGCAGCTGACTCTTAATCAGCGGGTTGCAGGTTCGATTCCTGCACGGTGCACACGAATGAAAAATGGGTGGTTCTCCCGACTCGATTCCAAAGTCCGTTGACTTTATGTTACCCTAATTCGTCGCTGGCAGGCCGAAAAGGATAACGAACTTGGCCGGCTCGTTATCCAGCCGACAAAAAAAAGCTTGACCTTTTCTCCAGAATGTATCAAAAGCGACGCACACCAACTTATAAAAAG
>QHQE01000178.1 GCA_003219265.1 Verrucomicrobiota bacterium
GTGCGCAAACCTTTGATGAAATGCGCCGGCGGATCAACATGTGTTCCCCATTGTCCGACGTGGGTGAACACTTCAGCGAAAAATCCGCTGCCCATCGTCTCCGGTCGTTTACCGTACCAATAAATCGTCTTGCGCGTTTCATCCGGAAATCCTGGCCAGCGCGGAATGCCCGGCTCAAATGCGTGCGTGAGATCCACATACTTTTTCCCAGCCAAAATCTGCTGAATTCGTGTGAGTGAAGGCTCATCTCCGTGTTGCGCCGAACAGCCTGCCGCAAATGCCAAAGTGATTGCGGTAATCAGCGTTCTGGTGGTGATGTGCATTTTGTCTTGCTAAATGATGGCGCAGCAAGAAGCCAACAACTTCGAATAACTCCGAATAAGTTTCGTCCCTTTCCGCGCAACGAGTATTTGTCGGCCAATGTTAGAGATGTTATCAACAGTTCCCGCTCCGAAGCGACCACGGTGGGCGGTCGGGTTTTATTCGTAGTCAGAAGGAGAAGAACTCACTGAAATAAAGAACGCAGATTAGAAATCCAGCGGTGAACAAGTCAGCGAATTAGCAAACCAATGCGACCACGCACCATCACTCGTGCTAATGGTTCAATCACCAGCCATGAAACATCGACACCGATAGTTTCGGCGCGGACGGAGAATCGCGACCAGAGTGAGAGTCTCTTCGAGCATGTGGCCTGGCTGTATGCGTTTTTTCGCGAGCACCTTTTCCGAGATGATACCAACCGTATGATCGCAGCGCTTTGGCCAAGCGGTCGGCCGACATCCGGAACAGAATTGATCGAGTTCGGCTGCGGTCCCGGCTTTTACTCGCGCCGGCTTGCCCAACCGTTTCCCCAGATTTCAGTCACCGGGGTCGACCGGTCGGAGAACCAATTGCGTTGGGCGCGCGAACGCGCCTCAGCAATCAGACTTTCAAATTGCCTCTTTGAGTGTGTCAACGTTTTGCAACTACCATGTGCGGACGCACGGTTCGACGCGTTGATCGCGTCGCGGCTTTTCACCGTTTTGCCAGAACCGACTCGGGCCATCGCGGAGATGTATCGCGTTTTAAAGCCGGGAGGTCGCTGTTTCGTGGCTGAACCGCGCTACGCGTTTTGGGCGTCCATCCCGCTTTTTGCGATGTGGCTGCTGGCTGGCGTCATGCATTCGGGAAATGGTTACCGGGAACCGCAGAAGGCTATCGTTTTTTCCGCCAGCGCATTCGAGAACTTGTTCACGGCGCAGCCATGGAAGCAGATCAAAACCTGGCAGGACGGACGTTATCAGTACGCTCTTTGCGAAAAAGCTTGAACGCGCTGGAGGCGAAGGGTTCCGGCAGAATGAAGTTGGCTCATCGCATTCTCGCTCCTAAGCTCACAGAACAAATTAGCCGCGAAAGCACTCGGGGCTGTGCGCTCGCCGTCATGACAAAAGCGCCGCGCACTGGTCATGTGAAAACGCGTCTCGTCCCGCCACTCACCGCGGATGAAGCGGCGGTGCTCAACACCTGTTTTCTTCGCGACACCGCCGCCGCAATCTTGGAAGCGTCGGGTAAGAATGTGCAAGACATTGCGGTTTACACTCCTATCGGCGCGGAAGAGACGTACATCGACATCTTGCCAGACAATTTCCAGCTGGTGCCACAGCGCGGTGATGGATTTGGTGAACGACTCGCCGCCGCGACCGAAGATCTTTTGCGAATTGGATTTCAATCCGTTTGTCTGATCGATTCGGACAGCCCGACGGTTCCATCGCGCGTCTATTCTGAAGCGGCGAACCTGTTGTCGATCCGCGGGGATCGCGTCGTGCTCGGACCTGCGGATGATGGCGGCTATTATTTGATCGGACTGAAACAGGATCATCGCCGGCTTTTCGAGGAAATCGATTGGAGCACAGAACGCGTGCTCGAGCAGACAATGCAGCGCGCCGCGGAGCTCGATCTCGAAGTCAAATTATTGCCCGCTGGCTACGATGTCGATGATCGCGCCACATTGCGCCGTTTGTGCGATGAACTGCTGAACCCAAACGCAAAGGATCAGGTCGCGCCTGAAACAGGACGTTTTTTGCGTGAGCTAACCGAGCGGGAGGGCCGCGACCGGATTTGGCCTGCAACAGAATGAAACGAGCGCTCGTCACCGGCGGCGCTGGTCTTATCGGGTCACACCTTGCCGATCTGCTTGTTCGCGAAGGCTGGACGGTCCGCGTGCTCGACAATCTTGAGCCGCAAACGCATCGGCGCGGCAAACCGGACTGGATAAACAAGCACGTCGAATTTGTCGAAGGCGATTTGCGTGATCGCGAGACGATCTCCGCCGCGCTCGACAAGATTGACATCGTATTTCACGAGGCTGCCTACGGCGGATACATGCCCGAGATCGCGAAATACGTTCACGTCAATTCGTTCGGCACCGCCCAAATGCTCGAAGTGATCCGCGAAAAGAAATTGTCGATTCAAAAAATTATCGTCGCGTCATCACAGGCGGTTTACAGCGAAGGTGCCGGCATTTGCCCGAATCACGGACTCGTTTTTCCGCCGGTGCGGCCAATCGAGCAATTACGCAAAGGCGACTGGGAAGTCCATTGCCCGATCTGCGGCGCAATTACCAAAAGCGCGCCGACCCCGGAGAATGCGCCAGTCGGCGGCGAAACCGTTTACGGTCTCACCAAAGTCGATCAGGAAAAACTCGTTCTGCTTTGGGGAAAACAAATGGGCATTCCGGCAGTCGCGTTGCGCTACTCCTGCACCTACGGACCGCGCCAATCAATCTTCAATCCCTACACCGGAGTGATCGCAATTTTCTGCACCCGGTTGCTCAACAATTTGCCGCCGGTTCTCTACGAAGATGGCGAACAGACCCGCGACTTTTCGTTTGTCGAGGACATCGCGCGCGCGAATTTGCTCGCCGCCGAAACGGACAAGCTCGATGGATTGGCCGTGAATGTCGGCTGTGGGAAAGGCACAACCATTCGTGAAATTGCCGACCGCGTCTCTGACGCGCTCAAGATCGACATCGAACCAGAGGCTCGCGGCGAATTTCGCCCTGGCGAAATGCGCCACCTCACGACTGACGCGACGCGAGTCCGCGCTGCCGGTTATGAGCCGCATGTCGATCTTGCAACCGGCATCGCGCGCTATCTCGATTGGATTCGATCGCAATTCAGCGTTCGTGATTATTTCAGCGAAGCGGCAACAATTCTGCGCAACAAAGGCATCGTCCATCAAGTGGAACGCGCGCGGCAATGAAACTTGCGGGCGCAATTGATTTCAACGCGCCGGCCGCTGACTATGCGCGCCAAGATTTCCCCTTGCTCCAGGCGGGTGCGAGCGCGGAGAAAGCGCTGGAAACCATTCGGCGCGAGGGTGTCGGCGAGCGCGTTATTTACTTTTACGCCGTGGACGAGCGAATGCGGTTGGTCGGCGTGGTCCCGACGCGGCGTTTGCTCACGGCCGCTCCGGCCACGCCATTGCGTGAGATCATGGTGCCGCGGGTCATCGCGTTGCCAGCCACGGCCACTGTTCTGGAAGCGTGCGAATTTTTTGTGCTCTACAAGTTTCTCGCTTTTCCCGTCGTCGATGCGGACCGGCGCATCATCGGAGTTGTTGATGCAGACATTTTTATGGAGAGCGTGCTCGAGACGCAGGAAACCGAAGGCGAGGACGTCGCGCGGGCTGATTTTTTCGAGACACTCGGCTTCCATCTCGCGCAGGTGCGCAACGCCTCGCCCTGGCGCATGTTCCGTTATCGTTTTCCGTGGCTGCTCGCGACGGTAGCCAGCGGAACGATCTGCGCGCTCTTGGCCGGCGCGTTTGAGGTGACACTCGCGCGGAGTCTCGTGATCGCGTTTTTTCTCACGATGGTCCTCGGCTTAAACGAAAGCGTGAGCATGCAATCGATGAGCGTGACGATCCAGGCGCTGCGTTCAGCGCGAGTTACGCGGCGCTGGTTCGCAACCGCATTTCGACGTGAAATGATGACTGCACTATTGCTCGCTGTCGCGTGCGGAGCGCTGGTCACGGCCATCGTTTGGTTTTGGCGCGATGAGATTCGTGCAGCACTCGTCATTGGCGGCAGCATCGCGGCGTCGCTAGTGACGGCGTGCCTGTTTGGGCTCGGGGTTCCGTCGCTTCTGCATTGGTGGAAACTGGATCCAAAAATTTCGGCCGGGCCTGTTACTTTGGCGCTGGCGGATTTTTTTGCGCTCCTCTTTTATTTCACCAGCGCGTGGCTCGTGCTGCGATGAAATCGGCAGTCGCGGTTTCGGGTTGGGTCACGGTGATCATTCCGGCGCTCAACGAAGAAGAACCGATCGCCGGCGTGGTGCGAGCAGTGGCTGCGCAAGACATCGCGCACGAAATCATCGTGGTGGATAACGGCAGCAATGACGACACGGCGAGGCGCGCGCGCGACGCGGGTGCGCGGGTCGTTGTAGAACCGCGGCGCGGTTATGGACGCGCCTGTATGGCGGGAGTGCGCGCTCTCTCCGCGCGATGCGATGTCGTCGTTTTCCTCGATGGCGATGGCAGTGATTGTCCGGAGTTCTTGGATGAACTAGTCGATCCAGTTATGGCCGGGACTCACGATTTCGTGATCGGATCGCGCACGCGCGGCAAACGCGAACCGGGCAGCATGAATTTCCAGCAGATTTTTTCCGGCCGGATCGCCGGCTTGATTATGGGATTCCTCTACGGCGTTCGTTACACCGACATGTGTCCGTTTCGCGCCATCCGGCACGACGCACTCGAGCGATTGTCTATGAAAGAAAAAACCTACGGTTGGAACCTGGAGATGCAGATGCGGGCCGCGCGCGCTGGACTGCGCATTCTCGAAGTGCCAGTCAATCATCGTTGCCGGACGGGCGGACAATCGAAAGTTTCCGGCACCTTGCGTGGAACATTTGTCGCCGGCGCGCGGATTATCGCGGCATTGTTGCGGATTGCGTTCGAGCGGAACATAGGCTGATGTGGTGGATCGGCCGCTCCGCCGGGCGATGCTAACTAAAATGCGGCTTCGCCGCCTGGATTTGACATCGAGCGGCGGAGCGCTCGATCCACCTTCGCAATTTGATTCCTTTCCGCCGCTGCATTGATAAGATCGACAATCGACATGAGGGGAACGAAAGCGCTATCCGCCGGCTTGCTCGCCGGACTTGTAGCCGGCATCGCGATGACGGTGGTCATGCTGGTCCTCGCATGTTTCGGCGTCGCGACGCCGCTCGCGATTATCGGCGATCGGCTTTTCTCTCCATCATGGGCAGAGTCGGCGGCTACAATCATCTGAAACAGCTCGGTGTTGGATCGACAATGGCGGGCCAGCTTCTTGTTGGTGCTCTTGGCGGCGCGATTTTCGGTTTGGTCATGCGGCGTAATCCGGCGCGGCGCGTTACACCGGCAACAATTGGGATATTCGTCGTCTTGCCGATCATCGCGGCCGCGGTCGCGCTCTGGCCGGTGCTCGGGACAAGTTATCGCGGATTGCCGATTGATGCGGCGCGATTGGTCACGCTGGTCGGTTTCGCGCTCGCTGTTTTCGCTTTTGAACGAACCCTTGTAACCGGGTTTCACTTTCTCACTCGTGCAAAAACTGGAAGCGACGAGCAAGAGTTCACTCCAGCAATCGGACGGCGCGCGTTGATCTTGGGCGGGCTCGGCGTGCTCGTTGCCGGCGGTGGCGTTGGTCTGATGCGGAAACTTTATCGCGCGGCTACGTTTAGTTACGACGGAACGCAATACAAAGGCCGTGTCGTTCAGCCGATCACGCCTAATGAATTGTTTTATTGCGTGACGAAGAACGTTGTCGATCCGCGCGTGAATGTGCACCTGTGGCATCTCGAAGTGAACGGCCTCGTCGAGAATTCGCGTGAGTATCGGTTCGAAGATTTCACCGCCATCACTCCGGTCGAGCAGGAGACAACGCTCATGTGCATCAGCAACGGATTGGACGCCGGCCTGATGAGCAACGCCGTCTGGAAAGGTGTGGCGATGCATGATCTGCTCGACCCAGCCGCGCCGCTTTCAAATGCCGCGAAAGTTCGCTTGCACGGCGTGGACAATTACACGGACACAATTCCGCTCGAGAAAGCGATGGACCCCACGACCATCGTCGCCTACGAAATGAACGGCGTGCCGCTGCCGCATCGGCATGGTTATCCCGCGCGCGTCATCGTTCCCGGCTATTTCGGCGAGAAACATGTCAAATGGCTCACGCGAATCGAAGTGACAGATGCGAACGCGAAAGGGTTTTACGAAACGCAAGGTTGGGGCCCGGATTTCATCGTGCCGACACGGTCGCGCATCGATGTGCCGGACCACGAATCACGATTCTCGATTAACGAATTACGGGCACCAATCGAAGTGAAAGGCGTCGCGTTCGGCGGCGATCGCGGCATCTCGCGCGTCGAGCTCAGTTTCGATGACGGTGAAACGTGGGACGACGCCGATATCTATTACACTGGAGGGGATCTCGCGTGGTCGCTCTGGAGCGCACGGGGCGGCTGGATGCCTGATGAACCGGACGATTACACCATCGTCGTGCGCGCCACTGAT
>QHQE01000192.1 GCA_003219265.1 Verrucomicrobiota bacterium
CCCACCTTCAGCGGCAACACCATGACGGTGAACTTAACGGGCGTCTCCGATATACAGCAGATCACGGTTACTTTGAGTAACGTGACCGATTGCTTCGGTTCGGTTCTGCCCGATACGCCGGTAAGCGCGGGCATGCTCATTGGTGATACCACGGGGAATAGAACGGTGAATGCTTCCGACGTCGCGCAAGTCAAAGGGCAGTCCGGCGCGCCGGTCGACGCCACCAACTTCCGCGAAGATGTCACCGTCAATGGTTCGATCAACGCTTCGGACGTTGGTCTGGTGAAAGCGAACGTCGGCCACTCGTTGCCGTAGCGCATGGCCCAAGAGAACGGTAAAGCCTAGCTCACTTTGCTCCGCCGGGCGATGACCAAGGCCCCGAGTGCCAAGCGGACGATCGAAGGCGGCTTGCGTGCTGTTAAAAATGTCGGCGGAGCCGAGTACGATTTTAGCATCGCCCCCGAAAGCGTTCGGGGCCGATCCACCTTTCCTGAATTGGGCGTTGGGCGTTCGACGTTTGCTGTTGAATCTGGTGCTTAGACAATCAGGAGCATGAGCACTACGCCGTTTCACATCATGGCAACCGATCACACCGGTTTCACGGTCGCGAATATCGAGCGCTCTCTGGTGTTTTGGCAGGATGTCCTCGGTTTCAAGCTTTCGCATCGGGCGCATCATACAGGTGATCTTGCCAGTGAAGTCACCGGAGTGCCGGGCGCCGAGATCTCAATCGCCGTTCTTAAGTCGCCCGGGCACCGGATTGAATTGCTCGAGTACCACGCGCCACCGGACCGGAAGCGTGCCGATCTCAGACCGTGCGATGTCGGATCGGTCCATGTTGCGCTCACCGTAGATAATCTTGACGCTGTGCTAAGCACGATTGCAGGGTCTGGTTGGAAAGCGGCTGGCAAGCCGCAAACGCTCAAATCAGGACCGAACGCCGGGAAGCGCGTCGTTTATATTCGCGACCCTGACGGGACAACAATCGAGTTCATGCAGCCGCCGCCTCAAAGCAGTTGATGGTTGTAGTTGAGTGTTGAGAGCCCGGCCCGACACATGGCTGCCGGTTTCTGAATTCAGCGTTGGACGTTGAACGTTGAACGTTGAACGTTTGCTGCTGATTTTTATGTCAATGACTTTCTCCGCTGACGAAGAATTCGCGCATCAACTCGATGCCGAAGATCCGCTGCGCCGTTTCCGGAAAAGATTTCATCTCCCACTCGGCGCGAACGGCAAGCCGGTCATCTACCTGGCCGGGAATTCGCTCGGGCTGATGCCGAAAGCGGCGAGACAAATCGTCGAGCAGGAGTTGGACGATTGGGCAAAGCTCGCGGTGGATGCGCATCTCGACGGTGCGACGCCGTGGTACTCGTATCACGAGACGCTGCGCCAGCCGACGGCGCGGCTCGTCGGCGCGCAACCGAACGAAGTCATCTGCATGAACAGCCTCACGGTGAACCTTCACCTGATGATGGCGACATTCTATCGGCCAACGAAATCGAGAAATAAGATCCTGATGGAAGAGCCGGCCTTCCCTTCGGACACGTATGCGATCAAATCGCAGATCGTCCATCACGGGTTCGATCCGAAAGAGGCGCTGATTCTCGCGCGCCCGCGCGCTGGGGAGTTCACGGTTCGACTAGATGACATCGAGGCTGCGCTAAAGAAGCACGGCGAGCAGATCGCCGTCGTCGTCGTAGGTGGAGTAAACTTCTTCACCGGTCAGTTGTTCGACATTGAGAAAATCACGTCAGCTGCGCGAAAGCGGGGATGCGTGGTTGGGTTCGATCTTGCCCACGCCATCGGCAACGTGCCGCTGGCGCTGCATGATTGGAACGTCGATTTCGCCGTGTGGTGCTCATATAAATATCTCAACGCCGGCCCCGGCGCGATCGCCGGCGCATTCATGCACGAGCGGCACGCGACCAACCGCGAGTTGCCGCGCCTGGCTGGTTGGTTCGGCAACGATCCAGCGACCCGCTTCCGCTTGCACCTCGAGCCGGAATTCATACCCGTTCCGTCAGCCGACGGATGGCAGATCAGCAACCCGCCAATCTTGTCGATGGCGCCACTGCGCGCCTCGCTCGCGATCTTCGATGAAGCCGGCGGAATGGAACTGCTGCGGGCAAAGTCGGTCAAGCTAACTGGATATCTTCAATTCCTGCTGGAGCAGGCACCCTCGAAGCTGTTCACTGTCATTACGCCGGACGAGCCGGAGGCGCGCGGCTGTCAATTGTCGATCCTGGTCCACGAACATCCGAAGGAGCTGTTTGGCAAGCTCGCAGCGGCCGGCGTGAAATGCGATTTCCGCGAACCGAACGTGATCCGCGCCGCGCCCACGCCGCTCTACAACACGTTCCACGAAGTTTGGCGCTTCGCCAAGATTCTATCCGAGCATCGGTGAGGTGAAACGCGCAGTCCTTATCCGGCAAGTGGGCGACTCGTCCGGTGGCAAACGCGTTGTCAAAATAATGTCGGCGAAGCCGAGACTTAAATAACATCGCCCGCGGAGCGGTCGATCCACCCTCCGCGTTAGGCGAGCAACTCTCTAACGCACTTAATCAGCACTCCGACGGCAAACGGTTTGACCAGGCACTTCACGTCATGCTTGGTGAGAAAGGGGGCGATTTTCGGATCGGCGGCGAATCCGGTGATGAAGATGAACCGATCTGCCAGAGATGGGTGCACTTTCATGGCCTTGAGGTAAAACTCGTCACCCCGCAGGCGCGGCATCATCAGGTCGCAGATCACGGCGTCGTACTCGTTAGCTTTGACCTTAAGGATGGCCTCCTCGCCGTCATTGGCGACGTCAACAAGGAAGTTTTCGTCAGCGAGGATCCATTGCAAGGCGGAGGCGAGTTGCTTGTCGTCATCCACCAATAGAATGGCTTTCAACTCGAGCGTTTTGACGGGGCGTTCAGGTTGGTCGGATTGTGATTTAAATTGCATGGTAAAAAGAGCCTTCGCCGAGCAGAGGGCTTTCTTTGAGCAGTCGTGATGCCAAAAGGCCAGAAGTCAGAGATCAAACGCCCCGCCTTCGCCAAGCCTATAACGTGGCCGGCAGGGGTCAGCCGTCGTCGCGTACGGTTAGAAGCAAACTTTTCCTGCTTTCGCTGGTTTCCGATTTCAGGACATCGCCACGCGCTACCTACCAGATTCGCTTGTGGCGATTGAGCTTCGTCCAGGCTATTTCTGCGGGTTCTATCGGGATTGATTGATAAATCGGATCTGATTTTCGCTCGAGGTCGCTGATAGAAATGCGTTGAGCGCGCGCAGTATTGATAGCCTCCCAATAGTCCGATCCTGAAGCTCTCGCAATGATCAGCGGTTTACGCCAGCCAATTTCATCTATGATAAGGCCACCGCTCTGATACGGAATTGTAAGAGCAAATTGATTGGGATTGCCGACTCGTTTCAAGCGGTAGCCGCCAGCAATCTCCCTCGAATCAGGACCAAAAAGCTTGGTGTCGCATGAGGAAAGAAAAACAAAGGCCGCCAAAAATGCGATGCGACAGAAATTGTGAATGAAATCCCTACCTCGCATTTGCGCCAACTATGCCAACAAAGTTGTCGGCAAATCCAGCTTATTAGGCGACAAAATCCGCAACCGTTTGATTTGAAGATCCGTGATATCCTCGTAACCTGTCGCCGCCTGCTCGCGAACGCTTTCGGACTAGCCTGGCGCGTAGGCGGATCCGTGGTTAACCATGCCAACGAAGTTTCTTAAGGTGAATCCCAAGGTGGTTTTCATCTTTGCATTCACCATTTGCATAGGCGCGGTTTGGGGGAGAGATGAGAGATCGATCAAGGACTTGGGCGAAGCGCTCGCGGCGCTCGCGCCTGACGTTAATCCGGGCGAGGCCGAGCTGTTGTCGGTGACAGCGCACACCACATCGCGCAGTCTCGCACGCGAATATCGTATCGTCCTAAACCCAGAGTTTCAGAACTTCCTGATCAACATCGGCCTGCGACAGCGTGGTTACTGCGCTCATTTTGCACGCGATATCGGCACGCGCCTGAAAACGCTCAAGCTCAAGACGCTGGTCCTTCACTGGGGTGCTGCTTATGCGGGAACAAGCGGAGAGGACAATTGCTTGGTAGTCACTGCACGCAACCAGCCTTTCCAGGACGGAATCATCCTCGATGGCTGGCGCAGGGCCGGCCGATTATTCTGGAGCGCGGTCAGAGAAGACCACGAGTACGAAGTGGAACAGCATTACGGCCACTCCGGGATCACGGCATG
>QHQE01000117.1 GCA_003219265.1 Verrucomicrobiota bacterium
GTCCAGCTTGAGCGTGCCGCCGAGCGCGACGTTGAAAAGCTGGAGGCCTTTGCAGATCGCAAAGATCGGCAGCCCCCGCGAGAGCGCATCTTTCACCGCGGCAAATTCCCAACGGTCCCGCGCAGCATCGACATCCTTATCGAGCACGCTGGGATCGGGCACTTCCTGCTTCAAAAATTCTGGCGCAATGTCCGAGCCGCCGGTCAAAAGCAAGCCGTCCATTTCTTCTAGTGCGACGTCGCCTTTGCGCGCATTGCAAACGGGAATGTCGGGATGTTTGTCAAAAAATGGCTGAAACCATTTTTCGTCTTTCCCGCGCATCCATGTGGCCAGGCTTGGCATCGGCGAATTTGCGACTTCCCTGCTGCCATGTAAAGAGCAGTCGCAATGACTTGTCTGGCCGATTCTTCCATAACGTTGCGCGAGGCGCTGGAAAAACTAGCTCGCGAGAGCAAGGCACGCGCGGTCGCAGTGGCGTTGCTCGATCTCGAGAGCGGTTTCCGATTTTCTCTGGCAGGCGATCGCTGGTTTCATGCTGCGAGCACGATCAAATTAGCAGTGCTGCTCGCAATTTTTCGCGCAGCGGACGAGGGTCGCCTGCGGCTGGATGATTCACTCCACGTGCGAAACCATTTTGTGAGCGCAGCCGACGGATCGCCTTTTCGCGTGGATCCAAGTTCGGATGCGATGCCGGAACTCTACCAGGCGATTGGACGGACTGCGAAAATTTCAGCGCTGACGGAAGGAATGATCGTCGCGAGCAGCAATCTTGCGACCAATTTGCTGCTCGATTGTCTGGGGGTGGAATACGCGCGCAACGTCCTGCGCAATGCGCAAGTAAGTGGGGTGGAATTGCGACGGGGGGTTGAGGATCAGGCGGCCCATGAAAAGGGCATCGACAACGAAGCGACAGCCGATGGATTGCTCACGCTGTTGTCTGCATTGCGCGGTGATTTTCTGAAGAAGGAAAGCAAGGAACAAGCGATCCACGTTTTACTCGCGCAGCGCTTTAACTCGATGATTCCCGCCGGTCTCCCGGCCCATGCAACCGTGGCGCATAAAACCGGTGAGATCTCGACCGCGTGCCACGATGTCGGGATCGTGTATTTGCCCGAACGCGAACCGTACATCGCGGTTATCCTGACGGAGTTTGATGCGGAACAAAATGGCCGCCGCGAGACCGTCGCGGCTATTTCTGAAGTGATTTACCGCTCGTTGACAGACAGAGAACTGAAATCGAAATGAACACCCAGCTATTTCGCGCAATTGACGGTCTGAAGCTGCCGGCGGAGCATCGCGCGCTCCTGCGGCCAGGCGAATCCGAAAGCGACTCGCATGGAAATGTTCACCATCTGCCGCGTTTTTTTTATGAAGTTGCCAGTTGGCAGGAAGCGCATGAGATCCGGCTCGCGCCGCACTTCAAACTCGCGGAATTGATGACAGTCGATTGTCGAGAAGCAGAACTGCTCCTGCGCGAATTTCCCCATTATGTGCCGTGTGCGATTGTCTTGCTCGCGCGTTTTTTGGAAGATTTTCGCCGGGAAGTGGACGCACCGGTTTTTGTAAGCGCAAATGGTGGCTACCGGTCGCCCGCGCACCAGATGGGCGGCGCGAAAAGCATTCATGCCTGGGGCACAGCCGCAGACATTTACCGAGTCGGCGACACTTTTCTCGATGACATAAAATCAATTGAAAAATACGCCGCCATCGCGGTATCGCTCAGCCCGGCAGTGCTAGTCCGGCCATTCGGATCGGGAGCCGGGGAAGCCGATGACCATTTGCATCTCGATCTCGGGTTTCTGACCTTGACTCCGCGTCAATGTAGCGAAACGAGCTGACGTCTTTTTGTTACCGTGAAGAATTCGGAGGGAGAACTGGGTCGGCGATTTCGAGGCAAAGAATTTCGCACCTCGCCGCCGCGTGCAGTCATCGGTCTGGAGGCGGAGTTTAATCTTTTGATAGATGGCAAAAGACGGCGGCCGGAAAAGATTTTCGGCGATCCCCGCCGGTTGGTGCGCCGGCGGATGATCCCGCGCACCGGAAAATCATTTCAGTTGCCAGCCGGCGGCGCGATTTACTTCGACACGGGCGTGATCGAAGTCGCCACGCCGATTGTTGAACTGGAGCGCGGCTGTTGTTGTCGCGCGACGCGTCTGCTTTGGGAACAGATTGGTTATTTGCGGGCGGAGCTGGATCACTGGAGCAAGCGACGTGGCTGCCAATGCCGATTACAGGGGTTCAGCACGCACTACAATTTTTCATTTCCCGCTGCGCGCAAATCAAAATCCCGCAATCCGACCAAGGTTGCGTATCTGCTGGCGCACATTCTGCCGGCGCCGGTCCTTTTGCTGGCAGCGAATCGTCAGAGCAGCGCGGTGGGCGTGCGGCCACGCCAAACGCGACTCGAGATCACCGCCGATTTTACGCCTGATCCCGCGCTGATGCTGGCGACATGCGCTTTTGTCGCTGGTGTCGTGGAGACGGTCCTACGCTGGGAAGAGTTTGGGCTGCGGCAATTGAGCCGGCATGGAATGCCTCGCCTGACGCCCTTCCGCCTGCGCAAGCATTCGTCGCGTCGTGGTTGGCGGATATTGCGCGACTCGTTAGGCGTGAATCCATTCGCGGCGGACGTCAACGCACCACTTTGGAAATTGCGCGATGGCCGGATGCTCAGCCTCCGCGCAATCGCGGCAGAAATCGTGACGCCATTTCGCCAGCAAATTCAGCGCCTGAGCGATACGACAACACTCCAGCACATCGTCGCGGTTTTCGCTGGAGATGCGCGCTCGCTTCTCGATTTCCCGAAACGCCCCGAAGCTTATGATGACGCCGGGCGTGTGATTGATTGGGGCCGCCGCCGGATGCGGCGGTGGTCCCGCTCGAGATACGAAAAAGTCATCCACCGCGTGATCGCACGCGAACCGATGCGCCTCGGGCAAAAACGTTACCGGGTCGAGCGAATGAACGGCTGGTATCAAGTCGTTTTTCGAGAAGCGGGAACGGGAAAACGCAGGACTTTCAATCTCGACGAACTGGTGCGGTTATCGGGTGCAAAAAGATCAGTTCCGACTGCGGCACGGAAGCGCAAACCGACTAAAAAGCGTCGCCCCTGACACGAGACCGCGTGATCGGTCGCTCAGATCCGCCAGGCAGTCATAATCCGAGCAATTCGCGCACGTATTTTGCCGGCGGGCTGCCAAACGCGAGCGCGCTGTCGTGGTATTTTTTCAAATCAAAGGAGCCGCTAGCCTTTGCTTTGGCGCGATCGCGCAGGTCGAGCTGTTCGCTCACGCCGACGAAATAGGTAGAAAGCTGCGCAGAAGTCAGTCGGGCGCGTTTCCATTTGGCGACCGCCTCACCTTCCTGTTGAAAACATTCGTTCTCCATCAAATCCATCGCTTCTTTTTCGCTCATGTTGCCAGCGTGAATGCTTTGATCTAGAATCGCGTTACAGATGACGCGCAGTCGCATTTTCAACTGCTCCATTTTGACTTCAGGTCCGCCGTAACCCTGTTCCGCCATCATCTGTTCGCAGTAAACAGCCCAACCTTCGATGAATGTGCCGCTGCGGAAAGTTGGCGCTTGGAATTGGTTGGCGTGCGCGAGTTGCAGGTAATGGCCGGGCATCGCTTCGTGCACAGTGAGATCGCGCACCATGCAGTTGTTGTATTCGCGAAAGAACGATGCCTTCCTTTCCTTCGACCAATCTTTCGGCGTCGGTTCGACCGCGAAAAATGTTTTTCCGCTTCGTTCGAGCGGACCCGGTGAATCGCAATAAGCAATGCCGGTGCCGCGTTTGAACTCGGGCATCACGATCACGTCGAGCGGTTTTTCCGGAACGGTGACGAGATCGTGTTTCTTCACGAAATCAGTGGCTTCACCGACAATCTTCTGCGCGTAACCGACGATCGTGTTGTCGTCCGGATGTTTCTCGGCCAGTTTGTCGAGCACCGCCGTCGTAACTTTCTTTCTGTCATCGAGCGCGGCCTTATCGGCGTTGGGGAAATATTTTTTGTAAAGCGGCAGCGCGGTTTCGTAGATGGCGGTCTGGGCTTGCTTCAAATCGGCTTGCGCACGCCGCATGATTTCTTCCATCGACAAGTCAGAGGCGAGGGCGAAGCGCAGTTTCTTGCGAAACTTGTCCGGGCCGATGCGGAAATCGCCGTCGGAGCGCGGGAGCAGGCCATCGTGCAGCCACTTTTTATAATCTTCGAGCGCCCGGGCGGTTTTTTCCTGGAGCGGCGCGACCTCCTTCTTCATTTGTGGCGCTTGTTCGAGCAGCGGCGCCAAACCTTCGCGCACGAGGCTGATCGCGCCCTGGGTTTGTTCGATCGCGGTCTCGGTATAAACGCGCGGCGGATGCTGCAAATTTTTCTGCGCCTGCGCAATCACGGTTGGAATCGCCTCCATGCGCTTGCGCAAATTTCGAATGCGTTTTTCCGGCGAGTCGAAGGCGCGCGCGACGAGCAGGTAAAGACTGTTGGCCAGACTTTGATTGTAAACGAGCGGGTCCCAGTCGGCTTCCTTTAACTCCTCCAGCTCGAAAATCTCATTGTCGATGTTGTCGCGGAGGATGCGCACGTCCACCTGGTTTGCGCCGGTGAGTTGCGAGAAATCGTCGAACTTCTTGAGCGCTTCGCGGAATTGTCGGGCACGTTCGAGAAGTCGAACGAGCGTGTCCGGTGAGTAATCAGTTAGCTCAGCATCAAAGCGATGATCTCCCAGCTCGGTTGCATCTTCCGGATGCGAGGCGAGGTATCCCTCGACGTAATCGTTGGCGATTTTTTGGAATTCGTCGTCCTTCGGATTCGCCTTCGCGACCAAGATCGACAAGGACAAGGACAGTCCGACGGCAAGAGTGATTACTTTCATTTTGATTATTTATGCCTCCGGCTGGACGGCAAATCCGACAGCTGGTTCGGCGTCACCGGCAACCGCCGACTGATCCTGCAAATAAGTACGGCCTTTGTAAAACGGCGTGACAATTGCGAACACAACTGCCGTTCCGAGCATCACCCAAACGAAGAACATGAAGTAGCTGGTTCCTTGGAGCTTCACGGAGCCGTCAGGGTTTTGGATGAAAAAGTTGACTGCGGCGGTGAATTGGTTGCCGAGCGACACGGCGAGGAGATACGTGCACATGACAAGCGATTTGAGTTTCACCGGCCCCTGGGTGTAGGAAAACTCAAGGTGAGTCGGCGAAACCAAGGTTTCGCCCGCAGTCAAGATCACGAACGCCCAAACCTGCCAGATGATGCCCGGCCGCGCGCCGCCGTCGATGCGCGTTTGAATCATGGCAACCAGAAAAAACGATGCCGCCGTAACAAATAGGCCGGCGCCAATTTTTCGCAGCGGGGTTAAGCGAACAACTTTCTCGACGGCCGGATATAGCCAGTAAGAAAAGAGCGGCAGCATGATCAAAATGAAAATCGGATTGACCGTCTGGATCTGCGACGACAGCCACTCGATACCAAAAAGATGTCGATCCATCGACTCGGCTTGGACGATCCAAGAGGAAAAATTTTGCTGCCACAAGGCCCAGAAAATCGCAATGAAGGGGACCGGAATTAGAATGTTAAGCAGGATTTTGCCCGTCTCTTTGTTGAAAATCTCGCGCGCATACGTGCGTACGCCGACAGGCGGAATATGAACGAACTTTTTGCGGCCCATCCAAAAAATGAGCGTGGCGATGGCCATGAAGACACCGGGAAGTCCAAAAGCGATATCCGGACTGTGCAGGCGCGGGCTCTCAAGAAAACTGATAATTGATGGCGGCAATTTGGCGATGAAGCCATCCGAAGCAGCTTTGTACGGTTCGAGCAACCAAGGGATAAGCAGCGTGGATAACGCCGACCCGGCATTGATGGAAAAATAAAACCAATTGAAAACGCGCGTCAGCAGATGCTTGTTTGATTCGCCAAACTGGTCGCCGACGTTGGTCGAAACGCAGGGCTTGATACCGCCGGCGCCCATCGCGATCAGGAGCAAGCCTATGGCGAGCAAATAACGCGGCTCGATGGTGTGCGCGACGGGCGAACCTATCAATGCCAGCGTAAGATGGCCACCGCAGTAAACAATCGACAGCCAAAAGACGACCCGAAATTTCCCAAAGACCGCGTCGGCCAGGATCGCTCCAAAAATCGGTAGAAAATAAAGCGCCGAAACAAAAGTGTGATACCAGGCTTCGGCATTTGCCGCCGGCATAACGCTCAAGTGCCCCATCTTGTCCAAGAGGTACTTGGTCATGAAGATGGTCAGGATGGAATTCATCCCATAATAGGAGAAGCGCTCGGCCGCTTCGTTGCCGACGATATAAGGGACGCCAGGCGGCATGGTGCTGATCTTCGGAGGCGAAGTGAGGTATTGATGTTTGGCCATAACGAGCCTTTCGCTTACGGAGGCGTGCTTTCGGGGAAAAATTCAACGGGAGTGGGTCGGGCCGGCGGCGGCGACGATGTGGCTCTTTCCTTAGCAACTGGCGGAACCTCTTTCGGACCGCTGGCAAGATCGACCTGTTCCCTTTGCACTTCCGGCATTTCGCCGACGCGATGTTTCTCGCAAGAACAAATGACAATCAGGCAAGCGCACGCGGAAAAAGCGATGCACTTCCGCAGAGAGAATCGCATAAACGCAGGGACACTAATCGTCATCTTGCGTGGCGCGCAAGACCAAAGCGCGTCCTTTGTTTTGGGCGCCGCCTCTACAATTAATTGAAACGGACGCCGCTAAGATTACTATCCTCTGCGGTGGCCCGAACGGTAAAAAACAGCGCCTGGAACGAAGTCTTCGCCCTCATCTTGCTCGGCGTCGGCACACTGCTTTTTCTCGCGCTGATTTCCTACACGCCCAAGGATGTGCCCTCTTGGGTCTGGTTCAGCCACATTTCGCCGGCGAATCATCCTGCGCAAAATTTCATCGGACCGTTCGGCGCAATCATCGCCGGAATTTGCTATCACACGATCGGCGCGGCCGCGTATCTCCTGGCGGCGGTTCTGCTCGGGTTCGGCGCGGCGAAACTATTTCATTCGAGTTTGCGTGTGACGCCGCGAATCGTCTGGATCGTTCTCTTCATCGCGTCGGGCGCCTGCCTCTTGCAGTTACAGACACGTTACTTCCGCGGTTGGCGTTTGGCCTTCAACATTCAAGGGCCAGGCGGCTGGGCCGGTTACTTCCTGGGAAAAACCGTGCTGCTCAACGCCATGGGCAAGGTCGGCTCAGTCATTCTCTTGAGTGGAATTTACGTGACGACGCTGATCCTGATGACTGGACTTCGGCCGATTCACCTTGTTCGCGAAACGATCGCGACCACGCGCCGCGCAAACGCAAAGCTGCACGAATGGCGCTTGCGCCGGCAACTCCGCAGCTCCGATCTTAGAGGACAATTGGAAATCAGCCGGAAAGAGCTCGCGAAGCAGCGGCGGTTGATCGAAAAGCAGCTCAAGAAACAAGGCGCACCCGTGCCTGAGCCGGCGGCCGCGTTTATTTCGCCGGAAGAACTGGCGAATCGTCCGAAACCGAAAGTGGTCGACACAACGGCGCTCCCAAACGAGCCCGTCAGCGCCCGTCGAAAGCCTTCGCTCGCGGAACTGACCGCGAGTAAAGAAAAACCAAGGGCTGCCGCCAGCCTAACGAGTCGAACCTGGAACCCGGAAAATTACACGGTCCCCGGATTGGACCTGCTGGACAAACATGATCCGGAAAGCCGCACGGCCGCGGATCCGGCCGAGCTCGAGCGCGTCCAGCAAATTTTGATCGAGACACTCGCGCAATTTGGCATCGCAGTCGCACCCGGCGACATCACCAAAGGCCCGACGATCACGCGCTACGAAGTTTATCCGGCCAAAGGCGTGCGGGTGGACAAAATCGTAAGTCTTGAGCGCGACCTTGCTCGCGCCACGCGCGCCGAGCGAATCAACATCCTCGCCCCGATTCCAGGCAAAGACACCGTCGGTATCGAGCTGGCGAACACGCGTAAAGTGACCGTAACGCTGCGCGAACTTTTGCAATCGCCCGACTGGGAGGAGGCGAAAGGACGCGCGAAAATTCCACTCGCGCTCGGGAAAGATGTTTACGGCAAAGCAATCATCACTGATCTCGCCCAGATGCCGCACCTGCTCGTGGCCGGCACCACCGGCAGCGGTAAGAGCGTCTGCATCAATGCGTTGATCGCGAGCATGCTCTTCCGCTTCACGCCGGAGGAACTGCGTTTCATCATGATCGATCCGAAAATGGTTGAGATGCAGGTTTACAATTCGCTCCCGCATCTCGCATTCCCGGTGGTTGTCGATGCAAAAAAGGTGCTGCTCGCATTACGGGGACTGATCGACGAGATGGAGCGACGCTACAAAATTTTCGCGCGCGTCGGTGTGCGCAACATTACCAGCTTCAACGCGCGGCCGGCGAAAAGGAAAGATGTCGATCTTGAGGAAAATTCTGCAGAGGGAGGCGTGTCGCCTGCGAAATCTTCGAGCGCAGCCGACCCGGCTGCCACCATAGAAATCCAGATTCCGGACAAGATGCCCTACATCGTCGTGATCATCGACGAATTGGCCGACTTGATGCAGACCGCGCCGGCGGACGTGGAGAGTGCGATCGCGCGCATCACGCAGATGGCGCGCGCGGCCGGCATTCACATTATTCTCGCCACCCAAACGCCGAGGGCCGATGTCATCACCGGCGTGATCAAGGCGAACATTCCGAGCCGGATCGCGTTTCAAGTCGCGAGCAAAATCGACAGTCGCGTTATTCTCGATGAAAACGGCGCCGATCGACTGCTTGGCCAGGGCGACATGCTTTATCTCCCGCCGAGCACTTCACGATTGATTCGCGCGCAAGGCGTGCTCGTGACCGATGATGAAATTCGCCGCCTGATTGAATTTGTTTCCGCGCAAAGTGCGCCCACGTTCGACGCGGCGATGCACGAGAGACTGGAGGCCGCGAGCACGCCAGCTGAAGAGGTCACGGACGAAGACGAGGAGTTGGTCGAAAAATGTCTCGAAATCATTCGCCAGGAAAAACGCGCTTCCACTTCCCTGCTTCAGCGCCGGTTGCGGCTCGGTTACACGCGGGCGGCGCGGATCGTTGATATTCTGGAACAGCGCGGTATTTTGGGTCCCGGCGAAGGCGCGAAGCCGCGCGAGATTCTGGTCGATCTTGACGCCGCCGTCTAGCCGGCATTTCCACGATGTCTATCGAAGGTCTCGGCAAAAAATTTCAGGAGGCGAGGCGCGCGCGGAACCTCACCCTTGACGAAGCGGCGCGCCTGACCAAAATCCGCCCATTACGCCTGGCGGAGATCGAGGCGGACGATTTTTCGCAATTTCCCAGCCTCGCGTATGCGAAAGGCTTCCTGCTCATCTATGGGAAATTTTTAGATGTCGATGTGACGCCGTATCTCGAAGCGTTCGAAAGCTCCGAGAACGTCACAGTGGACGGCTACTCTTATCTCCAGGACAATCCGGCGCCGAAACCAGCACGGACGCCGATCATTCCCAGATCGACAAATCGGGGGTCGCTCGTTCCGTTCGTGATCGGGGTGGTGGTTCTCCTCATTGGTTTTTCGTTCATGAAGTTGATTCTTAACTTGCAGCGGATTACGCCGCGCAGTGAAGCGAAAAACCAAGCTGCACAAGCGACGCCGAGCGCGTCGCCGGTGACTTCCGGGACAATCATTGCTCGGCATGCCGAGCCGGTCGAAAAAACTTCCACCAAAGCAGCCGCGGCTGCATCTCCAATTGCTTCTGCTACGACGGTGCCGATAGGCACGCCCGTTGTTATGAGTACTCCAGCAGCGGTCACGGCAGCATTGCCAGCCCCGACGAAAGGGCCCGAAGTGCGCCGAGCCGAGCCCGTGCGTCAGGAGGATCTCGCGAAAGCTGGCGTCGCGGAAAATTCTTCGGCCGCGGGATCAAACGGACTGAATCGGGTGGACATCAAGCCACTAAAGAAAACCTACATCAAAGTCGTAGTGGACAACGAGGAGGGGAAACCGGCTTTCGAACGCTGGATTTCGCCAGCCGATGGGACGGTGGAATTTCGCGGTCAACATATCGCCGTGCGAGTGCTCGATCGTGACGCCGTTCAGATCAGGAAAAATGGCAAGCTCGTAGTCGAGAATGACGCCGACGTCACGATCGAGTAGCGTGCTCGCCGGCGTTTCTCAAAACATGAGCGCAAAGATTGGCATGATCAGCCTCGGCTGCGCCAAGAATCTTGTCGATGCTGAGATCATGCTCGGAAGCGTTTTGCAGCACGGCATGGAAATCACCACAAGCGCAGAGGATGCCGACGTTCTGGTCATCAACACGTGCGCGTTCATCGATTCGGCCAAGGAAGAATCGATCGAGGCGATTCTTGAAGCGCATCAGCAACGCGGGCTAAGCAAACGACCACATCAAAAACTGATCGTGAGCGGTTGCATGGCGCAGCGCTTCTCGCGCGAATTGCGCGAAGCGCTTCCCGAAGTGGACGCATTCATCGGGCTCGATCAGGTCAGTGAGCTCGGCACGATCGTTGAGCGCGTTGTAGCCGGGGTCGGCAGCGCTGGCCACAGTTTCGTCACCGCGCGGCCGGCTTACATCCCCGATTATGACACGCCGCGCTTCCGGCTTACCCCTGCGCACTCGGCGTACTTGAAGATTGCCGAGGGTTGCAATCACCCGTGCAGTTTTTGCGTGATCCCGCAAATGCGCGGGAAACATCGCAGTCGCTCGCCCGATTCCGTGCTCGCAGAAATCCGGGGACTCGTCGGCGAAGGCGTCCGCGAGATTAATTTGATCAGTCAGGACACAACTTATTACGGAATGGACTTGTGGCCGGAGAAAGCGGGACCGCGGCAACCGGTCGATTCATCACGCGGCCCGACGCTGGCCGCACTGCTGCGTGCGATCCAGGAAATCGAAGGCGAATTCTGGGTGCGCCTGCTTTATACGCATCCGGCGCATTGGAGCGATGAATTGGTCGCGACGATTGCGGAATGCGACAAGGTCGCGCGCTACATCGACATCCCCTTGCAACACATCGATGGGTCGATGCTGCAACGCATGCGGCGGGAAACCTCACGCCATCATATTGAGAATTTGATCGACAAATTGCGCGCCGGCATTCCCGGCCTCGCCTTGCGCACGACCTTCATCGTTGGATTCCCCGGCGAGACTGACACGGAGTTCGAGGCGCTGCTCGAGTTTATCGAGCGCACTCGATTTGAACGGCTCGGCATCTTCAAATATTCGCAGGAAGACGGGTCGCGCGCGGCAAAAATGCCAGACCAAATCCCGGCCAAGATCAAGAACGCGCGTCATCGAATCGCGATGTCGATCCAACAAAAGATCGCGCACGAACTTGCCCGCGAAAAAGTTGGACGCGAATTGAAGTTACTGGTCGATCAGCCCCACATCGGGCGCACCGAAGCCGATGCGCCCGATGTCGATGCGCGTGTTGTTCTTTCGAAGCCGGCGCCGGTGGGCGAATTCATTTCGCGAAGAATCGCTGGAAGCCGCGGATATGATCTCCTGGCCTAGGCTGCTGTAGCCGCTCGCCGCGGCGAGCGCGACGCGGGTGTGAATAGCTTGGACGCACCGCGTCGCGCAGCCTCTTGCGCGCCAAGGCGCTCCGGCGATGGCGGCGGCGGCGCAGAGCGCGACGGCTACAGGTCAAGCATCAAAAAGTTTTCTGCTAGGCATTCAAGTTAGCGAGTGACAAGTGGACGATTTTCGGGCAATTTTTGGAACCGACTCGCCACGCCTCATGGCTGACTCAAACAAACCCAAGAAAGAGACCGTTCGCATTGCTGTGCCACCGCCTCCGGCGAAGCCGCCCGGTGCGGGCAACGAGTCGCGCGACACCATGCGAATCGATTTGCCAGCTCATCCGCCATCGACAGTTCCACCACCAACCAGGCCCCCTGGCTCTGCCAAGGCAGTCAAGTCGCCCCAATTTTTCCCACCGCCACTTCCCTCGCCCCCTTCCTCGCCAAAACCGCCCGCTGCGCCTCATCCAATGGCGAGTTCCTCCGCCGCCAGTTCACCTGGCCCGAAGAAAGAGACCGCGCGGATCGTGGTCTTGCCTGATCCGCGCCCCAATGCATCACCAGCGGTTCAGATGAAAAAAACTCAGCCGCTCATTACCATGCCAGAGAGTACCCCCCAGAGCGCTCCGCTCACCGTGGCAACGAAGGATACGAGCGCGATGGTCGATGCAATTCCGATGCCGCTCTGCTGGACACTGCTCGGCGTTTCCACCGTGATTTTGATTATTCAGATTTGGAATTACTTTTCCTAAATCGAATGGAGAATTCCGCGACCATCAATCTCGACGAATCCAACTTCGACCGCGAAATCACGCAAAGCGACAAGCCTGTAATTGTCGATTTTTGGGCGGAATGGTGCGGCCCCTGCAAAATGATCGCGCCGCTCCTAGATGAGATTGCGCGGGAAAAAGCGGGCACGATCAAGGTCGCAAAAGTCAACGTGGACGAAAACCAAAGCCTTTCCCTTAAGTATAACATCCGCGCCATCCCGGCCCTGCTTTTCTTCAAGAATGGGCAACTGCGCGATCAAGTCACCGGGATGATGAGCAAAAAAGATTTGCTCGGGCGGATCGACGCGCTGGCATAACAGCAATTAACAATCAACGATTCAATGATTAGCGGATGACAATCGTTAATTCGCTCATTCCCTAAATCGCTAAATGATGTGCGCCCGGCGCGGCTCGAACGCGCAACCTACGGCTCCGGAGGCCGTCGCTCTATCCAATTGAACTACGGGCGCGATTGAATCCCGAACATAACGCAAATTAACTAGTTAGCGATTCAAGGATTTAGTGGTTATTCGGTCTCCGAATCTCAAACTCGTTAGATCGCTAAATGATCCCGTGGGCGGTTGCAATTTGACCTGTCTTGCTGGAAACTGTTTGCCCGCCCGAGCGGGTGGGGAGGGGGAATTTTTCATGAATCAGATCATAGATGCCATTGAGAAAGAACAGCATAAGAGCGACGTGACGCCGTTTTCTGTGGGAGATAGCGTGCGTGTGCATACGCGTGTGGTGGAAGGGGACAAGGAACGAGTCCAGATATTCTCCGGCATAGTTATTGGTCGTAAGGGCCAGGGGCTCAATGAAACATTCACTGTGCGTCGAATCTCCTACGGAGAAGGCGTTGAGCGTGTATTTCCGTTGCATTCGCCGCGCATTGCAAAGGTAGAAGTGGAGCAAAAAGGTCGCGCGCGTCGCGCCAGACTAAATTATCTTCGCACTCGCAAGGGCAAGGAAGCGACAGCGGTGAGGGAGTGATAGGTGACGAGTGAAAAGTGATGAGCTTCGCAACTCTCATCTTTTTCTCATCACTCGTCACATGTCACTTGTCATTCGCGCAAATTTACCAATGATTTGCGCAGATGTATCGGCGATGCGGGTTTCGTTACGAGAAAAAACTGCGTATCACCGGCGTCGCGCGGATTGCTGGGATTGACGAAGCCGGTCGCGGGGCGTTGGCAGGACCGGTTGTGGCTGCTGCCGTTATTCTTCCCGAAAAATTTCGTCACCGTCGCCTGAACGACTCCAAACAGCTTGCACCGGACCTCCGCGAGGAAATTTATTCGGATCTGGTCTCCAATCCCGAAGTCAGATGGACGGTAGGCATTATTGATTCCATTGAGATTGATCGCATTAACATTTTGCGTGCGAGCCATCAAGCGATGCGGATGGCGATTGGCGCGCTAATCGATCCGCCCGACCACGTCCTGATCGATGGGCTACCGGTAATTCCTTTTCCATTTCCACAGACAGCCATCGTCGATGGAGACTGCATCAGTTTGAGCATCGCGGCCGCCAGCGTGATCGCGAAGGTAACGCGCGATCGGATGATGCGTGACTTTTGCTCCCAGTTTCCCCAATATTGCTTCGACCAGCACAAAGGTTACGGAACTGAGCTACATCTACTGAGACTTCATGAATTCGGGCCTTGCCCAATCCATCGCCGATCTTTCGAGCCGGTGGCGCAACCGCTTCTCGCGCTGGAGGACATCACCCAGGTCCGGTCACCTTCGGCGAGGTGCGCTGGGCGAGAACTTGGCGTGCCGCTATCTCAAGCGTAACGGTTACAAAATTCTCTTCCGCAATTTCCGGGGCCGCGTTGGCGGTGAGATCGATGTTGTCTGTCGTGATAACGACACGCTGGTTTTTGTCGAAGTAAAGACCCGCGGTCGCGAAGATTTCGGCCGGCCCTTCGAAGCGGTCGATCGAGAAAAACGAAAGCGAATTTCCCGCGGGGCGCTGGCCTGGCTCCGAATGCTGGATAATCCTGATATCCTCTTTCGATTCGATGTTGTTGAAGTCGTTATTGCGGACGACACCAAACCCCGCGTCGAGTTGATCAAAAACGCGTTTCCGCTCTCCAAACCGTATCTCTACTGAGCCCCCGCACCTGAATTGCAGATGAAGCGGCGGGCAGAGGATTGCCCGCCCTATCAATCGCCTCGCGTTCGCCTTTGGTAAGGCGTGTCACTCCGTGCGCGCCTTTCAGCGCTGGACAATCTCGCCGTCGTTAGCAAAATCTTAATCTCCAAACATGGTCGATCCCATCCTTGTTGCTGAATCAAAGGAGCAAATCTTTTTGCTTCCGAAAATGGCGAACCGCCACGGTTTGATTGCCGGTGCCACAGGTACGGGGAAAACGGTCACGCTGCAGACGCTGGCGGAGAATTTCAGCGCACGCGGTGTGCCGGTTTTTATGGCCGACGTGAAGGGCGACCTCGCCGGCCTCAGTCAGCCGGGGGCGAATAATCCAAAGATCGTGGAGCGGGCGAAGGAGCTGAAGATTGACGATTTCAAAGGGGAAGCCTGCCCCGTGGTGTTTTGGGATGTATTCGGCGAACAAGGTCATCCGGTGCGCGCCACGGTTTCGGAAATGGGTCCGCTGCTGCTCGCGCGGCTACTCGAATTGAATGACACGCAGGAAGGCGTGCTCAACATGGTGTTCAAGATCGCCGACGAAAATGGATTCCTTGTTCTCGATCTGAAGGATCTGCGTGCAATGTTGCAGTACGTTGCGGACAATGCCGATCAATTCAAAACACAATACGGAAATGTCTCCGCAGCCAGCGCCGGAGCGATCCAGCGAAGTCTCCTCGCACTGGAGTCGCAAGGCGCCGACAAGTTTTTCGGCGAACCGGCTCTCAATCTGGATGACCTGATTCAAACCCAAGGCGGCAAAGGTGTGATCAACATCCTTGCTGCGGACAAGTTAATGCAGAAGTCGCCGAAGGTTTACGCGACGTTCTTGCTTTGGATGCTCTCCGAGTTATTCGAGAATCTCCCAGAAATTGGCGATCCTGAGAAACCGAAGTTGGTTTTCTTTTTTGATGAAGCGCACCTGCTCTTTGCTGACATCGCACCGGCAGTCCAACAAAAAATCGAGCAAATGGTACGATTGATTCGCTCTAAGGGCGTTGGTGTTTATTTCGTTAGTCAAAATCCGCTCGATATCCCCGATGTTGTGCTCGGGCAGCTCGGGAATCGCGTGCAACACGCGTTACGCGCGTTTACCCCTCGCGATCAGAAGGCGGTGAAAGCCGCTGCGGAAACTTTCCGGCAAAACCCCAAACTAAAAGTCGAGACAGCGTTGACTGAACTCGCGGTCGGCGAGGCGCTCGTTTCGATGCTGGACGAGAACGGCAGTCCTCAAATTGTCGAGCGGGCAAAGATCGTTCCGCCA
>QHQE01000118.1 GCA_003219265.1 Verrucomicrobiota bacterium
CCTGTGCTCCCCAAACATCAGAGCATCGCCAGACGTTCTTTTGATTGGGGCGGCTGGAAGGTATCGTCTAAATCCTGTAAATCCTGTTTCGTTAGCCGAATCTTCGCTGACTCCGCGTTCTCGCGGACATGCTTTTTGTTGCTCGCTTTCGGGATGGCGATGATGCCACGCTGCCGTAGCACCCACGCGAGCGCGATCTGCGCCGGAGTCGCGTCGTGGCGCTTGGCAATTTTCTTTAGCGTCGCGTTGTCGAGCAGGCCTCGGCCGTGGCCGACTGGAGAATAGGCCATGACCGGAATCTTGTTCTTTTGGCTCCACGGCAAAAGTTCGAACTCAATTTCGCGATGTTGGAGATTGTAGAGGACCTGATTTGCGGAACAGGCAGAGCGCTTCTCTTCGTCATTCGTCATTAGGATTTCGTCATTAAGTTCCTGCATGTCTTCGACATCGAAGTTTGAAACGCCCCAGCGCAAAATCTTTCCGGCGGATCGAAGTTTCTCGAATGTTTCCACGGTTTCCGCGAGTGGCGTGTTTTTTTCTCGCCAATGCAACAGGTAAAGATCGACAACGTCGATGCGAAGACGCTTGAGGCTGCGCTCGCACGCTTTCGGTAATTCCGTACTCGAGGCGTTGTGCGGATACGCTTTTGTGACGACGAACACGCGGTCGCGTTGACCGGCGATCGCGTCCGCCACCACTTTTTCCGCGCCGCCGTCGCCGTACATTTCCGCGGTATCGATCAAGGTCATGCCGAGATCGATGCCCAGGCGCAAAGCCTCGACCTCATCCGCGCGTGCGCTCTTGTTCTCGCCCATGCGCCAGGTGCCTTGACCCAGTGCCGGAACGCGTTCGCCGTCGGGCAATTGAACTGTCTTCATTGAAATTCGGCCTCCGAGAACTTATTCGTGCGCGGCAGCAGCGCACAAGTGGGACGCGGCGGAGCTCGTTCCTCCATTCGAAACGGCGGCGCGCCCTTGTCTTTTCGAAAGAAGAGATCGATAGAAAAAGTTATGGCGAAAAAAATGCGCGCGGTACAGGTCCCCAAGCCGAAGGGGCTGTTTGAGATTGTGGAGCGGGAAGTTCCGGAGCCGCAGGCTGGATGGGTGCGAATTAAAGTCCAGGCTTGTGGCATTTGTCATAGCGATTCGTTAGTCAAAGATGGGATGTGGCCGGGTATTCAATATCCGCGAGTGCCCGGACATGAAGTCATCGGAGTTATTGACGCGCTTGGCTCAGGCGTTGAAGGCTGGACAACCGGTCAACGAGTTGGCGTTGGCTGGCACGCTGGACATTGCGGACGCTGCGATTCGTGTCGGCGCGGCGATTTCTTCGCCTGCCAGGTAGCCCTGCTGACTACTGGGATCTCGTTCGATGGCGGTTACGCGGAATATATGACTGCTCCCGCGACTGCGCTGGCGTCAGTGCCGGAGGATTTGTCTTCGGTCGAAAGCGCACCCCTCATGTGCGCCGGCATTACGACCTTCAACGCGCTGCGCAACAGCGGTGCGCGACCCGGCGATGTTGTCGCTGTGCTCGGGATCGGTGGACTCGGTCACCTCGGTGTTCAGTTCGCCGCCAAGATGGGCTTCAAGACGGTGGCGATCGCGCGCGGCAAAGACAAGGGACCGCTGGCGAAAAAGCTGGGGGCGATCCATTACATCGACAGTCAGGAGAAAAATCCGGCGGCGGAGCTCACCAAGTTAGGCGGCGCCAAAGTCATCATCGCCACCGTAACCAACGCCGACGCGATGACTGCGGTTCTTGGTGGTCTGGCGGCGAACGGCGTGTTGATGGTGATCGGCGCAGCCGGCCCTCTCTCCGTCGATCCGATTCTACTTCTCAGCGGTCGCCAGTCAGTGAAGGGCTGGTATTCCGGCACGTCGATCGATTCGCAAGATACGCTCAAGTTCAGTGCGCTGGCCGGCGTGCAGTCGATGAATGAAATCTTTCCGCTGGAGCGAGTTACCGAGGCTTACGAGCGGATGATGAGCGGCAAAGCGCGCTTCCGGGTCGTTCTCAGCATGGAAAGCAAAAGCTGAGGAGCAAAGCCGCTGCGTTATTGTCGCTCTCGGAGTGATCGCGAAGCCGTGCTTACATCAAACATCGACCATCAAACATCAAACTCGCCAAAGGGCGAGTCCGTCCGACTGGCGGACCTGAAACGCCAATACGATGTCGTCATTCTCGGCGCTGGGCATAATGGTCTGGTGGCGGCGACTTATCTCGGGCGCGCGGGGTTGAGCGTTCTGCTGCTGGAGAAGAACGATTACATCGGCGGCGCGACGACTTCGCAGAAGGTGTTTCCCGATTACGAAGCCTGGCTGTCGCGCTATTCGTACCTCGTCAGTTTGTTCCCGGAGAAAATCATTCGCGATCTTGGACTGAATCTCGAACTGCGCCGGCGCGCGACCGCGTCGTTCACGCCTTACGCGAAGAACGGTCGGCATGACGGATTGCTCTTGAGCAATGTGGATGAAGAGAAAAGCCGGCGGTCGATTGCCGATCTTACAGGAAGCGATACGGAGCACGAGCAGATGAGAAAGTTTTACGGACTGTCGCGCGTCTTCGCCGAACATGTCTGGGACACGATGCTGGAGCCGCTCGTTCCGAAAGAAGAGCTCAAGGGCCGGTTCGATGTCGATGACATTTCCCGCGAAGCGTGGCGTAGCTTGGCGGAAGAACCGCTCGGGCGCGCGATCGAACGTTATTTGAAAGACGATTTGGTGCGCGGCCTCGTGCTCACTGACGGGAAGATCGGCGTTTTTTCGCATCCGCACGACCCGTCGCTGTTGCAGAACCGGTGTTTTCTTTACCATCTCATCGGCAACAAGACGGGCGAATGGAAGGTGCCGGTCGGCGGTATGGGCGCGGTCGCGCGCGAGCTAGAACAAGCGGCCCGCAAGAGCGGCGCCGACTTCCGAACGAATGTCGATCTTCGCGCGCTCGATCTTAACGGAAAGACGCGCGAAGTGGAGTTTGGGGTTGACGGAAAACGGCAGACGGTCGATGCGCGATTTCTACTGGTGAACTTTGGCCGGAACGTGCTGGCGAAGTTTTCGGGCAAACCGTATCAGCCGGATGCGACGGACGAAGGTTCCGTGTTCAAGATCAACATGCTCCTGCGCCGTCTGCCGAAGTTGAAGGCGAAAAAGTATCCGGCGACCGAAGCTTTCTGCGGGACGTTTCATAGCGACGAAGGGTACGAGCAAATGAATGTGAGCTACGAACAGGCGTCGAAGGGGCGGTTACCAGACAAAACGCCGTGCGAGGTTTACTGCCACACCCTCACTGACGATAGCATTCTCGGGCGGGACCTGCGCTCACAAGGTTTCCACACGATGACGTTGTTCGGAATTGATGCGCCGTATTCGTTGTTCGCGAAAGACAATGAGACGATGCGAAAACAGGCGGAGAAGAAATTTCTTGAGAGCATGAATCAGTGGCTGGAAGGGCCGCTGGAAGATTGTCTGGCCGTGGCGCGCAACGGCGATCTTTGCATTGAAAGCAAAAGTCCAGTGGACATCGAGGAGGCGCTCGGGATGTATCATGGCAACATCTTCCAGGACGCGCCGACGTTTCCGTTTGCCGAGACCAAAGAGCAAGCCGGCACGTGGGGCGTCGAGACCGAGTTTGAGAATGTGTTTCTCTGCGGCTCAAGCGCGCACCGCGGCGGCGCGGTTAGCGGCATTCCCGGGCACAATGCAGCAAAAAAGGTTTTAGAGGTCTTAGGTGGATCGGCCCCGAACGCTTTCGGGGGCGATGCTGAAATTTTAGCGGCTTCGCCGCATTGATTAACATCGAGCAAGGGACTGCTCGATCCACCTTCGCGAATCGCGAGTTGTAAATTAGGCTGGCTTTAACGCATATGGCACCAATGTCGAAGTCAGTAGCCAATCCCGCTGACGTTGCCTCGATCGACGCCATCATCACCGCCGCTTATGATGTAATTTCAGGACCGGTTGGTAGGAAACGCGATTGGAATCGTCTGCGCTCATTGTTTATTCCGGGCGCGCGTTTGATTCCGACCGCCCAAAATGCCGGAGAGATAAACGTCGATGGCAAGATTGCGCCGCAGTTGCTGGACATCGACGGCTTTATCGCCCGCATCGGCGATCATGTTGAGAAGAACGGGTTTTTCGAAAAGGAAATTGCGCGTTGCACCGAGCAGTTCGGCAACATTGCGCATGTCTGGAGCACGTACGAGTCGCGCCACAAAGCCGACGATCCCGAACCATTCATGCGCGGGGTCAACAGCATTCAGTTGTTCTACGATGATAGTCGTTGGTGGATCGTGAACATTTACTGGCAGCACGAGAGCACCGAGCATCTGATTCCAGAAAAATATCTCGAAACAAAAGGTTGAGAGTTGAGCGAAGTGCCGGCTCGTAATTGTGCTCACGCTCGTGATCGGTTAAAACCGTTGTATGGGAGCGGCAGATTTCGATCCGGAGAATGAGCAACCACTCGACGAATTCGGTTACGAGAAACTCATGCGCGACTCCGACGCGCGCACCGACAGATACATCGAGCTTCTGAAAAAATATGAAGGTCATCCTGACCAGGAAAAAATTGTCGCGCGCGAAATGGGATGGACGTGGCTGGAGGAGGCGCTTGAAGCCGATGAACGCGGCGCCCTTCCGCCATGGGAAGAGATCAAGGTCCCTCCGCTCGAACCGAATCCAATTACCGAAGGTGTTGATTGGGCTCGTGACAAAGACGGTCACATTCATCATCCGTTGACCAAACGCGCCTTCGAGAGCGCAATGGCGATGTGGCATTTCTGCGACGAGAGCGGGCTGCTCGGGGAAAATGGCGACGCCGATTTGCGGCGAATGATTTTCCAATTTCAAACCGCCGGCGCAAAAATCGCCGGCGCACTTGATGGCTTGGCTTACGATGAAGATCTGCGCGCCGGCGGCTTCATCGTCGCCGCGCTCAAACGCGCGCTCAATTATTTGCACCAAAGCGTTTCGGCTGCCGAAAAAGTGGCCGGCAAAAATCTGTTTGATTCCGAACGGCTGGAATCCTTTCGCGCAGACCTTTTCGAAGTTCGCGAAGAGATTCTTCGATTAATGAGACGCTTCCGCGGAGATCGACAGTAACTCAGTGCTATTCTTCGCCGCTCCGGTCTTGATCAATAATGCTCGGATCAAGCAGTGGCGTCGAAGTTTGCTTTTTCGTCTGTGGTTTTCTCTGCGCCTTTTGTGGCGATGGCGATGGCGTCGTCGTCGCGTGCGTCCTCCAAGGATGTTTCTTGTCGATGGACAGTGGCGGTTGCGGATGCGTGTCGCGATAATGTTTTGCGCCCAATCCGAGAACGAACGCCACCAGAACGAAGACCAGAACCCGTTTTTCCTCCGGTGTTAGAACAAAAATCTGACGCCGAGGCACCTGGCGTCTCGCGCTCATTTGCGACGCGGTCTCACATGCACAGAGCGATACTTGGCGCGAATGTTTTGGTCGTAGAAGCGCGCTTTTGATTTGGCGGCCAGGAGATCGCGGTAAACATCCGGTGGCACATCTAGGTAGCGATAGATTGCGCCGTTGACGAATTCGATTTCCAGCAGGTGCAATCGTTTGCTATAGCCGACTTTGGCCAGCGCGCTTGACTGCACGCGGTCGCGCGGGATGTGCGAGATGATGGCGTCGTCCGGAGAGGCCGCTTCCATATTTGTAGCAAACACTGAGAGCGCAAATAAAATCGAGGCCGTGCGCGCTTTCATCGCTTGTGGTCTAACAATTTCGCCCCTCCCGGTCGAGCGAGAAGGTGAGTCGGCCCTGAACGCTTTCGGGGGCGATACTAAAATAGTGCGGCTTCGCCGCCTAAATTAGCATCGAGGTCGCCGCGGCGACGACTGCTCGATCCACCTTACTTGCCCAGTGGCGTCGTGATCTCGGTTCCGGGCGGCGGCGTGAATTCGAAAGTTGACGGTGGAATCGGTCCCGTCACATGGTTCGAATATGTCGTCACGATGCGATCGCCGTTCGGTTGCAACATCTCGGTGCGTTGCGCTCGCGATTCCGCGTTAATTTGAACGCTCAACCGTTGAAAAAATCTTTTGAGCGACGGCCGGCGCGGCACGAGATCGAGTTGGTAACCATTATCAATCTTGCTCGCAGTGACGCGATAATTGCTCTCGACATTCTGAAGGTTTAAACCAGCGAGGAGAGCGGCGATGGTCGCGTCCAGGGGCGAACGTTTGCCTAACGAGTAATGTTCAGCCGATTTAAAATTCGGATAATAGATCCACAGCTGCTGGCCGTCACCCACGGTCACGCTCGGTGAATTTCCTTTCACTTCACGGCGAAACTTATCCGGCGCCTGAAACCAAACCTTCCCCGCGCTCATGATCGGTTTGGTCATGAGGTGGATGAATTTCTCTTCCTGAAAGTCGGCCTGCATTTGTGGCGCCGCGCCGCGCTTGTCCTGAATTTGGGTGAGAAGACTCTTTAGATCAGCCGGTGAAAGCGGTTCGGCGTGGGCCGGCACGATGAGGCCGATAAGCGTGCAGATCGCGAAAAGAATTTTACGCATAACGTGATTGTCGATGTTAACGCATGTCGATCTTGTCTTCGCGCCACAGTTTCGGTTTAGCCGCTGCCGCCGCCGGCAATGTGAAAAAAATCGTCGCAACCAGACTCCAGAAAATGCCGATAGCGCAGGTGATGCCAAGTCCGCTGAGCGACGGATTCCTGGCGATGCCTAACGAGCCGAACCCGCTGATCGCGGTCAGACCAGCGAGTATGACCGGCTTCACCACACCCGCGACGTCATGCTCGAGTTCGCGCGTCTTTTGCCACACCAGCACGACATAAATCCCGTAATCGACGCCGATCGCGAGGACGAGTCGAAAGGAAAGGACGTTGAGCAAGTTCAAATAGATGTGCAGCAGTTTCATCGAAGCGACCATGGCTCCGATCGCAAACGCAAGGGTAATGACTTGAATGGTCCAAAGACGTAAGTCGCGATACAAAATTGCCAGCAGCGACACGTCGAAGATTGCCATCAACGCGCTGATAATGAGCAGTTGCCGGTGCGACCACGGGAGCAAATCGGCAAGGGCGTAACTCCAGCCCGACAAAATCATCGGGACGCCAGCCACCGGCAGGTCGCGCCCCAAGTCTTCCGCTTGCGCGTGCGTGGAGATCGGTTCGTTCGTCGTGACAAAACCAGTGGTAAGGAGTGGATTCCTGGCAAAATAGCGATCGATCAAGAACCACCAGCTCGACGATTTCGGCAATTGATTGCGCCAATTTAGCAGCGGCGCGTTTGGATCGACAACACGTTGCAACTCATCCAGCAGGGTGAAGGCCGGCGCGAATGAGTCGCGGCTGAATCCTTCCGCATCGAGCGTTTCTTCAAGCGCTTGGCGCGTCGTTTGAAAATTAATTGCACGCAAGCGTTCGCGATTTCTTTGCATCGAGTTCGGTGAAAGACAAAGCGCTGCGGGCGTGGAGAAGCTTTTGATTTTGCCCGCAGCTTGGAGCGCGCTCCAATGCGCGGAGATTTCTTGCCAGTCGTCGTGCAGTTCTTGCGGATCGCGCCCCTGCACAATCGCCAGGACTGGTTCCCAGCGCATCGGCATTTTGTGCATGATCGCTTCCAACGCGTGACTGGCGCGGCTGTTTTTCGGCTCGAGTGAACGCGTGCTTGCCTCGAAGTGAAGTGGAGGAACGGGCGAAAACCCGATTGCGCTCAGCAGGAACAAAATCGCGGTCGAGAAAATCAACACCGGCGCAGGACGCCGCACGCTCCACCGCACATATTTTTTGACGATCTCGAAAACCCAGTCGTGCCGGAGTGGCGCCTGTCGTTCGCGAATGAAGAGAAACAAAATCGTGCACATGAAGAGACCGGCAAAGAAAATGCCGATGGCGATCAGCACACCGAGCTGTGAGAAGCCCATCGAACCGCTCAGCACAAGCGCGAGAAAGCCGACAGCGGTTGTGAGCGCGCCGAAAAAAACGGCGCGTCCAAGTTTTGCAACCGAGGTGGCGATGGCATCGCGATGCGATTCGCTGTCGGTCCGCGCTTGCTGGTAACGCCCAAAGATAAGAATTGCGAAATCGACGCCCAAGCCTACCAGAATCGCGCAGAACCCGACGGCGACCATGCTCAGTCGTCCAAAAACCAAAAGGCCGAGTGCCAGCGCTACCAAACAGGAAAGCAGAAGCGAAAACCCCATTCCGAGAAGCGGAATCCAACGATGAAAGCCAAAGAAAAAGATGATGCCGACGAGCAAAATCGATCCGAGCAAGGTCGCGACGATGTCGTAACGCATGCTCAATGAAATTTCGGCGACATAAGCGGAGCGGCCAGTCACCAGAACTTCGAGCGGTCCGCCCTCCCACCCCTCGCGTGCTTGCGCGCGAAATGCATTCACCTGCCGCATCAGGCGCTGACATTCGAATGCGCTGATTGAGGTCTGGTTCGTGACCGCGAGAAAAACGCGCATCGTCCGGTCGGGAGAGGTGAGGGGCTGTTCCTCTTCGAGGGCGTTGCGTTCGGCGAAAGGTTTGAGCGCGGGCGCGATCAAGCCCAACGGATCGAACGAGAGCTCGAATTCCGGTCGCGGCGAACCCGCTTCGATCTGTTGATGAAGTCGACGCAAACGCTCGCGCATTTTTGCCGGCTGCAAGATCGACATCGTCTCGTCGAAGGCCGCCGGCTCGAGATTCAAGAGCAGCGGCACGGCAATCGATTGCAAATCGCGAATTCCCTCCGGGGTCTCCATCGGCGAGCCGGCCAGCACACGCTCGCACCAGGGTTGATGACGCAGATTGTCCGCGAATATCGGCGCGAACTCTTCCAATCTATCGACATCGGCCGGATCGCAAAGGAGGGCGAAAGTGAGTTCGCGGGTTTGCTCGAAATCGCGATCGTAAATTTTTAGTCCGGCAATGGAGCTGAACTTGGCGGGCAAGATGTTGAGCACGTCAGAGTCAAGCCGTATTCGCGTGGCGAGGATCGCGATGCAAACGGTGGCGAGCGCGGCGACACCGCACCAAACGAGCCCACGCCGCTGCGTAACAACTCGGGCGATGAAATCACTGATCCGCATGAACGAATCACGAATGAACACGAATCGACACCAAGTTGCCAATCCTGCATCAGCGGTTCGGGTTTCTATTCCAGAAACTTTCTTGGACAACAAATGCAGCCATCCGCCGATGAACCCTCACCTGGCGCTGCGCGTCCGCCTCTCCCTGAGGGAGAGGGTTGAGGTGAGGGCAATAAATTGAGTACGATTTTCCGAACGCGTTTAGTGTCACCAGCTCGCGTTTTAGAATCGAAGTAAAAAAGTTTCCGCGCCAGCGGCGTATTGAATGAATTTTCGATCTTCAGCGCCAATGAGTTTATCGCGCAAAGCGAGCCAGCCACGCAATTGTGGCGGCGCTTGTTCGATTGGACCAGACCAGCCCCCGCGCGCGAACGAACCTTTGACTTCGGCGAAGTTCGCGTCTTGTCGCAAAAACAAAAGCGTTACGCCAGGGCCTTTTGAAAACGTCAGCTCGAGCTCGCCATTCTTGGAAAAGCGAACAAACACATCACCGATGAGCGTCGTTTTCGGTCCGCGATACAAAAGCTGGCCGCCGCGCGCCTGCCAATCGCCTGTTGGCTCTGCGAATTGATGCCGCGACATCGTTGCGCAACTCGTTAGGCTGGCAACCGCGCACGCCAGGAGCGTCCACTTGCCGAGGCGATTGAAATTAATCGCCCCTACCTGGCCGCTCATGAAATCGCGCCGATTGTTGCGGGCGAAACCTGCGGCTCTTCTTTTTTCGGCACGAGCGTGAGTCGCGGACAGATTGCGTAATGGCGTTGCAGCCAGACGAGAAAATAAAAGACCCACATCCGCCATTTGATCGCAAAGGTATTGCCAATGTTTCCGCCGAGCACCGCGTTCACGGCTGGGGGAAGACCGAGCACATCGCGCGGCGCCAAGAAGACTTCGATGAATTCCTTGGTGTACCAGGCGTTGACGAAGCGCAGATAAATATCCATCGCGCGGTTGAGCGCCCGTTCGTAGCGCGCGAATAGCCGCCTCGCTTTGCGTGGATGATCGAGAACTTCATTTAAAGCGTCGGCGCATTCTTCTCCGCTGAACACGGCGAGAAAAACGCCGCTGCTAAAGATCGGATCGATGAACCCGGCGGCGTCGCCGGCGAGCAACCAGCGATGGCCATGAAGTTTAGCGCTGCGATAGGAAAAATCCGTCGCTACATAAACTTTTGAAGCGCGATGCGCGTTTACCATCCGTTTAGCAATGATTGGTTGTTCGGTGAGGGCTTGTTCCAAGAAATCTTCAGCGCTCAATTTCGATTTGCGAAAAGTCTCGCTATCGAGCACCACGCCGATGCTCGTGCGTTCTGGCGTGAGCGGAATAATCCAAAACCAGCGATCGATTCCGCGAATCAACGCTGTTAGCGTGCCGTCGATTCCTTCAGCTCGCGAAACGCCGTCGTAATGCGCGAAGATCGACAACTTCTGGAGATGATCGTAAGTCTTCTTAATTCCAAACTTGGTGCCGAGAACGGAATTGCGTCCGCTGGCATCGATCAGGTAGCGAGCGCGGACATTTCGTGACGAACCATTCGCGGCGAGGCAAAGATCGACATCTTCATCTGAGAGCGTCACGCGCTCGACCGCTGTTTCTTCGTGTACTTCCGCGCCGTTTTCTGCGGCATGATCGAGCAACAGTTTGTCGAAGTCTCCGCGCGTCACCTGATAAGCGTGATCGGTTTGCGACCGATATGCGTCTTTGAAATAGAACTTGTTTCCCTGCTCGGAACACGAGCCGAACATTTCGCCGCCGAATTTTTTCATGAATCCGGCGCGCAAAATTTTTTCGTGCAGATCCATGCGCGTGAATGCTTTCATGCTGAACGGCAGAAGCGATTCGCCGATATGAAAGCGGGGAAACTTTTCGCGCTCGAAAATAATCACGCTGCGCCCGGCGCGCGCCAGCAGCGTTGCCGCGGTGCTGCCGGCCGGTCCGCCGCCGATGATGGCGACGTCGTAGATGTCGCCGAACCCGCTGCTGGCGGGCAGCTCCTTCGAGCGAAACCGAGTCTTCATATAGCAAGCCGGATTGAAGGAGCTGGGCGACCCAGCCACTTCATCGAAGTGGCTGCCCTTCGGGCGCGTAGCGGGTCGTTCTTCATCCGAAGCTCATGTTAGCAAAGTTCGCGGCGAAGCAAAGTAGATCGGCTGCGCGGGCGATGCTGGTGAGGTGGATCGAGTCGTCGTCGCCGCGGCGACCTCGATGCTAAATTAGGCGGCGAAGCCGCATATTGATAACATCGCGCGGCGGAGCGCGCGATCCACCTTGCGACATTTCACGATCCGAATTAACAGAACATCTGAGAATGAAATTGATCGACCGGTTTGTCAGCCGCGAGTTGCTGGTCAACGTGTTCTTCGCGATCGTGGTGTTGAGCCTTGTTCTGGTGGTGGGCAACATCTTTCGCAAGTTGCTTCCCTTGCTCGTGAACCACGATGTGCCGATGGAATATTTGCTCACCTTCATCGCTTACGTGCTGCCGTTCTCGCTCATCTTTACCA
>QHQE01000003.1 GCA_003219265.1 Verrucomicrobiota bacterium
TCGACGGAATTTATGGTTCGGCCATGGAATTTTCCCTGCGGGCCTATCAGGCGCGCATTGGGCTTCCAGTTACGGGCCAGTTCAATTTGGAAACGCTCGCCGCGCTTGAGTTGTTGCCCGGCGCGCACACGCCGGTCTTCGCTCCACGTCGACGAGTGGTGCGGCCCCGTCCCGAATGGGAACCGCCCGTACGCGGCGAATGGATTCGGCCGTAGAGATCGATCTTTCGGTGGATCGAGCAGTCCCTTGCTCGATGTCAATTTAGGCGGCGAAGCCGCACTTGTTTCAGCATTGCCCGGCGGAGCGGCCGATCCACCTAATGTTTCATTTCTTCGAAGCGGACCGACTGCAATTCGGCGAAAACTGTCCCGATAAAAATTTGCGCTTCGATTCGTAGGAGGATGCGATCGGAGTCGTCAGACACCCAGATGGTGGCGCGCCGGAATTTACGGTGCGGTTCCAATTCAAGATTCTTACCGAGTCGGTGGAGCTGCAAATCGATTTTGATTGCGTTGTAAATGCCGGCGCGCACCGAGATTTTTTCATGACCAATCACGGTGACAGTGGCAAGATAAGCCGAAGTCGCGGGATAAACGACGATCCGGTGGACGTTGCCGTCGGCGAGCGGTTGACTGCGCAAATAAAGCAGAGCCGAGTGCAAATCGAATAGATTCGGAAAACTAAACTCACGGGTTTTTGCGCGCTCAGAGCCGGTTCGACCTTCGGTTCTCGCGCGCGTGACGCCCTTGGCGGTGAAAGTGAGATACGTGGTAATCTTTTTTGATCGATAGCTCTCGGTCTGCCTGGTTTCGACTGGGCGCAGCGTTTCCGCATCAGCGAGCGCGCGATAATTCACGTCCAATTTCCATAAGGCGCGGACGAAGCCGGTCGTGCGCCCTGTTGCCTCGAGTTGGAACTGGCTTTCGGACGGTTTTGCAAAATGGACTTCGCCAGTAGCCGCGGTGAATCCAGCCCAGCCAAAATGATAGGTGGCGCGGATTGGTCGCAGCTCGGGGAAAGTGCCAGGTGGATCTTTGGTGAGGGTTGACTGCCAGTTTCCCCCCAAAGCTTTCGGGGTGAAGCACGAAGCGAGAAGAAGCAGGGCGATCCCGGCGGAACGCGCGGGCAAAAACGCGCCGCTGCGCCTCGCAGAGTTGTAGCCGCCGCTCTCCGAGCAGCGCGACGCGCAGGTAAACAACACGATCAAAAAAATCACCTTTGGGCCGCGCCTCGCAAAGCAAGGCCTCTACACCGCCGCGGCCCGCGTGTGTTTCTTGAATTGAATTGTCGAAGTTGAAGCTAAGGTTTGGAAGCTTTCGCGGGGCTGGGGGAAGGGCTTGTCGCCGTCTTCTCACTTGGGATTAAGCTGGTGGCACGTCCGGGTTTGTTCAGGACGGTGACGATATCGTTTGTGAAATCGACATTTTCGGGCGCATACATCAAAACCGGCACACCATTGAGGCTCATGCCGGATTTGTCGAACACCAGGTCCATGCGGTTGGCCTTTACTTTTTCCATCACTACGTCAGTAATTTCTTTCACGATGCCCTCGCGCATCCGCATCGCCTGCTCCTGCAACTGCCGCTCGCGCGTTTGCCGGAACTCGGTGATTTCGCGCTCCATGTTCTTAATGTTGGCGATCTTGTCGTCGCGCTCCTTGGCTTTTTGCGTCTTGGCGTCGGCGCTCAGCGCTGGCGCATCGAGTTGCTTGTTTAAGTTGTTGATTTCATCGAGCGCCTTCTTGTAGCCATCGGCTCGATCGTCGTACTCTTTCTTGGCGGCATTTTTGGCGTCGTTAATCTTCGCCTCCGCGTCCTTGGTCTTGCTGTATTCCTTGAACGCGCGTTGCATATCGACCGTGCCGATTTTGAGTGTGCCCTGGGCGAAAGCCGCGACGGGAAGCGCGACCAGCGAAGTCAGGGCGATGGAGAGGAGCTTTTTCATAAGCATAGATAGAACAGGTGGTCGGAAACGCTTTAGACTGCAAGCATTAATATTCGTTCAAAATTGATAGCCGACGCTGAAGTTAAATTTCCCGCTGTTGGTAGTTCCAGCTTTTTGCACTGGAATTCCGTAATCGAGGCGCAGGGGACCGATCGGTAGATCAAGTCGAATTCCAACACCGACGTCGGAGGCGATGTTGTCATAAGTGATGGGCACCCTTGGGGGCTTTGTTGAGCCGCTTGGTCGTGGCTTTACAGGGATGAACTGCGTTTCTAGGCTGAAATCCCAGGCGCCGGGGTTGACAAAACCGGTGTCGTAAAAAATTGCGCCGCGCGCTTTTACGATAATCGGGAACGTCCATTCCACCGTGGCGCGCGCCATTGATTTGCCGCCGAGAGGCTCTTTATTGAAGTCCTTGGGGCCGACATCGCGATAGTCGAAGCCGCGTAAATTGTTTGAGCCGCCCAGGAAAAGCCGATCGAAGATGCGGACATCGCTGCCTCCGCCCCAATTATTTACCGTTGCGATTTCGCCGTTCAACAGCAGGATCGTATCCCACCACATGTGGAAATATTGGGACGCTTCCAAGTTCCAGCCATAAATCTGGTCGTTCCCGCCCAGGGGCCCGCCGGCCACGTACGGCGAAATGGTTACGCGCTGGCCAGTCCGCGTCAGCAAAGGATTATCGCGCCGATCAAAGACGACGCTGCTGAAAATTTGGCTTTTTGTCTGTTGGCCCAACTCCTGGCCAAGCTCTTGCGAGATGCTGAGAGCGACATTAAAGATGTCCAACCTCTCCAAACGGTAACCCAGCGTCGCATACATATAGGAATTGAGCGGCTTGCGCGCCTCCAGAACGAATCCGTAATCGCGCTGGTCATAAAGCGAGCTCAAGTAATTCGCCTCGCTGTAAAATAGCTGGCCACTGACCGAGAAAGGGCGATCGAGAAACCACGGCTCCGTCAAGACCAGAATGAAATCCTTGCGTTGCGTGCCGTACTGCACGCGGAGTCTGAACTTCTGGCCGGCTCCGGTGAGGGCCGGCCAATTCAGCAAATCGAAGTTGCCTTGCGTGAGCTCCGCAAAACCGACCAACTGATCAATCGTGCTGAAACCGCCGCCGAAACTGAATGAACCGGTCCGTTTCTCTTCCACCTGGACGGTTAAATCCTTGCGACCAGCCACACCGGTATCGTCCGGATAGGTTTCGACTTTGGAAAAGTAGCCCAGGTTCTCAAGCCGCTTCTTACTCACATCCACCCGCACGGTGTTGAAGACGTCGCCCGGCGCGATGAGCACCTCGCGGCGGATCACTTTGTCCTTTGTTCGCGTGTTGCCTACGACGTTAATCCGCTGCACAAAGAAACGATCGCCTTCTTCGATTTTGTAATGAACGTCGATCCGGCCAGGCCCGGTCGGCGCGCCTTCCGGCACGATTAAAGTGTCAACATATCCGCCGGAGCCGTAGGCATCGGCAACCGCTTTCGCATCGTCGTGCAACGCCTTTGGCGAATAGACGGCGCCTTCCTTCATCTTGAGCAGCGCGCGAATCTTTTGCTCCGTCGTGGCCTGATAGCCCGAGATCGAAATCTTGCCGACGTGATATTGCGTCCCTTCCGTTATCGCAATGGTGATGATCATTGGCCCGTTCTCGCGCTCCTTCCGAACCTCTTTCACTTCCACGTCGATGTAACCGTGATTTTGATAGAATTCTTTCACGCTATCGAGGTCTTGCTGTAACTGCGTCTCGTCCAACCGGCCCGACTTATCGAGAAATGCAATGAGCGTCTTGCCCCGCGTCTTCATCTGCTTGCGCAGCACCCTCTCGCTGAAATGCGCGTTGCCTTCGAAACGAATCGAGCGAATCGCCCCTTTCACTCCTTCGTTAATCGTGTAAACCACGCGCGCAGTTCCGCGCCTCTCATCAATGGGCTCGACCCGAAATTGCACACCGACGTCGTTGAACCCACGTGCTTTATAAATATCGATAATTTTCTGGCGGCCTTTCTCCAACTCCTCCTCGTTCACCATCGAGTTGATTCTTATCCCGATCTCTTTGCGGATTCTTCTCGCTTTGATTCGCTGAGCCCCAGCGATTTCGATCTCGCGCACCGCGGAACGCGTTTGCACCGCCACGATCACCTTCACCCCGTCGCCTTCCGGCTGGGCAAAGATGCGAACATTTAGAATCGCGCCCATCTTATAGAGGTTTTGGATGTCCTGCTCGACCACTTGATCGGAGTAAAGCTGGCCCACCGCCGTCCGCATCTGCGCCAGAATTCGCTCTTTGCTCACCGTGGCAGGTCCGGTATAGCGTACGTCGATTGAGCGGACCACCGGAGGGCCTTGTCCACGGGCCGCTGCCGCGCCCAGTAGCGCACAAACGAACGCGAGGAAAATTGAAGAGGGGCAGCGCAGCGATCCGGAAAATTGTCTCATGAGTTAAGAAGCGCAGTCCCGCGCGACGAACCGGCGCGGGGCAAGCGGCTATTAGATGAGTAAGAAGCAGGCAATCGTCAAGGCGGGATTTTTCGCGGGTGCAGGCGGTTTGTCCATAGACAGCGCCCGACGGCGTTCAGTTCAAAAGCTCGTACCAATTGTTCCGGCGTCGCGGCTCGTAACCGGCATCGCGAATAAGCGATTCAATTTGCGCGGCATTTAATCGAAACGTCGTGCCCGCGCTGCTCACCACGTTCTCTTCCATCATCACCGATCCAAAATCATTCGCGCCGTACTTGAGCGCGATTTGACCGATGCCTGGTCCCTGTGTCACCCATGAGCTTTGCACATTGTCGATGTTGTCCAGGAAAATTCGGGCCAGCGCTTGCGTGCGCAGGTATTCCGCCACGCCCGTCGGGTGCTTCACTTTCAGCACGGTGTGCTGCGGTTGAAACGTCCAGCAGATGAACGCGGTGAAGCCTCCGCTCCGGTCCTGCTGCTCGCGAACGCGCTGCAGATGTTCGATGCGATCCTCAATCGTCTCCACATGACCGAACATCATCGTCGCGCTCGAGTTCAATCCCAGTTCGTGCGCCACTGACATCACTTCCAGCCACTGATCGGTGTTAATTTTCAGCGGCGAAATTTTCTTGCGCACCCGATCGACCAGGATTTCCCCGCCCCCGCCGGGAATTGATCCGAGCCCGGCGTTCTTGAATTTCGAAATCACCTCGCGTAGCGGCATCCGGAAAGTTTCCGCGAAATGCTGAAACTCCGGCGGACTAAACCCGTGGATGTTGATGTGCGGATATTTTTCGCGGATGTGTCGTAAAAGATCGAGATACCACTCGAACGCCAGCTTCGGATGATGCCCGCCCTGCATCAGGATTTGAACACCGCCCGCGGCGGAGAGTTCCTCAAGTTTTTCATCGATCTGCTCGAATGAGAGCACGTAATGATCTTCATCGCGTTCCGTGCGATAAAACGCGCAGAACTTGCAGTAAACATTGCAGACGTTCGTGTAATTGATGTTTCGATCGACAATGTAGGTCACGATCTCGCGTCCGCGATTGCCGTAGCTTTTCGCCTTCGCCAAGTCGCGCCGTGCATTCGCCAGCACGCCGAGTTCTTCCAGCGGCCATTGGTACAACTCGAGCGCGTCTTCAGACGAAATTCTTTCGCCCGTGAAAATTTTTTCCGTCAGCGCGTCTCGATTTAACGAAACCATCACTGCGCATTTTATATGACGTAGCGGCGCGTTGCACGTAGATCATTTGGATGGTCAAAAGCGTGGCGATAGTCGGTGCCGGTGTGTCGGGGTTGACCTGTGCCGTTCTTTTCGCCGAGCGCAGCTATCGCACCGTGATTTTCGCGGAGGAAACCGGCGAACGGACAACATCTGCAGCTGCGGCCGCAATTTGGTATCCGTACGACGCCGAGCCGGCCGATTCTGTGATCGCGTGGGCGCTCGAAACTTACAAGGTACTTGTCGGTCTCAGCCGCGATTCGCAAACGGGCGTGTCGATGATTGAACTGCGCTCCTTTTCGCGGACGGGCGAAATTCCAATTCCAGAATGGGCCATTCCGCTCGGCGCGAAGCGACTCGTGCGCGACATGTTGCCGGTGTTCAACAGCGGTTTTGCCCTCGGCGTTCCGCTGATGGATACAACAATCTATCTCGATTATCTGACGAATCGGTTTGTCAATGCCGGCGGCTCAATCAACGGAAACGTTCGCTTCGAGAAACTCGAGAAGGTCGATCCAAAATTCGATCTCGTGATCAACTGCGCGGGCATCGGCGCGAGGACTCTCGTTCCCGATGCCGATCTTGAACCGCATCGCGGCCAAGTCGCGATCGTGCCGAAGCTTGATCTGGGTCACGCGGTCGTTTGCGACGATTTTCCGCTGATGTACGCGATTCCGCGCGCGAACGATTGCGTTTTCGGCGGAACCAATGAACTGAGCGACCATCACGATGTCGATCCCGCGACGACATCGCGCATCGTCGCCGGCTGCAGCCGTGTTCTGAAGATTGATAAACCGAAAGTTCTGGCCGAGCGCGTCGGCTTGCGCCCATTTCGTAAATCAGGCGTTCGTCTCGAACGCAATCGGTTGCGCGATGGCCGCACCGTCATTCACAACTATGGCCACGGCGGCTCCGGTTTCACACTCTCCTGGGGCTGCGCGAAAAAGGTCTTGGATCTCGCAGGTTTGTCTGGGTAGCGCACGCGGCTCGCGTGCCGGCGATGGCGTTCCGCCATCGCGAACTTTGTTTGGACGAGGTTTTGCCCTTGTGTTGTGGTCAGCTCAGAAAAGATTGTTGCCCGAACGCTTTCGGGGCAACCAGCACGCGACTCGCGTGCACCGCTCAAGCAAATGCGTGCCGTGAAATTTAGGTCAGCGCGATTGCTTGGAAAGAGCTGACCACGTCGTCGGGGCCTTTCTCGGCGAAGAAGCTTTCGTAAAAACCGGGGCCGAGGTCCCAGTGATCGCCTTTATAATATTCGTCGCGATAAAATCGCCAGACGCCGCTGACGACGATGAGGCAGCTGATCCGATCGTTCCAGAAATCGCCGATGTAATGGAAGCTCAAGTTCGTGCGCGCGTAGGCTCCCCCGAAACCAATGTGGTCGTAAACCACCAGCTCAGGCACCCGGATGATCTCTTTGCTCGGCTCCACTTTGACTTTGCCAGCGGCCGAGGCGTGATAACTGAGTGGGCCGAGTTTCCATTTCGTGTCGATGATACAGCCGTTATCCGGCGAAAGTTCTGTTTTGGGTATTTGTTTCATAAGCAGCAGGTTTTTCTGATTAGAACAAATGGCCAACGCGGTGTCGAGCGCGAGATTCAGCAAAGTGTTCAGCGTTCAGTGAGCAGGGTTCACACTGAACGCTCAAATCTGTTCCCTAAATCGTGTGCTCGCGGTTATCCGAGCGCAGGCGGATGGTTTTGGTCTGCAAATTGTGCGCGGCGCGGATGAAACGCACGGTTTTACTCTTTGCCCGCATCAAAATGGAATGGGTGATGGCAGTTGTGCCCTTTGATTTCACCCCGCGCAAAAGCGCGCTGTCGCTGATGCCGGTTGCGCAAAAGACCATGTTTTCTCCTTTGGCGAGGTCATCGGCGACAAAAACGCGGTCGAGATCCTTTTCATGACCTTCGTCGATGAGTTGTTTGCGTTCCTTTTCGTCGCGCGGCCACATCTTGCATTGCATCTCGCCGCCCAGGCATTTGATTCCTGCCGCGGCGAGTACGGCTTCCGGTGATCCGCCCATGCCCATGTAAAGATCGATATCGCTCTCCGGCAACGATGGCGCCATGGCGGCAGCAATATCGCCATCGCCGATCATGCGCAGCGACGCGCCCGCATTGCGAATCCCCTCGACAATTTCCCTGTGGCGCGGCCGGTCCAGCATCATGACGACGACATCCTGCACTCGTTTTTCCACCGCGCGCGCGACAATCGCAAGCGTTTCCGGAATTGGACTGTCGATGTTGAGTGTGTCGCCGCGCTTCTGCATGTAATGGATGACGCGCGGTCCGTACGATAACTTCATCATATAGAACGAGGGCACGTCGCGCAGCGCCACTTTCACCCCTTCCTCGGGGCTGGCCGCCGCGATGCAACTAATCGAGTTGGGCGCACCTTTGGAAATGTTGGTTGTGCCATCAATTGGATCGATCGCGATATCGAACTGCGGTGAACCCGGAATCCAAGTGCCAAGTTGTTCGCCTTTGAAAATGCCCGGCGCATTATCCTTGATCCCTTCGCCGATCACGACTTCGCCGCAGATGTTCATGAGGTCGAACATGCCGCGCATCGCATCGCACGCCGCCTCGTCGGCCTTTTCCTTGTCGCCGCGGCCGAGCCAACGCAGCGAATTGAGCGCCGCCGCTTCCGTTGCGCGGACGAAATCGAACTCAATGATGCGCTCGATATCGTAATAATTTTGTTTCGGCAACCGGGGCATGCGGAAGAATAAGATTCACGCACTCCTCCGCGATGACAAGGCGGCCTCTAGAGCGCCCGTGGAGGCCGTTCACTTCTAGCTGTGGCCAACGTCCGGGCGCATCATTTGATCTCCTCTGCCTGCTGCGTGGCAAGATGGACATGTTGCGATGGGCGGATACGCAGAAAAAATTCAAACGTATAACCAAGATTTTCTCCGTAATAACGGTCGAGGCTGTCTGGTCGATCGTTGATCGTGAATTGGCCGCCCAATCCGATGTCGATGCCATTGCCGTGCGACAAATCGCGAATGTAACCGATCGTGTAGGCGGAAACCGGAAAGATTTTCTCTTCATCCGCCCTCGCGAGGACGAGCTCGTGGCCGGATTTCTCCACGCGCTCCCAGCGCGCATAAACCGTGTTGCGACCGTGCTGATAATTTGATTCGAGCAGGAACGACTGCGTTTTCCCCTCGCCGGTGTCGTGATTTTGGCCCCAGACAAAACTGTTCGACCAGTTGCTTTCTTTGGCGAGTGGCCGGTTGTAAATGAGCGACGCAGTTGTGCGATGCCGTTTTGTATCCGGCTCGAGCGCTTCGGGACTTTTGATGTAACCGTGCGAAAATTGGAGCGCGAGATCTGGGGTCGGGTTCCAGGAAACGCGCCCGCTGAATGAATCGAAGCGCGGCTGATCGAAATCGTAACGGTCTTCGTCTGGCTCGCGCCCGGTGAACACACTGCCTTCGATTTTTACGTTGCGCCATTGTAAGCCGGCTGTCGCCACGCCAAAGGTGATGTGGGTTGAGTCCTGCCAATGATGACCGAGCGGAGCGTCGGGATTGTCCATCGCGGAGAGCCGATGCATAAACGTCGGCGGCCCGAGTGCCGGTTCGCCCGGATAACCGACATATATATATGAGGAGAGATCGGGCCCGAGGTTTTGGGAAAGCGAAATCGAAATCTCGTCGAACAAATCGTGCGGATGTTGTCGATCGTGCAACGGTTGGCCGTGCCACGATTCGCCGCTTTGAAAAAGAAGCGGATAACCGCGCCCGCCTTCGGTGAGCGGATCGAGACTCATCATCAGGCGCGCACCGAGTTGCGTACTCTCGCTGAACGGGTGCGAATACATCGCCATAATCCAGTTCGGCGCATCGATGCGATCGTCGCCGCGACGGGTGCTCACGTTGGTGTAGCGCGGGAAAATTCCGCCGTGCAACATCAGCATGTCGTCACCAAGCGTGAACATTTTCCCGTACATCGGCGTCGAGTCCGGCACCCAGGCTGTGCCGGAACTCTCCCGACTCATCGGGTCGGCAATGTTGACCGACGATTGCATCGACATGTGTTCCATCGACATCCCGTGCTGATGATCGGAACCATGCATGTGCTGCATGTCCGCTTCATTCGGGGTCGGACGTTGGACGTTGGACGTTGGACGTTTGCTTTTTGGTTTCAGAGGAACAAGCGTCATCCCGCACTTCGTGCATTTCCCCGGATGATCCATCACCACTTCGGGATGCATCACGCAGGTGTATTTCTGCTTCTCGTGCTCGGTTTGCTGCGCGATTGCGACGCTCGTTCCGAGCGAGGCTGCGACGATCAAAATTGAAATCTGTCTTTTCATGTCGATGTTGAAATTGATTTGAGATGGAATTCGCGTGTGGACGCGGTGCGGCTGGTGTAGCGGCGCTTGTGCCAAGCGCCGGTCCAGCATTCGGCGGCTGACACAGCCGCCGCTACAACGCTGGATCTAGGCGGAAACTGGCGGAGCGTGCGCGAGGATGCTCCGCTGCAAAATCAATTCAGCAAAACTTCGAGCGCCGGGCGGGCCGGTGTCGAGCAAGAGCGGCGATGTCGCGCTTTGCGAGTTCGCGATGATGGCCAATTCTTCGAAATAAAGATCGACATCGGAAACGCCCGCGTCATTTCGCGCCCAGCCCTTCGTGAATGTCGGAATGATTGCGCGCAGAATTTTGCAGCATTGAATTCCCCCGGGTTGTGGTGGCGTCTTGGGTTGGGAATGAAACGGACACGTGCTTTGTATTGTGTCGGTTTGCGCAACGACCGCGCTAAATGCGCAGTGGTTCGAAATCGCGATCCAAGAACAAATGGTAATTGCAACCGCCACACACCGCACGCTTACGTTCACGATTGTTTCAATCGTCGAAGCGCGGCGAACGCTCAAATGCTTTCTTTTGGATCGACGATCGGACTGATGCCGGGACTAATCCCGCCTTGGGGAACAACTTCTTCGCCATCAATCGTCTTCTCGGTGGCTTGAGTAAACTGCGGTTGTTCGAGCCGCGTGGCCATAATCATCGCGGTGAAGAGCAGCGCAGCCGCTAGATAATAAGGCGCGCCCGGCAGTTGAAATGAGTGCTTCGGATTGATGAACCAGGCGAAGATTCCCGAAAACAAGAACGGACCAATGACGAACGCGATCGAGCGCAAGCTGCCGATCGCGCCTTGTAATTCGCCTTGTTCCCGCTCGCTCACCCGATGCGTCATCATTCCTTGCGCCGCGGGAAACGAAATGTTCCACATCGAAATCACTGGAATCGAAGCGATGTAAAGTGTGCCGCTGCGAGCGATGCCGGCCATAACCATCCCGACCGCACCGAAAAATTGTCCGATGTAAAGTGTGCGGCGTTCACCCAGCCACGCGACGATTCGTCCGGTTAATCCGCCGGAAATCGCCGCGGTGAAGATGCCAACGACCGTTAGCGAAATCCCAACCATTGTTTGATTCCACGCGAAGCGATAAATCGCGTAGAGCGCCCAAATGACGAAGACCTCGTGCGAGACGTAGGCGAGAAATTGGAGCGTGGCGAGCTTCCACAATTCCGGATGCGAGCGGAGCAACACCAGAGAGCCGACCGGATTAGCACGGCGCAATGTGAAAGCCTTGCGATGTTCCAGTCGCAGCGATTCGGGGACAAAAATGTAACCGTAGAGCCAATTCGTTAGGCTGAAGCCGGCCGCGACCCAGAACGGCAAGCGCGGACTGACATCACCGAGCGGCCCGCCAATCGCCGGTCCCAGAATAAAACCGAGACCGAAGGCGACACCGATCAATCCGAAGGCGCTGGCGCGTTTCTCTTTCGGAACAACGTCGGCGATGTAAGCCATGCCGGTTGGAATGCTCGAGGCGGTAATGCCGGAAATGATTCGGCCGACAAACAGCCAGCCGATAGTGGGTGAGAGCGCCATGACAATGTAATCGAGACCAAGCCCGAGATTCGAGAGCAAAATGACGGGGCGCCGTCCGAAACGATCGGACAAGACGCCGATGACCGGCGAAAAGAAAAACTGCATCAGCGCGAAAATGGTCCCGAACCAACCCAGCCAGTAGGCCGCACTGACCGAATCACCGCCGCGAAAATCGAGAATCAGTTTTGGCAAGACCGGCGCGATCAGACCAAGCGCGAGCATGTCGAGCATCACGGTGATGAAAATAAAAACGACGGCGGCTTTGCGCGGCTTCATTGGGGCACCGTTAAATCGTTACATCGTTGCATCGGATCACGATTCACGATTCACGAATCAGAGATTAAATCTGTGTTAATTTGTGGCAAGATGCTTCGGCTTTCCTATCTCTCGCCGAAAACTGCGTTGCGCGAGAGTAAAATCCACGGTCGCGGATTGTTTGCGACATCGGACATTGCCAAAGATGAAATCGTGGCGGTGAAAGGTGGCCACATTGTTAGCCGAGACGTTTTGCGCCGGAAAATCACGCCCCCGCTTGGCCCGGTTGAAATTCAAATCGGCGATGATCTGTTCATCGCGCCGGTGACGGAAGAAGAGCGTGAAGGCTCGATGCTCTACAGCAATCATTCCTGCGAAGCGAACCTAGGCCTGCGCGGCGAGATCACGTTCGTAGCGATGCGCGATATCCGCGTCGGCGAAGAACTCACTCACGACTGGTGCACGACCGACGACGACAACTATTCGGTTGAATGCAATTGCGGCGCGCCGAATTGCCGAAAAATTCTCACCGGCAAAGATTGGCAGCGCCCGGAATTGCAAAAGCGTTATGCTGGATATTTCTCAGCGTATCTCGCGCGGAAGATTGCGGTAGGGCGAGACTCTGGCGAGCCGACGAAATAATCCGCGGGTCCGCCGAACGTCGCCCTGCCGACAACTACAGCGCGACGTCGGCGCAGGGCCGGGAACGATGCGCCAAAATCCACGCTCATCCTGAATGACGTGCCGTTCGCCTGAATCGCCGCGCGGGAATTCGATGATGCGCCGCGCGTTGAGAGCGCGTTCCGCGGCAGCTTTGTCCTCGTAGATTTCGTCCAAAATTCGATCGACTCTTGGATCAATCGGTTTTTCCAGCAGACATTTTTGTTCGGCGCTTAGCGAAATTTCAAGTGGCTGTTTGGGCGGCGCAGGCTGCGGACCGGCGCAGCCGTCGCGTCGGCGCAGTTCGCCGGACCCGCCTGAGGTGGCCTTCTACGAAACAGCTTCATCAGCTAAGGAGATATGGTCGATTTAAACTTGGGCTGTGCCACGGATCGGCTTGACCCAGCGCACGACGCGGCGGCATTATCAAGTTGACAACACCGTTTCACCTATGAGCAAATCCTATTATCCAACCGACCGGGCCGGTCGGATCGACTGGCACAGCAATTTCGCAAAAGAATTCCCGAAGGTTAGAAAGGATCTCGGATTCACCGATGCCGAGATCACCAATGCGGTGAACGATTCCAAATACGCCGTCCACATCTTGCGGACGCTCGGGCCCGAAATCGATTCTGATCCGGGGCACGCGGCGAATGCCGTGCTGTCAGGACAATCGTCCGGCGAATATGTGGATCTTCCCGCCGGAGGTAGTGCTCCGACCCCGGTTCGGCCCGGGATCGATACGCGCCGGCAGGCACGCGTGGAGCGAATCAAACGGCACAACGCTTACACGGATGCGATCGGCAAACAGCTGAAGGTTGTTTCGGAAGCGAAGTTTGACGCTAAAAAATACAAGGCAGAGCTGGGCCGGCCGCGCCAGACCGGACCGACCGTCACGATTCCATTCCGCAAAGCCGGCGGCGAAGTTTCCGGAATTAATTTGTATCGTCAACGCAAAGGCGAAAAGTCTCCGCAAAAGGTCGGCTTTTTCATGCGCACACCCGCCATCGACACTACCCCCGGTAAATCCGGCCAACTCACTTACACCGCTCGCGCCGTCATTGACGGCCAAGAAATCGGCAATCCAAGCGACCTGGTGAGCGTGACGGTCGGGTGATTGTCGATGTTCCATGCGTGATCGACGTTGGACGTTGGATGTTGGACGTTTTGCGTTCGATGTTTGGTGGTAGGGCGGCGCCGCAGCCGGCGTTGGTTTTGGCGCGGAGGCGTTGAAATTATTCGACAAAGCGGTCTTCATTCCCGCATTTCGGGACGGAAAGCCTACGGCCTCCAAGACAACTGCGACTTTCTAGTTTCCGCACGTCTGAGGCGTCGATGCAGTAGCGTTCCGCTGGAAATCAATAGCGATAATGCTCTGACTTATACGGACCTTCAATCGGGACGCCGAGGTAATCGGCTTGCTCTTCCGTGAGCTTGGTGAGCTTGACGCCGATCTTTTCCAAATGCAGGCGCGCAACTTCTTCGTCGAGTTTCTTGGACAAAACGTAAACGCCGGCTTTGTAGGTATCTCGATTCCTCCAGAGATCGAGCTGCGCGAGCACTTGATTGGAGAATGAGTTCGACATGACAAAGCTCGGATGACCCATCCCGCAACCGAGGTTCACGAGCCGGCCTTCGGCGAGGAGGAAAATTTCGTGGCCGTCGGGGAATGTATATTTATCTACCTGCGGCTTGATGTTCGTTTTCTTCACGCCGGGCGCGGCGTTGAGCGCATCGACCTGAATCTCGTTGTCGAAGTGGCCGATGTTGCAAACGATCGCCTGATCTTTCATCCGCAGCATGTGCTCGAGTGTGATGATGTCGATGTTGCCGGTGGCCGCAACGTAAACGTCACCACGGCCGAGCGTCTCTTCGATGCTCGTGACTTCGTAGCCTTCCATTGCGGCCTGCAACGCGTTAATCGGATCGATCTCGGTGATGACAACCCGCGCGCCCTGCCCGCGCAGTGATTGCGCGCAACCTTTACCGACATCGCCATAGCCGCACACGACCGCGACTTTCCCGGCCAACATGACGTCCAGCGCGCGATTCAATCCATCAACCAGCGAATGCCGGCAACCGTAGAGATTGTCGAATTTCGATTTGGTGACCGAGTCGTTCACATTGATCGCGGGAACGAGCAGCCGGTTTTCCTGATGCATCTTATAAAGGCGATGTACGCCGGTCGTCGTTTCTTCCGAAACGCCGCGCCATTGCTTGACGATCTCGTGCCAGCGAAACGGATTGTCGCGCTGAATTTCGAGCAACAAATCTTTGATGACCTGCTCTTCCTTGTTCGCGGATTTGGTCTTCGCCCAATCGCTGCCTTCCTCCAGCTCGTAGCCTTTGTGGATGAGCAACGTGGCGTCGCCCCCATCATCGACCACCAGCTGGGGGCCTTTGCCGTCGGGATGCGAAATCGCTTGATAAGTGCACCACCAATAATCTTCAAGACTCTCGCCTTTCCACGCGAAGACGGAGACGCCTGACTTCGCGACGGCCGCCGCGGCGTGATCTTGCGTCGAAAAAATATTGCAGCTTGCCCAGCGCACACTCGCGCCAAGATCGACAAGTGTATCGATGAGCACCGCCGTCTGAATCGTCATGTGCAATGAACCGGTCACGCGCACACCGGCGAGCGGTTTGCCCGGCGCATATTTTTCCCGGATCGCCATCAACCCCGGCATTTCTTTTTCCGCGATAGCGATCTCTTTCCGGCCCCAATCAGCCAGATTGATGTCGCGGATTTTGTAATCCTGTTTCTTTTCTGTTTGGGTTGTCGTGCTGCTCATAAAATCTATTTCGCCGCTTCTCTCAGCGCGTCGGCCTTGTCCGTTTTTTCCCAAGTGATGGCGTCGAGATCGTCCACGCGACCGAAATGTCCGTAGTTAGTTGTCTTGCGATAAATCGGGCGCAGCAAATTGAGTTGCTTGATGATTTCGGCCGGTTTGAAATTGAAAACTTCGCAGACTACGCGCTCGAGTTTTTCGTCGTCCACTTTGCCTGTGCAAAAAGTGTTAACGCTCACACTAACCGGTTCGGGATGGCCGATGGCGTAGGCAAATTGCACTTCGCAGCGGTCGGCCAGTCCTGAGGCGACCACATTTTTTGCGATCCACCGGCCCAAGTAGGCTGCGCTGCGATCGACCTTACTCGGATCCTTTCCCGAAAACGCGCCGCCGCCATGACGTCCCATTCCACCATACGAATCGACGATGATTTTGCGACCAGTAATGCCGGCATCGCCCTCTGGACCGCCGATGACAAAACGGCCGGTGGGATTAATCAGGTATGTCGTCTTCTCATCCAGCCATTCCGGCGGCATTACTTTTTTGATGAGGAGTTCGATCAAAGTTTCGCGTATTTCCTTTTGTTTCACGTCCGCGGCGTGCTGCGAGGAAACAACCACCGTCGTGACGCGCACCGGCTTGTATCCGTCGTATTCAATCGAGACTTGCGTCTTCGCGTCGGGCCGCAGCCACGGAATCTCACCGGCCTTGCGCAACCGGGTCAGCTCGCGGCCGAGTTTATGGGCGAAGGAAATTGGAGCGGGCATGAGCTCCGGGGTTTCGTTGCAGGCAAAACCGAACATCAATCCCTGATCGCCGGCGCCTTGCTCGGCCGTGCCTTTGCCCTCGGCCGCGGTGTCATCAACACCTTGTTTAATGTCGCGGGATTGCTCGCTCATTTCGCAAATCACCCGGCAGGTATCGGCGTGAAAAATGCAATCGCCGTTCACATATCCAATGCTGCGAACCGCCTCGCGAACGCGCTCTTCGAAATCAAACTTCGCGTTGCTCGTAATCTCGCCGGCGAGCACGACGAGGTTGCCTTTGGCGAGGGTCTCGCAAGCGACGCGACTGAGCGGGTCCTGATCGAGACAGGCATCGAGAACGTAATCGCTGATCGTGTCGCAGACTTTATCGGGATGACCTTCGGTAACGGATTCGGAGGAAAAGATGTAGCGATGCGACATGGGGAATAGTGATTAGTGATAAGTGATTGGTGAAAGGTGGAAAAGAAAAACGAGAACTATACAACTGAGTCCTGAAAACTCAGGCCGGAACATATTGACCGATCATGATACGTCGATATATCGTTGAACGTTATCATGGCGTCAACCATTAATTTCCTGCGCCTGCTGGCGGACCCGACCCGGTTGCGGCTGCTTTTGTTGCTCGAGCAGGAGGAACTTTCCGTGGCCGAATTACAGGGCATTCTCGGCATGGGCCAATCGCGCATCTCCAGTCATCTCGCGCAACTGAAGCGAGCAGGGGCAGTGGAGGACCGGCGCGCCGGGAAAAACGTTTACTACGGCCTGACCAAGAAAGAGGAGCGTAACTCGGCGCGCGGGCCGATCCGGGACCTGATGCAAGCCCTGGCCCGCGAGGTGCCGGAAACGGCGCGCGACCGGACGGCGCTCAAAGTCACCTTGCGCAAACGCCAGGACAAAGCGCGCGAATATTTCGATGAACTGGCCGGCAAGTTCGGACGCAGTTATGTTCCCGGCCGCTCGTGGCAGGCGCTCGCGCATACTCTGATCACGTTGCTGCCGCCGCTCACGGTGGCCGATCTCGGCGCCGGTGAAGGAACGCTCTCGCAGTTGCTGGCAAAAACGGCGCGCAAGGTCATCGCCATTGATAATTCGCCCAAGATGGTTGCGTTCGGATCGAAGCTGGCAAGGAAACACGGCTTCAAGAATCTCGAGTATCGGCTCGGCGACATCGAGGATCCGCCGATCGCAAAGAACAGTGTCGATCTTGCCATTTTGAGCCAGGCGCTCCATCACGCGATCAAGCCGGAACGCGCGATCCAATCTGCGCATCGCATTTTAAAAAAGAATGGGCGAATCGTCGTGCTCGATTTGCTCAGTCACCGCTTCGAGAAAGCGCGCGAGCTTTATGCCGATCATTGGCTGGGCTTCAGCGAAGTGCGATTGCACGAGCTTCTGGAAAGGACTGGTTTTCGCGAGATCGAAATCAGCGTGGTCGCGCGCGAAAAGCAGAGCCCGCAATTTCAGACCGTGTTCGCGACCGGGGTAAAGTGAACAGCGCGCTTCATTGTCGTGTCTAACCTTCGCCGTGCTATAGTCGCGACGAACCCAAATTTCTTCTTATGAGTGGCTTCTTTGAGGAAGTGCAGCGACGAAAAGTTTATCGGGTGGCGGCAGCCTACATCATCGCGGCTGGATTTATCATCCAGATCGGCTCGGCCGTTTTCCCGGCGTGGGAATTGCCGAATTGGACATTTCGCTTGGTCGTAGTGCTGCTGCTGATCGGGTTTCCGATTTCATTAATCCTGTCCTGGGCCTACGACGTCACGCCCCAGGGAATTCGCGCGACCCCGACTCCGTCTGCACCCGGCGCGCACCGGCGACGCAACCTGATTATGCTTATCGCGACCGGCGTCGTAATTTCGGCGGCCGCGGGTTTTTTCCTGTTGCCGCGCGCCGCCGCACACAAGATCGACAAATCGATTGCGGTTCTGCCTTTTGAAAATCGGAGCGCTGAAAAAGAGAACGCGTTCTTCGCTGACGGGATTCAGGATGATATTCTCACGAACCTTTCCAAAATCGGTGACCTGAAAGTGATCTCGCGCACATCGGTCATGGCGTATCGCGGGCAAACGCCGAAAGTGCGTGAAATTGGGAAAACACTCGGCGTCTCGACAATTCTCGAAGGGAGTGTGCAGCGTGTCGGCAACCGTGTCCGGGTCAACGTCCAGCTGATCGACGCGACAACCGACGAGCACATTTGGGCGAACGATTACGACCGCGAGTTGACCGACGTTTTCGCCATCCAAACTGATCTCGCACAAAAGATCGCGAGCGAATTGCAGGCGAAACTTTCGCCGACCGAAAAAGCGATGATGACGCGCAAGCCAACGGAAAACAACGAGGCTTACCTCGCGTTCGTGCAGGCTCACGATCTCTTCACGCGGCCGGACAAATTCCGCGCGGAAACCGAGAAAGCTGAGCAGCTTTTTGAGCAAGCGACCAAACTTGATCCGAATTTTGCTGGCGCCTTTGCCGGATTAGCCTGGGTGGAAGATTGGATGTATCACAGCTTCGACCCGACTCCCGCGCGAAAGGAAAAAGCGCGAGCGGCTGCAAACGAAGCGATTCGGTTGCAGCCGGACCTGCCTGAAGCCCATCTCGCCCTTGGTTTTTATCAGTACTATGGTGAACGCAATTATCAGGGGGCACTGAACGAATTTGCGATTGCGCAGAAAAGTTTGCCGAACTGCGCCGATTGTTATATGGCGGTTGGGGCGATTGAGCGCCGCCAAGGCAAATGGGCTGAATCGACCGCCAATTTGGAAAAGGCGGCCGCGCTCAGCCCAAAGGATGCATTCCTTCTCATAAATCTCGCCGACAATTATCGCGCCAACAGAAATTTCGAAAAGGCGGACAAACTTTACGATCGTGCCATCGAAGCCGCACCGAATTCGTTTGGTGCGCGTGCGCAGAAGGCCATGGTTGCTATCGAGCTAAAAGGAGATTTCAGCGTACTGGAAAAAGAGTTGCCGCTAATACCACCGGGAGTCGACCCGGAAGGTCTGGCTACGCTCGGCCGGGCAAAGGCCTTAATGCTGCAAAGAAAATTTACTGAGGCTCTCGCGGCTGTAAAACAATTGCCCCAGGATGTTTTTCACGACAGTACCGCTCCGATACCGAAAGGATTTCTCGAGGGAATGCTTTATACCTATTTGAACGATAAACAAAAAGCACACTCTGCTTTCGAGAGTGCACGCGGCGTTGCAGAGCAATCGCTCCGCGAAAGTCCGGATAGTCCAGACAGCGCCGCAAGGCATGGACTGTTGGGCCAGATTCTTGCCGGACTCGGTCAGAAGGAAGCGGCCATCGCGGAGGGCAGACGGGCAGTGGAGCTTTTGCCTGAGTCTCGGGACGCTTTCGATGGACCAAGCGCCACGGTGCTGCTGGCGCAAATCTACGCGCAGACCGGCGAAGCAGAGCAGGCGTTGCAACTGCTCGATCATTCGCTCAACACGCCGAACGGAATCACCGTTCCAATTCTTAAGCTCGATCCAGTCTGGGACCCCCTGCGTAATGATCCGCGCTTTCAGGCTTTGGTCGATAAGTACGGGCGCGCAACGTGAACACGTTTGTTGCCGAGCTGCAGCGGCGAAAAGTTTATCGGGTGGCGGCGGCCTACATCATCGCGGCTGGATTCATCATCCAGATCGGCTCGGCCGTTTTCCCGGCCTGGGAATTACCAAACTGGACCTTCCGTTTGGTGGTCGTGTTTTTGCTGATCGGGTTTCCGATCTCGTTGATTCTGGCCTGGGCCTACGATGTTACCCCGCAAGGGATTCGGGCGACGCCTGCGCCAGGAGCGCACCGGCGTCGCAATCTGATTACGCTCATCGCCATTGGCGTCATCGTCTCGGCCGTCGCGGGATTTTTCATCCTGCCGCACGCCCTGGCGCGCAAGATCGACAAGTCCATCGCCGTGATGCCGTTTGAAAATCTAAGCGAGGACAAAGAGAATGCGCATTTTGCCGACGGAATCCAGGACGACATCCTCACCAACCTCGCAAAAATCGGCGATCTGAAAGTCATCTCGCGTATTTCGGTGATGGCCTACCGTGGCGCGCCGCACGGCGCGCGCGAAGTCGGCAAGGCGCTCGGCGTTTCCACCATCCTCGAAGGAAGCGTCCGGCGCAGCGGCAATCGCGTCCGCGTCAATGTGCAACTCATCGACGCCGCGAACGACGAACATATTTGGGCGAACAATTACGATCGCGATTTGAATGATGTTTTCGCCATTCAGACCGATCTGGCCAAGGAAATCGCTGGCGCGTTACAGGCGAAACTTTCGCCGAGTGAAAAGGCGCAGATCGAGCGCAAGCCGACGCAGAATGGCGAGGCTTATCTGGCTTTTGTCCAGGCGCATAATCTTGCCTGCGCTTTTGAGGATTTCGACAAACTGAAACAAGGCGAACAGCTTTACGCGCGCGCAATCGAGCTCGACCCGAAATTCGCGCTCGCCCTCGCGTGGTACTCGCAGTTGGAAAGCTGGATCCTACACACATTCGAGCGCACGCCGCAACGCCGCGAAAAAGCGCGCACTCTGGCCGAGCGCGCTCTTGAATTGCAGCCCGATTTGCCCGAGGCGCATCTGGCCCTGGGATACTCATATTATTACGGCGATAACAACTACGACGCGGCGCTGAAAGAATTCGAAATTGCACAACGCGGATTGCCTAACGAATCGGACGCGTATCTCGCGATTGGCGCGATCCAGCGCCGGCAGGGCAAATGGGCGGAATCGACCGCCAATATCGAGAAGTCCGCCAGTTTAAATCCGAAAGACAGCTGGCCGCTGCAGAATCTCGCTGACAATTACCAGGTGCTGCGGAACTTTGATGCGGCCAACAAAACGATCGACCGCGGGCTTAATATGAATCCAAACGGCGTGGGACTTTGGGAGGCCAAGTCCAAGCTGGCCATCGCTGAGAAAGGCGATTTCAGCGTCGCAGAGAAAGCATTTGCGGCCGCGAAATCGATCCCGATGACCAACGAGGAGAAACTTAGGATCGCCGGCGCGCGGGCGGACGTTTTTCTTTTGGAACGGAAATATCAAGAAGGATTGCGCGAAGCCGAAAGTCTGCCGGACGATCTCTTCCACGAGTTCCAGCAGCACTTGAGTGGGAAATATTTTCTCATTGGCTTTGCGCGAAAGGCGCTTCAGGACGAAGCCGGCGCGCGAGCCGCCTTCCTGAAAGCAAAAGACCTCCTCGAAGCGCAACTGAAACAAAGCCCCGATGCGGCGGACATACATATTCAGCTCGCGAAAGTTCTGGCCTATCTCGGAGAAAAAGATGCCGCGCTGGCCGAAGCGCAGCGCGCCGCCGAATTGCTTCCGGAGAGCAAAGACGCCTTTGGCGGGCCGGAAATCACGGCCGGCGTGGCCGACGTTTATTGCATCGTGGGCGAAAACGGCCGGGCGATCGAGGTTCTGGATGGTTTGTTGAGTCGGCCGAGCGGTGTGACCGTGCCGCTTCTTAAACTTCGTCCGGCATGGGACCCGTTGCGAAACGATCCGCGCTTTCAAGCCTTGATCGACAAGTACGGTGCGAAAGTTTAGCGCCGCATTCCTTCTTTTCCTTGTCGCGACAGCAGCGCGGGGCGAATGGATTGAGAAAAATTCGCGCGATGAAGATTTTGCCGATGCCCGGGTGCTATATCGGCATGTCGATCTTCAAGATTTAGACACCGGAAAAAGCGCGATTGTCGATCTTGCCATCTTTTCGGCGAAATCATGCAAACTGCGGATGATCGATAATGCGGAGGACGGGAACAATCTCATGAACGCGATGCGATTGGCGAATTGTATCGCCGGCGTAAATGGCGGGTACTTTGATACAAATTTCGCGCCGCTCGGTCTGCGCGTCGTCGATGGGAAAACGACATCGCGATTGAGCCGTGGCCATTTGATGAGTGGCGTGCTCGCGTCAAACGGCTCCGTGCAAATTTTACGGCTCGCGGAATTCTCCCGCTCAAAGAAATGGAGCGCGGCCGTCGAGTGCGGTCCGTTCCTTGTCGATCTTGCGCGGCCGGTTCGCGGCTTAGAAGCGACGCGCTCGGCTCGCCGGACCATTGCCGCGGTCGGTTCCGGTGATCGCGCCGCCCTCGGATATTGTCCCGGCGCAACGCTGGCCGATCTGGGAAAAATTCTGGCGACGCCGCTTGGCGATTTCAAAATTCAGCGCGCACTCAATCTCGACGGCGGCTCATCGAGCGCATTCTATTTCAAAGGCGAGCGCGGCCTGTTTTTGTATCCCGAAGAAAAGACAGTGCGCGACTTTGTCGGAATCGTTTCTAAATAGGTATGCGCGCATTCGGCGGTTTCAAATTAGGCGATCGATTTTTTTATGGTGAGGTGCGCGGGGACGAGGTGCACGCCTTGGCGCGGCCGTACTGGATCGACATCGACCCGACGGGCGAAGTGCTGAAGCTTGCAGAGGTACATGTTGATCTTCCGGTTGCGCCATCGAAGCTGATCGCGGTCGGCCTCAACTACGCCGATCACATTGCGGAAATGAAACGCACGCCGCTCGGCACACCGCTGATTTGGTTCAAAGCGCCCAGCTCACTTTTGCCGCATAACGGCGCAATTGAGGTCGCATTTCCCGAGCACCAAACCGATTTCGAACTGGAACTGGTGATCGTGGTCGGTGCAACGGCGAAAAATGTGACGGCGGAACGCGCACTCAATCACGTCTGCGGTCACACCATCGGCTTGGACATCAGCGATCGCGTTCTGCAAAAAGCGGAAAAGCAATTTGGCCGTTGCAAATCGTTCGACACCTACACGCCGGTGGGGCCGTTTGTATATGCCGATGTCGATGTTAGCGATCTCGCCATCGAGCTCCGGCAAAATGGTGAAATCAAACAGCGCGCACGCACCAGCCAGATGATTTATTCCGTGGCACAACTCGTCTCCTTTGCCAGCCAGGCAATGACGCTTGTGCCTGGTGATTTGATTTTGACCGGGACGCCCTCGGGCGTGGGACCAATCTGCGCGGGCGATCGGCTTGAGGCAAAGATCGACAATTGGCCGCCATTGCGAATCAGCGTCGTAAACGCGCGCTGATTAAATCCGTTGTCGATGCAGGATCGACGGTTCCTGCGCGTATTGATAAGCTTGCCTTACATCCCGCAGGCGCAGATAATTCGAATTATTAATTACGCGAAGTGTCGAATCAAATAAGATGAAAAGTTTTTGCTCGACTCGGGCCAGTCCTTTTGGGATAAAAGAGCCGGAAAAGAACTGTCACCGAAACCGAGCCGGTAACTGAACCTAAACTATGAAAACATTACTTACTGCCTGTCTGTTCTCTCTTGCGCTTGCGCTCACTTCATTCGCGCAATCTCCTCCCCCCGCGCCGCCACAAACATCTCCGCCTGGAGCTCCTGCTCCAGCCGTGAGTCCGGGTGCTCTGGCGAACCCTGCTGCGCCGCCGCAGTTGCCCACTGCGGCCACATCTCCAGCGGGACCTGCCGTGCCAGCATCTCCGGGACTGGCCACTTCGCCAACTGCTACGGTAACTGCGACGTTAAGCGCATCGCCGGGCGAAGCTCAGACCAAACCAAGCGGGCTCGGCTCCAACTTTTTGATCGACAATTTTCGCAAGGGCGGCCCCATCATGTGGCCGATTCTCATCGTGTCGATCGTCGGCCTCACCGTGGTGATCGAGCGAATTTTTTGGTGGGGCGGCCGCTGGTTTCGACGCGATCCGAAACGGATCGAAAAGGTGTTCACCGCGATTGAAAGCGGCGACTTGGCCGAAGCGTCCAGGCTTTCCCGCGGATCGCGCGATCCGGTCTTGCGCATGATGTGGAACGGTCTCAATCATCAGCACGCTTCGCTGCAAGGCGCGTTGCAAGTCGCCGCCGGCATCGAGATCAAGCGCGCGGGCCGGTTTCTCGTGGTCATGGACACGCTGGTCACGCTCGCACCGTTACTCGGTCTATTGGGCACGATCACCGGTCTGATTCGTTCATTCAGCTTCCTCGGCAACGAAGAACTCGCGGTCCAAGCCGTCACCGGCGGTATCGCTGAAGCGCTTATCGCCACGGCGTGCGGTCTCGGCATTGCGATCTTCGCCTTGATTCCGTTTAACTTTTTCACTTCTCGCGTGTCGAACTTAGAGTTCGAACTGCAGACGGCAGCCACGAACTTAGAAGTGATGTTAGGAGCACAAAGCGCGGCGCGCGAGATGGAGATCGGGGCACCTCAAGCTTCTGGGAAAGGCGCGTCGATCTAAAGGTATCCAATGTACGTAAGCTCACCAATTCCCCACAAGAAAGCGCGGATCGAGATCATCCCGTTGATCGATATCATGTTCTTTCTGCTCGCCAGTTTCATGATGGTGAGCTTGAGCCAGGTGCACATGAAAGGCATCAAAGTGAACCTGCCCACGGGCGTGTCGGGCCAGACGCAATCAAAGCGCGATTACATCAGCGTGTCGGTCGATAAAGACGGCCATTACTTCTTCGACAAGAACGAAGTCACAGACTCTGATCTGCAAGAGCGCTTGGTAAAGGTGCATGCATCGTCACCTGAAGCGAAAGTGTTTCTGCGCGGTGATCGCGACACGGCTCACCTAAACGTTAGCCATTTGCTTGATATGCTCCGCGCGGCGGGATTCTACAAAATCTCGTTTGAAATTAAGAGCGAGGCGCTCAAGGCAGTCCCAGGGCCCCGGGGGTAATTTTTTGATATGGCCACAACGCCGATAAAACCGTTACTTTACCAGCCAGCCCCGCGTTGGCATTTGTGGACGGCTCTGGGTGGTGCAGTGGCAATTCACCTCACCGCGGTTGCACTTGCTCAAAAGCGCGAGGCACTGGTAGATATTCCTCCTAATACACAAACGACCATCGTCGAGGCGACATTGGCGCCACCTGAGGCCACTCCGCCGCCAGAAGATATTCCAATACCAGCACCTCCACCGCCTCCAGAAATTAAGCCGGAGTTTGTCGAAGAAAGAACACCTCCACCGCGACAACCAACGGCGCAAAAATTCACGCCGATCAAAAGCTCCGAGATGTCGATGTCCCGAGCGAAAGCCCTCGCCATATACGCGCCGCGCCCCCAGTACCCCTATGAGGCGCGTTCGCGGCGCATTACGGGCAGTGGAGTTTGCGTGGCGGATGTCGACCCAGGTAGTGGCAACGTAACCAGCGCGACCATGGCGCAAAGCATCGGCAATCCGATATTGGATAACGCTGCAGTGAGCACCTTCCGGCAGTGGCGATTCAGACCTGGGACAGTTTCAAAGGTCAGAATTCCCATTACCTTCACCATGACGGGCGCCTCGTATTAGATTCTACCAAATCCAGGCTATGAGACTATCTTCGCCAGTTCCGCATAAACGAGCGCGCATCGAGATCATTCCATTGATCGACATCATGTTCTTTCTGCTTGCCAGCTTTATGATGGTGAGCTTGAGCCAGGCGCACATGAAAGGTATTCGCGTTAATTTGCCGGCCGCAGTGGGGCCTCCGCCAAGCCAGGTGAAGGACTTTGTCTCAATAAAGGTGCTGGAAGCAAACGCCGTCTTTTTCGATAACGAGTACGTAGCAGATGACCAAGTCCTGCCGCGCCTTTATCAACTCCATCAGGCGAATCCGGACATCAAAATCTCGATCAGCGCAGCCCCGATGGCCATGTACGGCGATGTCATTGCGGTCCTCGACAAAGTTCGGTCGGTCGGAATCACAAAAGTTGGGTATCAGATCAGAGCAGCTTCTGGCCCCGGCGCGCCAGCGCCTCCCGGCGCTCCACCACCGCCCCCGCCGAAGCCTTAATCGCTCGGCTTAAGAGCTGCAAGTTTAGCGGCAAGGGCACGAATTGCTTCCGCCCGGTGACTGATCCTGTTCTTCACTTCCGCAGGCAACTCAGCAAAAGTCTGTTCGAATCCATTCGGAACGAAAATTGGATCGTAACCGAATCCACGGGAGCCGCGCGGAAGATCGACAATCGATCCTTTGACAATTCCTTCGAATTTGCCGAGTAAATTGCCTTCGTGCGCGAGTGCAATTACGCAACGAAAGCGCGCCGATCGCTGATCGAGCGGCACATTTCTGCGCGCAAGCTCGCTAAGTAGCTTATCGATGTTCTCTTTGTCGCTGGCGTGTTCGCCGGCGTAACGCGCGGAAAAAATTCCCGGCGCACCGCCCAGCGCATCGACCTCGAGACCGGAATCGTCCGCGACGATCAGCAGATGTCGATCTTGTACTCGTCGATCTTGCGAGGCGGCCACTGCTTTAAGGATCGCGTTCTCTTCAAATGTTCGACCGCTTTCTTTCGGAATTGCCATTTCGTCAAAAAAGCTGAGATCGTACACATCGAAATCTTTGCCGAGCAACTCGCGAAACTCGCGCGTCTTATTTGCATTGCCGGCGGCCAGGAGGAGCGGTTGCATTGGAACAAACTCTAAACGTGCGAATTTCTTTTTCCTGATTTCCTGCTTTCCTGATTCGTTATTTTATGAGTTCAGAGCGCCGCAAACCTTACCCATTCGACCAGATCGAACCCAAATGGCAGGCGATCTGGGATGAACGCTGCGCATTTCATGCGCCCAATCCGGGCGAGACAAATTTCGATCCAGCCAAACCGAAATTTTACATCCTCGACATGTTTCCCTATCCGAGCGGCGCGGGTTTGCATGTCGGACATCCGGAAGGTTACACCGCCACCGATATCATCGCGCGTTACAAGCGGATGCGCGGCTTCAGCGTTCTCCATCCGATGGGCTGGGACGCGTTCGGTCTTCCCGCCGAGCAATATGCGATCAAGAGCGGCCAACATCCTGCAATCACCACGCGTGAGAATGTGGCCAAATTCAAAGCGCAACTGAAGCGGATCGGTTTCTCTTACGATTGGCAGCGCGAGATCAACACCACCGATCCCGCCTATTACAAATGGACGCAGTGGATTTTTCTCCAGCTCTACAACTCGTGGTTCAATCCGAAGACGAACAAAGCGGAACCGATCTCGACGTATCGTGGCAAAAATCCAGACGGGGTTCGTCTCGCTTACGTGGCCGATGTCCCAGTCAACTGGTGTCCGGAGCTTGGCACTGTTTTGGCCAACGAAGAAGTTGTCGATGGAAAAAGCGAGATCGGCGGTTTTCCGGTCGTGCGGCGCCCGATGCGGCAATGGATGCTGCGCATCACCGCCTACGCGGAGCGATTGCTGAACGAGCTCGAGGGACTCGATTGGCCTGAGGGGATCAAATTGCTCCAGCGCAATTGGATCGGTCGCAGTGAAGGCGCCGAGATCGATTTTACAGTGGCGCAAGTTTCCAACTTGCAAACCGAAGAGGATGGCAACTTGGAAAGTTGCCCCACGATCCGCGTGTTCACCACGCGGCCGGACACGCTTTACGGCGCTACTTACATGGTGCTCGCGCCTGAGCATTCACTTGTCGATCTTATCGTCACAGAGGAACAGTGGCCGGCGGTGCGCGAGTATCGCGAGCGGACTGCGCGCAAGAGCGAGCTGGAGCGCACAGATCTTGCGAAAGAAAAAACCGGCATTTTTACCGGCGCTTGCGCGATTATTCCGGTCAATCAAGAGCGCATTCCGATTTGGATCGCGGATTATGTTCTGCTCGGTTACGGCACCGGCGCGATCATGGCCGTGCCCGGGCACGATGAGCGCGATCTGGAATTCGCGAGAAAATTTGATCTTCCGATTCGCGAAGTTGTCCAACCACCCGGTGGGGAAGATCCAATTGGATTCATCGGCGACGGCATCGCAATTAATTCGCCAATCATCGAAGGTCTCCCGAGCGCGGAGGCGAAGAGGAAAATCACTTCGTGGCTGGATGAGCGCGGTCTGGGTAGATCGACAATCAACTACAAACTACGCGACTGGCTCTTTTCGCGCCAGCGTTATTGGGGCGAGCCGTTCCCGGTTGTCTGGGAAGACGGAAAACATCGCGCGCTCGACGAAAGCGAACTACCAGTCGTTCCGCCACCGCTGGATGATTACAAACCGACCGGCACGGGCGAGCCGCCGCTGGCCAAAGCGAAAGATTGGATCCGCTATTCTGAGAAGGCGACGCGCGAAGCGAACGTGATGCCGCAATGGGCCGGCTCATGTTGGTACTACTTGAGATTTTGCGATCCGCAGAACGATGAGCGGTTCGTTAGCGAAGAAGCCGAGAAATATTGGATGGGCGGCGCAAATGACGAAGCTCGAATGACGAAGGACGAAGGAATGACGAAGCACGAGCCGCCGGGAAATTCGTCATTCGTCATTCGTCATTCGTCATTCAAATCGGCTCCGGGAGGAGTCGATTTGTACGTCGGCGGAACGGAGCACGCGGTCTTGCATCTTTTGTATGCGCGCTTCTGGCACAAGGCGCTGTTTGATCTTGGTCACTTGTCGAAGCCGGAGCCGTTTCAGCGATTGGTCAATCAGGGAATCATTCTCGGCGAAGACAATCAGAAGATGTCGAAGTCGCGCGGCAACATCGTCAATCCCGACGACGTAATCGACCAGTACGGCGCGGATGCCTTTCGTTGTTACGAAATGTTCATGGGTCCACTCGAACAGATGAAGCCGTGGAGCATGCGCGGCGTGGAGGGGGTGGCGCGGTTTCTTGCGCGCGTTTGGCGCTTGTTCATGAACGAAAATCAGGCGGGCGAGTGGCAGTTGTCCGCCGCGATAAGAGATGTCGATCCAGACAAGGCGCAGCAGAAAATTGTGCACGCGACGATAAAAAAAGTCACTGAAGACATCGAGTCCCTTTCATTCAACACCGCGATTTCGCAAATGATGATTTTTGTAAATGCGTTCACCAACGCCGAAATCATTCCATTGTCTGCGATGCGTACATTTCTTGTTCTGCTCAACCCGTTCGCGCCTCATCTCGCCTCGGAGTTATGGGAGAAGCTTGGCGCAAAGTTCAGCGACGCCCGCCGCGATATTACTGAGCAATCATGGCCAAGTTACGACGAACGATTGCTCGTCGAAAACGAAGTCGAGATCGTTGTGCAGGTGAACGGCAAAGTGCGCGACCGGATGCGATTGTCGATCCACGCCACGGAAGCTGAGTTGAAAGCTGCGGCCCTGGCTAGTCCCAAGATCAAAGCGTTGATCGCTGGCAAAACCGTCCGCAATGTGATCGTGATTCCCAAAAAGCTAGTCAATGTTGTCGTATGAAACGTCTGGAGAACGTGTGGAAGGAATTCAAAGAATTTACGATCAAAGGTAACGCGGTTGATCTCGCCGTGGGCGTGATTATCGGCGCGGCCTTTGGCGCGATTGTCAGCTCGCTCGTCAAAGACATCATCATGCCGCCGGTCAGCCTGCTCACCGGCGGGCTCGATTTCTCGAACAAGTTCGTCGTGCTGCGCGCACCGCCGAGCGGAGGAACTTTCCCCACAGCCGCAGACGCGGTGAAGGCGGGCGCGATCACTTGGAACTACGGCAACTTCATCACGCTGATAATTAATTTCGTGATCGTGGCCTTCGCGGTGTTTCTACTCGTGCGCGGCATCAACAAAATGAAGGAGCCGACGCAGACGGCGCCGGTTTCGAAGGAGTGTTCGGCCTGCGCGATGACGATTCCAGTGAAAGCGACGCGTTGCCCGCATTGCACGACGGATTTGTCCCGACCGTCAGCCACGCAGCCATGAAGGTGGATCGAGCAGTCCCTTGCTCGATGTTAAGAATAATGTCGGCGAAGCCGAGACTTATTTAGTATCGCCCAACAGAGCGGACGATCCACCTTGGGTTGGCCATCGCAGCCCGGCAAACTATTGTCTTGCCACGCTACGCAGCAATGCTATTGAGGCAGCGATATTTGCAAATGCCGAAGCGCCTTAACCTTATAACCGCAGGAATTGTCGCTTGCCTGGTCGTTGGCTGTGCGACCCAGTCGAGACCGACGGTCGCCGCGGGGCATCACATGCGAAAAGTTCGCACGACGGCCTATACGCATACCGAAAGAGGTGGTCGTCATAATGCGATCGGGACTTATTTGTCCGGTCGCCAGGTGATGAGCGCCGCGTCCGATTGGTCGCGCTTTCCGCTGGGGACGCGGTTCCGACTTGTCGATACAAAGGAAGAATACATAATCGACGATTACGGGGCGGCCCTGGTTGGGACGGAAACGATCGATCTCTACAAGCTAAGCCGCCTGGAGATGCAACGGTGGGGCGTGCGTCACGTGGATATCGATATCTTGCAGTGGGGCTCGGCGGAGGAGAGTTTGAAGGTACTAGGGCCGCGCGCGAAAAATCGTACCGTGCGGCAGATGATTGCCGAACTTCAGAAGAAAGCTCCTGTCCAATCTTCAATAGGCGCCGAAGCTTCCAAGTCCGGGCAGGCGTCAGCTCGCAAAGCTGCACTCCGCACTTTGGATTGATTAACGCAGCGACCTGCCGATTTTCCGGGAATGAAGATTCTCGTCGTGGGCGGCGCCGGTTATATCGGAAGCATTTGCGCAGAGTTGCTTCTCGATGAAGCCCACGAGGTGGCCGTCTTCGATAATCTCACCGAAGGACATCGCCGCGCTGTCGATGACCGCGCCACCTTCATCGAAGGCGATCTTTCCGATCAGAAAAAAATCGAGGCTGCGCTTTCCAGCATGCGCCCAGATGCCGTGATGCATTTTGCCGCGAATGCGCTCGTTGGCGAATCGATGCGCGATCCGTCAAAATATTTTCGCAATAACGTCGCCAACGGCGTGAATCTGCTCGATGCCATGGTTGCCACGGGCGTCCAGCGGCTCATTTTTTCATCAACCTGTGCAATCTTTGGGCTCCCGGAGCGTGCGCCAATCGACGAAACTTCACCGCCGCGCCCGATCAATCCTTACGGTGAATCAAAGCTCGCCTTCGAGAAAATTCTGCGCTGGTACGATCAAATCCACGGTTTGAGATTCGTCTCGTTGCGCTATTTCAACGCCGCCGGCGCCTCAGCAAATTTCGGCGAGGACCATCGGGTCGAAACGCATTTGATTCCGAATGTGCTCAAAGTCGCGCTCGGCCAAAAGCCGCACGTGGAAATTTACGGCGCCGATTATGAGACGCCGGACGGCACCTGCATTCGCGATTACATCCACATTATCGATCTTGCGCGGGCGCACATTCTGGCGCTGGGCGCGCCCCGAAGTGAATTCTATAATCTCGGCACGGGTGGTGGCTCCAGCGTTCGCGAAGTGATTGCGGCCTGCCGTAAAATCACCGGACGCAAGATCGACATCGTCGAAAAGCCGCGACGCCCCGGCGACCCGGCCCGGCTCATTGCCTCTTCCGAAAAAATTAAACGCGAGCTCGGCTGGCAACCGACCTTTCAATCGTTGAAGCCGATCATCGAGAGCGCCTGGAGATGGCATCAGAAATTTCCAAGCGGCTACGGCGATTGAAAGATCGACATCGCGCGCTTGGCGCAGGCTGTAGTCGTCGCCCTCTGGGCGATGCGATGCACGCGAGCCATCCCATCGTCGCGTTTACCGCGGCGAGCGGCTCCGCTCAAAAAGCGCTCGCGGATTTAACTCCGCGAGCACCTTGAATTCCTGCGATCTAACTGATGCCGCGCCTTACGGCGGGGTCGTAGTCGTAGTTGTGCTTTCTTTTTTCTCGTAAGTCGCGGCCGGTTTGGTCAACACGATCTTGCGCACGATCATGCGATCGCCTTCCTTGACGTAATAGAACGTCGCCGGCAGGTCCGGCCGAATGGCCGACCAGGTCACCGTGCGACCTTCCGGATCAAGGATGGTCGTGTTCTTGTTGTAATAATACCGCACGGGGGCGGTATCGGTCGTGCTCCGGAACGTGATGTAATCCGAGCTCGGCGTGTAAGTCGTGATCGTTCCAGTGCTCGTGGTCGTCGATTCCGTCGTCGCGCCGGTCGCTGGGTTCGTTGTGGTCGTGGTCGTGGTCTCCTGCGCGAAGGCCATGCCCAGCGCCACCGCGAAAGCTGCTCCCGCGGCTAACATTTTCACTAATCTCGTTTGTTTCATATTTGTCCTCTGCTTTGGTTAAACGGATGCTTTCCGTCGTATATCTTTCCGACTGCTCTGAGCCGGAGTTTATTCAACCTCATATTGATTTCGTAAATTCCTTCCTCCTCGGTTGCATAAAAATCAACGATAGAAGGTTGCTCCGAGACGTAGTCTGATTTTTCATGCAACCATTACCGGGATTTCGCGATTTTCTGCCGGACGATTGCGCAGCGCGTAATTACATTTTTGCGCGCTGGCGCGATGTTGCCCGGCGCTACGGCTTCGTGGAATGGGACGGCCCGCTGCTTGAACCAACCGATCTCTACCGGAAGAAAAGCGGCGCGGAAATCGTGGATCAGCTGTTCAATTTCATCGACAAAGGCGAACGGGAAGTGGCGCTGCGCCCGGAGCTGACGCCAACGCTAGCGCGCGTGATCGCCGCGCATGAGCGCGAGTTCAAAAAACCGCTCAAGTGGTTTTCCATCGGGCAGTTTTTCCGTTACGAAAAACAGCAGCGTGGCCGGTTGCGCGAACATTTCCAGCTCAATTGCGACATCGTGGGCGAAGCCGCGCTCGCCACGGACATCGAGTTGATCGCGCTTGGCATCGACATCTTGCGCGCGTTCGGTTTCACGGAAAAAGATTTTGTCGTGCGCATCAGCGACCGTGAATTCTGGACCGAATTGCTCCGTTCAAAAAATGTGTCGACTGATCGTTGGGACGAATTACTCCAAGTCATCGACAAATCGGAGCGCGAGCCGCGCGCAAAGACGATCGAGAAACTGGGCAACCTGGCTGATCCTGTATTTGCAATCCTGGGCGAAGGGGGAAAAAGCGAAAAGCTCGAACAGATTGTCGATGGTTTGCACACTCGCGGCCTTTCCGATTACGTCGATGTCGATGTCCGGATCGTGCGTGGGCTTGCTTATTACACTGGTGTCGTCTTCGAAGTGTTTGATCGCGCCGGGAAACTGCGCGCCATAGCCGGCGGCGGCCGTTACGACAATCTGATTGAGCAACTCAGCGACGGCGCCATTTCAATGCCGGCGCTCGGTTTTGCCATGGGCGATGTTGTGCTCGGCGAATTGATCAATGAGACGCCGAGGGCGCGAGATGCAATGAAAGAAACGATCGCGGCCGAGCACAAGATCGACGTCTATATCGTCATCGCGAAGGAACAACGGCGGGCCGACGCGCTCGCCCAAATCCAACAGCTGCGGGATCGTGGGTACCGCGTCAATTATCCGCTCACGGCCGAAAAGGTCGGCAAACAATTTCAGACGGCCGAAGATCTTGGTGCCTCACTTGCGCTTCTTTACGGTGACGAATGGCCACAGGTTAAGGTAAAGAACCTGGCCACGCGCAAAGAGTCGCTTATCGCCCATCAAGGGTTGCCGGACAGCGTCGCGAAATTCTTCAACGTCACCGCTTCCGCCTGATTATGTATCGCGACACGGATTGCAATTCGCTTGGTAAGATCGACATCGGCAAGCAAGTCACACTCGCCGGTTGGGTGCATGTGTCGCGCGATCACGGCGGCGTCATTTTTATTGATCTGCGCGATCGCGAAGGCCTCACCCAAGTTGTGTTTCGCCCGGAGGAAAATGCGGAGGTCGCGAAGGAAGCGCACAGCTTGCGTAGCGAGGACGTCATCGAAGTTTCCGGCAAGGTGGCGGCGCGTGTGCCGGGCACAGAAAATCCGAAACTAGCGACCGGCGACATCGAAGTGATTCCGAGCCGATTGCGAATTCTCAATCGCGCCGACGCGCTGCCGTTCCCGATCGACGCCGAGATTCACAACGAAGATTTGCGATTGACTTATCGCTATTACGACCTGCGCCGTCCGCAGCTCGCGCGCAATCTGCGTCTGCGGCACAAAGTTGCCAAAGCCACGCACGATTATCTCGACAGCCAAGGCTATATCGAAGTTGAAACCCCGATTCTATCGAAGAGCACGCCGGAGGGCGCGCGTGATTTTCTGGTCCCGAGCCGATTGATGCCGGGGAAGTTTTACGCGCTGCCCCAGGCCCCGCAGCAATACAAGCAATTGCTCATGGTCGGCGGTGTCGAGAAATATTTCCAGATCGCAAAATGTTTTCGCGACGAAGATTTGCGCGCCGATCGGCAACCGGAATTTACCCAGATCGATATCGAAAGTTCGTTCGTTACGCCGGATGACATTTTCACTCTCACCGAAGGAATGCTCGCCGCCATTTTCAAGGTCGCGCGCAACATCGATATCAAGACGCCGTTCGACCGGCTGACTTATCACGAGGCTATCAGTCGGTTCGGCAGCGACAAACCTGATCGCCGCTTTGAAATGCAACTTGTCGATCTTGGAGAAAATTTTCAATCGAGCAGTTTCAAAGTCTTTCGCGGCGCGCTCGATGCCGGCGGCGTGGTGAAGGCAATCAACGCGAAAGGGTTTGCCGGAATTACGACCGGTCAAATAGAGGAAGTCACGGAGATAGCCAAAGTTTTCGGCGCCAAAGGACTCGCCTTCGTCAAGGTCGAGAACGGCGAATGGAAATCGCCAATCGTTAAATTTTTCAGCGAATCGGAAAAGGCTGCGCTGCAATCGAAATTACAAGTGGAAGAAGGCGATTTGATTTTGTTCGCCGCTGACAAATGGGAAATCGCCTGCGAAGTGCTTGGGCGAATCAGATTGCGCGTGGCCGAGATTCAAAAACTGGTGCGCGATCCAGAGCAGCTCGACTTTCTTTGGGTCAAAGATTTCCCGCTCATGCAGTGGAGCGCGGAGGAGAACAAATGGAACGCGGTACATCATCCTTTCACGCGACCAAAGTCGGAGGACATGCCGCTGCTGGAGGCAAAGAAATTCGGTGAAATTCGAGCCGAAGCCTACGACGTGGTTTTAAACGGCGTCGAAATCGGCGGCGGCAGCATGCGGATTCACGAGCCGGAGCTGCAAGAGAGAATGTTCGAAGCGCTCGGCATCAGTCCCGAAGATCGACAATCGCTTTTCGGCCATTTGCTACGCGCATTCAAACTCGGCGCGCCGCCGCACG
>QHQE01000119.1:0-2020 GCA_003219265.1 Verrucomicrobiota bacterium
CGCATGCACGCCGAGCGATTCTCGATTTCGCCTGCCGCCGCGCAGAAGATCGATCATGCCAAGCGAGTCCTCGCGGTCGGAACAACAACCGTTCGCGTCCTTGAATCGGCCCGTCGTCAAGAGGGGAAATTGGTCGCACAAACGGGATCGACCGACATTTTCATTTACCCGCCCTTCGAGTTTCGAGTTGTCGATCTACTTCTGACTAATTTTCATTTGCCGCGTTCCACCCTGCTCATGCTGGTGAGCGCGTTCGCCGGTCGCGAGTTTCTGTTGCGAGCCTACGAAGAAGCAATTCATCAGCGTTATCGCTTCTACAGCTACGGCGATTGCATGCTGATTTTGTAGGAAAGGCTACCGGCTCGCCTTAGGAGGGAATGGATTCGTTGCTACCGCTACGACAGCGTCCCTGCGCCCATAAGCGAAACGGCTGGCATCCAGGGAGAACGCAAGCGAGCTGACGCCCATCCCGGGATAGCCCAGTTCCTGGTCATAGAAGAGCTGCAACGTCCAATCAGAAACGCGCCAAAATTGAAGTTGGCTCTGTCCTCCCACAGCCAGGTAGTGACCATCGGGTGTAAAGGCGAGAGCCTGGCTCTGATCGGACAAGGTCGCTAACTGCACCCAGTCTGAAGTCCGGTAAACGCTAACGGGCCCGTAGTTACCGCCGCCAATGGCCAGAAGCGTTCCGTCCGGAGAAAATCGGATTACCTGTGCGACGATGGGGAAAGTGCGAATAAGAGCGCCATCGGAGACGCGCCACACTGCGGGGCTACCTTCACAGGTAGCGGAGAGAAGCGAATCATCGGCTGAAAAATTAATGGAGTCGAAAGGTCCAAAAAGGAGCTGACCGGAAAGCTCGCGCACAACGGTCCAGTTGGAGACATTCCACAACTTGATCGCATCGTGAGTTCCGTTGAAGAAAGCGCCAGAGGCCAAAAGGGTCCCATCGTGCGAAAAGGCGAGACCTGTGATGTCGTCAGTGTGACCGACCAAGGTCTGCAGGAGCGTGCCGTCGGCAGTGAGATAAATTTTCACCGTGTGGTTGGCGCCGGGCAGGGCGAGCAGTTGTCCATTCGGCGAGAGCGCGATCGTCGGCACAGACGCCGCCGCGTTAATAGCGCCTAAAAATCGGCCGCTCAATGCGTCCCAAAATCGTGCGGTGGTGTCCGCGCCGCTGATTAATCGACCGTTTGCCGTGAATATTAGCTCGTTGATCGAGCTCGAATGGTTGGTGAGTGTCGCGATCAATCCATTAATCGGGCTCGCGCGCTGAGATGGGGGCGCCCAGAGTTTGATCGCGTACTCGGGATACCAACTTCCAGAGGCGAGCATCCCGCCATCCGGGGCAAAGGCAAGCGTAAGTACCAGGGCGGTGTGCCCGAGGAATGTATCGACTAACACGCCCCGCTCCGGGTCCCACAGCTTGATGCTTCCATCCCGGGCACCCGACGCCAGAGACCTTCCGTCCGGTGCGAAGGCAACGGGATGAACATTGCTGCCATGGGAGAGCGAAAAGAGCAGGCTTCCGTCGATGACGTTCCAAATCCGGACGGTTTGGTCCCAGCTTCCTGTCGCCAGCCTGGCGCTGTTAGGCGAAAACGCAAGCGAGAGCACAACATTCGTATGCCCGGCCAATGTTCGTTCGACTCCCCAATCTGAAGTTCGATAGAGCTTGGCGGTCATGTCATCGCTCGCGCTGGCAAGCCGCTGGCCGTCAGGAGAGAAAGCGACCGCGTTTACCTTCTGTGTATGATCGGAACGACTGATAACCAAGGTTCCATTCGCCACTCGCCAGACCTTCACCAATCGGTCCCAGCTTCCACTAGCCAGGTATTGCCCGTCAGGCGAAAAAGCAACGGAGTTCACACCGGTGGCAGTGACGTCCCCCGATCCGTACCCGGTGAGGGTTTGCACTAGGACGCCATCGGAGATCCTCCAGACTTGAACGGCACCGGTATAAGTGTGCGAGACGCCATTGAAGAGCTGGACGCCAACCGCGAGCAACTTGCCGTCGGGA
>QHQE01000119.1:2031-14448 GCA_003219265.1 Verrucomicrobiota bacterium
TGTACGGAATGGACAGGCTTTTGATGAAAGTTCCGTCTTGCCGCCAGAGCTTGATCGTTCGATCACTACTCCCGGAGACGAGCAGCTGGCCATCGGGCGAATAAGCGACGGAGTTAACCGAGTCGCTATGGCCGCCGCTGGCCCAGACAATGCCCGGACGGCCCTGCGAGAAAGCGATGGCTGGGACAACGGTCAGCAAGATTGCCGCAATCAGGCGCCATCCGCCAAAACGATTCTCACCCAGGGGTTTCACGGGCTCCTCGAATGTACTATCCATTCACTTATTCAAGAACAGGTCAAGGATATTCGGACCATTGGCAGGTTCGTAGGATGCCCGGCAACGAAAAAGGACGCTCGTGTTACGGCGCATCGACTTGCGCGTTGTGTTATTCTCCGCGCAAATGAGCGATACGGATCAACCGAAAGGCGAGCTGGTGATCCAAACCATCGCGATGCCGAAGGACACGAATCGCGATGGCGACATTTTCGGCGGGTGGTTGATTTCGCAAATGGATCTGGGCAGTGCCATTCTGGCGGCAAAGGTGGCCAAGGCGCGCGTGGTGACGGTGGCATTGGAAGCAATGTCGTTTCTTCATCCGGTGCGAGTGGGGGACACTGTCGCGTGCTACGCGCGGGTGGAGAAAATTGGTCGCACGTCGATGACCATCCCAGTCGAAGTCTGGGTAACGCGTTATATGACTGGCGAACAGGTGCGCGTCACGCACGGCGTTTTCATTTACGTCGCTGTCGATCGTACCGGGAAACCGATTCCGGTGAAACGTGAGCCGGCTTGACGAATTCGCTATTGCTCGCTCTGCGACTCCCCGGAAGTTACGGATTGTGGCGAAGACGCATCCACGGCCCCGGCCCTGATTTTATAGTCCGAGGGCGCGTAAGCCGGGATCGGTTGGCGCGGTGTTTTCATTTTCACTCTTTGACGGTAGCGCATGTGACTGCGTTTCTGCACGTACCTTTGGTAGGCGAGCTGCGCGCGCCCGCTCCTGGTGAAGTGGGCACAACCGGGTAAGGCCAGCCAAATGATCAAAGTGATCGCTAACGGTTTGGCGATTCGTTCCAGCATTCTTTCCCTTGAAGCAAAACTCGTGCGAAGCGACGCCACCCGCGCTGTCACGGCGCTGCACTGTGCTCTTTTCAAGCGACGCTTTCCCCGTTAATTCGGATCGATGACGCCATTGGCTTATCTCTTCGAGCGGTTTCCGTCGTTCTCGCAAACCTTTTGTTATCGAGAGATCGCTGAGTTGCATCGACAAGGCTTGAGGCCGCCCATTTTCTCGATTCGCAGGCCGAAAGATGAGCCACCGCAGGATTGGGACGAGCACATCGTTAAACGTGTGCAGTACCTGCCCGAGGAGGCGGAATTGCTGGACGAAGTCCGCCGAGCTTCCCGAAAAGGAAAACTGACGCGCGAGATCGTTGCCGCCCTCGATGAATGGGGGAGACGTTCCGATTTTCTTCGTCTCTACCAAGCCGTTTATGTGGGAGTCCGGTTGCGAGAAGGCGGGATTCATCACGTCCACGCGCACTTTGCCGGCCTCGCCGCGCGGACCGCTTTTTGGATCGACAAGTTTTTTGGGATTCGCTTCAGCTTTACCGCGCACGCGAACGACATTTTCGCGCCACGAAACTTCGAGATCGGCCTCGATAAACTTGTAAATGCCGCCCGCCTGATCGTTACCGAAACCGATTATGCGGCAAAGTTTTTGAGAGGGCGTTTTCCAGATCGGACGGATCGAATTCATCGCATTTACAACGGATTGGATCTCGCTGAATTCAGGCGCGCGGATTTTTCGGCCGCACCCCCAGCCATCGTCGCGATCGGCCGCTTGATCGACAAGAAGGGATTCCCGGATTTGATCCACGCCTGCCGATTGCTAAAGGATCGTGGACAATTATTTCGCTGCGAGATCATCGGCGAAGGCCCGCTCGAGAAAGAATTACGCACGCAGATCGATCGGCTCGAACTGCAAAATTGCGTCAAACTGCTCGGCGCAAAACCGCAACATGAAATTGTGGAACGTTTGGCGGCGGGAACAGTTTTCGTACTGCCGAGCGTGATCGGTCCTGACGGCGGTATGGATAATCTGCCCACCGTGATCATGGAAGCGATGGCGACGGGCCTGCCGGTCATTTCGACAGCGATCGGAGGAATTCCGGAAATGGTTGTCGAAAATGAAACCGGAGTTCTTGTTCCTGCCGGCGATGCCGGCGCGCTGGCACGCGCCATTGAAAAAGTGATTGTCGATCTTTCTTTCGCGCGGCATTTGGGCGAGAAGGGACACCAGCGCGCCTGCGAACTTTTCTCGATCGCGACAAATGTGCGTCAGCTTCGAGCGCATTTGACTGTGTAGCCACCGCCCTGTGAGCGGTCGTCTGGCAGCACAGCGATAGTCCGACGGCACACAGTGCCGTGGCTACAATAAATTCCGCACACAGTTGACCGCGCGCAGATAAACGCGGTGCGGCCCGCCGCGCATCAGTTCGTCGCTCATCAAACTCACCGGGTCGTTGTTTCCCGCCGGCATCAATTGATGTGCGCATTCTTCCCCCGGCTGGCCGCGCCAAACTTCGAGCAGATCGGCGCCCTTGGCGTGGGTGACGACAAACTCACAGCCGCGAGAATTCAAAACGATTTGATTGATTGGTTCGCCGGCGCGCTCGCGAAGTTCGATGTCAATCTTGCGCCCGGTTGAATCGGCAAATTTGAAATCATCGCCGCGGCTCATTTTTTCAACGCTCCAATTTAGTTGCGCCCCAAACCATCCCGCTAAGAGCACGGCCGTCGATCTAAATCCGGGTGCAAAATCGATACGTGCATTTTCAATTTCAACAAAGTGATGATGCGCGGCCGGGTGATCGAAAAATTGCGCGAGCGCGAGACGGACCTTGTCCAGCCGCGTCCAATTCAGATCGCAGAGCACGATGCGCTGCTTCGCTTCGTTTTGCGCGGTCTCGACCAGACGCATTTGCGCGTCGAAATTTTTCCAGGTTTCGCTGTCGTAGATGAGCCGATCGACCCAGGCCCAGAGCTGCGGATCCATCGGATCGGGAAATTCGTCCTGCCACCAGAGATGAAGCGGCAGATCGGAATCCAAATGTGAAAAGACGATGCTCGGCAGCAGATTTGTGCAAGCTCCTTCGAGCAAAAACGAAAGCTGCTCGGAGCAGATTTGTTTGCTGCCCGCGCGACTGATGTGACAATGCGCGCTGATCCACGCTTCCACGCGGCTTTCCTTTGCGCCGCAATTGGCCGCGATGACGATGGCGCGGCAGACATGATTTTCTGTGATCTTTGCGATGAGCTGGGTGTTCTTTTCCAGCGATCCGGGCGCTTCGCTGTAAATCGCCAGATTGATGAGCGACGCGCGTGTCATCGCGCCCTCGCTCTCGGTCCAAAGTTTTTTCAGCTCCTTTTCGATCTTGCCGATCTCGACCGGAAGTCCGAGCGAATAATTTTCAGTGGTGGCGGCCATTAGTTTAGAAGATTGGGTAGCGCGCGCGTCTCGCGTGCTGGCGATGGCGTCCTCGCCATCGCGGACTTTTCTTTCCTCCTGCCACGCACATTGCGCGGTCGACCTGCCGCAGAAGCTTGTTTCGGCGGGACGCCGAAACCAACACGCGAAACGCGTGCGCTACCCAGAAGATTTGTTTCGCACATGTTGCGGTCGAACGGGTTCACAGCCGCCTCCAGGCGCGGCCGTCGCGCGCCAGCAGATCGTCGGCTTCTTCCGGGCCCCACGAGCCGGCGGGATAAAAAAACAAACCAGGCGCATCTTTTTTTGCGGCCCACGCATTCTCGATTGGGTCGATGAAAGCCCAGGCTTCTTCAACTTCATCGCGCCGCGCGAAGAGCGTGGCGTCCCCGCTCATGGCGTCGAGAAGCAAGCGTTCGTAGGCTTCTGGACTGGCTTTGCCGAACGAGGTCCCGTAATGAAAATCCATTTTCACTGGCTCGATGCGGAAACTTGTCCCCGGCATCTTGGCCTGCATGCGCAGCGAGATGCCTTCGTCGGGCTGAATTCGAATGACGAGCACGTTTTGCTCGGTCGATTCTTTGTTGAAAAGAACGAGCGGCGCTTTTTTAAAATGCACGGAGATGTCCGTGCCCGATTTCGGCAGCCGTTTTCCGACGCGCATGTAAATGGGCACGTTCCACCAACGCCAATTGTCCATGTTGAGCCGGAGCGCGACGAACGTGTCCGTGACTGATTTTGGATCGACATTTTTTTCTGCGCGATAACCGGCCACGGTCTTGCCGTTGATCGCACCCTCCGCGTACTGGCCGCGCACAACGGCAGTGGCGATTTCGTCTTGAGTGAAACGACGAAGCGATCGCACGACTTTCACTTTTTCGTCGCGAATGCTGTCGGCGCCGAGATCGGTGGGCGGTTCCATCGCAACGAGGCAGAGCAGTTGCAGCAAATGATTCTGCACCATGTCGCGTAACGCGCCCGCGCCTTCGTAATAACCGGCGCGGCCCTCGACCCCGAGCGTTTCCGCGGCGGTAATCTGCACATGATCGACATAATGCCGGTTCCAAAGGGGCGCGAAGATCGCGTTCGCGAAGCGCAGGACCAAAATGTTTTGCGCCGTTTCCTTGCCGAGAAAATGATCGATCCGGTAAGTTTGTTCTTCTGTGAATGAATTGCGGACGACCCGGTTGAGTTCGCGCGCCGAGTCTAAGTCAGTGCCGAACGGCTTCTCGACGATGACCCGCGCCCAGCTTCCTTCGCGCGTCTGGTTCAAACCGGCGGTCTTGAGATGTTTGAGAATCGGTTCGAATTGGTCAGGCGCGACGGCGAAATAAAAAAGCCGGTTGCCGCGTGTGCCGCGCTCTTTGTCGATCTTGTCCAGTTTGGTGGCGAGAGTTTTGTAGCCGGACTCGTCGCCAAAATCGCTTTGATGATAAAAAATCGATTGCGCGAACGTTTTCCAGATTTCGTCACGAACGCTTTGGCGGGAAAATTTTCGTGTCGATTCCTCCATCTCCTGCCGGAACTCGTCATCACTCTTTTCGCGTCGCGCGAAGCCGACAACTGCGACGGCGGGCGGCAGCTCGCCATCGGCGGCAAGATTGTAAAGCGCTGGCACCAGCTTGCGATGAGTGAGATCGCCGGTGGCGCCGAAAATGACGACGCTGCACGGCTGTGGCACCGCGCGCGTGGACAAACCTTCGCGCAACGGATTTGTTTGCGATTGCTCGGCTGCTCGATTCATGGGTGCATTCGCAGATTACGCACATTCCCGCAGATTAGGTAGGGCGAAAATTCTGTAGCGGCGGTCTATGACCGTCGGAAGAATTAATGCGACGCTCACAGAGCGCCGCTACAGTTAGGACGGCAAAGGAAACCGGCGCGTCAGCTCCCGAACTTTCTCACGCACGCGTTCCAGCGCGCCGGCATCATCGCGTTTGCTCAAAGCCTCAGCGATCAAGTCGGCGATCTCGAGCATCTCTTCTTCTTTCATGCCGCGCGTGGTCACGGCGGGGGTGCCGATGCGAATGCCGCCCGGTTTGAAAATCGGGTAGGTGTCGAAAGGAATCGCGTTTTTGTTCACGGTGATGCCGGCGCGATCGAGAACTTCCTGCGCTTCCTTCCCATTAGTTTCCTTTGGGCGAAGATCGACCAGCATGAGGTGGTTGTCGGTCCCGCCGGAAACGATGCGATAACCGTGCTTGGCGACTCCGGCGGCGAGGGCCTTCGCATTGATTACGACTTGCCGTTGATACTCGCGGAACTCCGGCCGGAGTGCCTCGTGAAAACAAACCGCTTTGGCCGCGATGACGTGCATGAGCGGGCCGCCTTGCACTCCGGGAAAAAGCGTCGAATCGATTTGCTTGGCGAATTTTTCCTGGCATAGCACGATGCCGCCGCGCGGCCCGCGCAAACTTTTGTGCGTCGTGGTGGTGACAAACTGCGCATGTGGTATCGGACTTGGGTGCTGGCCGCCGGCGACTAGCCCGGCGATATGCGCCATGTCGATGAAGAGAATCGCTCCCACGGAATCGGCGATTTGCCGCAGCCGCGGAAAATCGATGATGCGCGGATAGGCCGACGCGCCGGCGGTGATCATGACCGGCCGCACTTGCTCGGCTTGTTTTTGCAGCGCGTCGTAATCGATCGTCTCGGTCTTCGCGTCCACGCCGTAATGGGTGACTTGATAAAATTTGCCGGAAAAATTTGCGGGATGCCCGTGCGTGAGATGTCCACCATGCGCGAGATTCATCGTCAGGATTTTGTCGCCCGGTTTAATTGCGGCGAAATAAACCGCCATGTTCGCCTGGGCGCCGCTGTGCGGCTGCACGTTCACATGCTCTGCGCCAAACAATCGCTTGGCGCGATCGATGGCGAGCTGCTCGGCCACATCGACATTCTCGCAGCCGCCGTACCAACGCTTCTTGGGATAACCTTCCGCGTATTTGTTTGTGAGCACGCTGCCTTGCGCTTCCATCACCGCCCGGCTCGTGAAATTCTCCGATGCGATCAGCTCGATGTTTTCGCGCTGCCGTTTTTCTTCGGCCGCGATCGCGTCGAAAATCTCAGGATCAACGCAGCGCAAACCACCGCCTGGGCCGGCCGATGATGTCGATCCGCGGGGTTCGGCTTGAATTGGATGCGGAAGATCGCTCATTAAATAGGAAGAAGCTCCACCGGCACGCCAGGTTGGCGCAAGCTCGCTTTGTTCTACGAAGGCGAGCACACTGGGTAAAGCGTTTTTGATGGTTTGCGCGCACAGCTCGTAAACTTCGCGGCCCAGCCCGATCGGGTCCGGCACATCGCGCCACACTGTTGTGTCCGGCTCTTCAAATTCCCGGAGCAGGAACGATTTTTCGGCGCCGTGCGGGAAGAGCATGTGAATCGTCTCCAAATGCGCGCCGGTCATCGCGAAAATATGCGTGGCGCGATCGATCAGCGTGGCCGTAAGCGGCTGACTGCGAAGCTGGCTGATGTCCACGCCTTCATCTTCGCACACTTGCGTCGCATACAAGCTGGGCGGTTGGCCACGCACCGCATGCACGCCGGCCGAGGTAACTTCAATGTCCTTGCGATTGCCAAGCATTCGACGGAAAAGGCCTTCCGCAATGGGGCTGCGGCAAATGTTACCCGTACAAACAAAGAGAACGCTTTTCACAATGAACGCGCGCGCCAGCGTACGCAAAATCAACCTAGAATCGAACAAGGCCAAGTCAACGCGAGGCGGAAAATAATGACGAAGCACGAATGACAAAACCTCAAATGACCAAAGAGCGCCGCGCGCACTCTTGCTCTTCGTCATTCGTCATTTCGCGCTACACTGCGGCCATGCGGTCACAGTGGAAACGGTTTCGTTACCGGCTTGAATGGATCGGGCTTCGTCTCGCGACAAGGCTGGTTCCACTTTTGTCGAGAAAAACCTGCTTCTACCTGGCGGAGTTTCTTGGCGCGGCGATGTCGATCCTGGACCGACACCGCCGCAAAGTCGCGCTGAGCAATCTCGAGGTCGCCTTTGGTGATCAATCGTCGATCGGCGAACGGCGCAAAATTGTTCGTCAATCGTTTCAGCATTTCGCGCGAACGGTGCTGGACTTTTTCTGGAGTCCGCGTCTCACGCGCGAGAATTTTTCGCGTTACATCGAGCTGGAGAACTTCGACGAGACCACGCACGGAACTGGACCAGAGCGCAGCGTGATGATTGCGTGCTATCACTACAGCAATTTTGAATGGCTCAGTCTGGCTTGTGGATTTCTAGATCTGACCGGCACGATCATTGCGCAGGAATTCAAGAACTCACTGCTCGATCCCATTTTCAAAAAGATTCGCGAACAATCCGGGCACGAATTGATTCCACGCGAGCGAGGGCTCGTCCGGCTTTATAAAGTGCTCCGACGAAAGGGACGCACCGCACTGCTGGTCGATCTTACCGTTCCGCCGAACCAGGGTGCGGTGGCGATCGATTGCTTTGGTTTAAAAACCAGCGTCACTTCCGCGCACGCTTGGCTGCGTGAACGGACCGGCGTGCCGATTATTCCCGCGCACTGTGAACCGCTGCCGGATGGACGGTACAGGATCATTTTTCACCCGAAGATCGATAACACGGCCGGGATAACACATCAGCAGATCGCGCAAGCGTGTTGGAATTCGTTCGAACCTTACGTGTGCAAGAATCCGGCGCCGTGGCTCTGGATGTATAAGCATTGGCGTTACCGACCCACAAACGCCGAGCGGTCTTATCCATTTTACGCGCACTACCTTCGTCCATTCGACGAGATTCTCCAACGAGACGAAGCGCCATCGCACGTTACATCGACAACTGAGTCACCAGAGCTCGCCGATGGTTGACAAAGTGCCGCCCAGCTTTTCCAGTATGCAACGTATGCAACATGTTTCCCGATTAATTTTGCTCGCTGCTGGCGGTTCGCTCTTGCTTCTCACCGGTTGCGAAACGGGGCGGGTAGCCGCGGGCAAGCCATATCATGTGACCGCTTATCGCCCGCACGATCCTTCCGCGGTGCGGGTGAAGGTTTCGTTGTCGAAGCAAAATATTTATGTCATGGAAGGCGATCGCTGCCTAATGGCGGTGGCCTGTTCCGTCGGTATTCCGGCAAAACCGACACCGAAGGGCAGTTTCACCATTTACTCGAAACAGGAACACAAGCGCTCCGGATCATATGGATTCAGCGTACAGGGCGATCGCGTTGTTCCCTCTACCGGTGGCGGATCGGGCCGCTACGTCGGTTACCCGATGGGCTACTGGTGCGAGTTTGCGCCCGCCTACGGATTTCACCAAGGTTTCGTCCATCTCAATCCGCGAACCCACGGTTGCATCCGATTGCACGGGGAGGCGGCGCCGAAGTTTTTTGCGCTCGTGAAGATCGGCACGCCGGTGAACATTGCGACGTCGCAACCGGAAGATGAAACCATTGGTCCGAAAGTGCTGCGGGTGGATGATTCGAAAGCGCCCGATCCCGATCCGCGATTGATGATTACCGACGCGGCGTTCACTAAACCAAGCGGTACATTATTGGAGTAAGTGCCGGCGCGAGTCGCCATATGATTTTGTGAGCACGAATCTCATTTCCAGCGGCACGACGGCGCGCGAGAAAGTGAACTTGCGCACGCCGGATGTGATGGCGGCAGTGCAGGAACAAGTCGAATCGCATTATCGCAGCGATATTGTGGAAAAAATTCGCCGCACTGGCGGGGTGCTTTCGGTGGACGAGACGACCGTGCGCCTGGCGAAACAATTCGGTTTTTGCTACGGTGTCGAGCGCGCCATCGATCTTGCCTACGCCGCGCGGAAAGTTTTCAAGGACCGCCGGCTCTTTATCGTCGGTGAGATTATTCACAATCCCGAGGTCAACGAGCAAATCTCCTCGTTAGGCATTAAGAACTTGATGGGGAAAAACAAGCAGGCCGAAATTTCCGATCTGCAACCCGAGGATGTGGTGATCGTACCGGCGTTCGGAACGGAATTGTCGACGTTGCAGCAGATCAAGGAGCGCGGCTGCCAAATTGTCGATACGACTTGCGGCGACGTAATGAGTGTTTGGAAGCGCGTGCGCAAATACGCCAGCGAATCGGCCACTTCCATCATCCACGGCAAGGCCGAGCACGAGGAGACCAAGGCAACCAGCTCGCGCGCCCTGGGCGATGGCAAGGGACATTATCTCGTTGTGCTGACGCTCGCCGATACCGATTACGTTTGCGAATACATCCGGCACGGTGGCGACAAACAGGCTTTCCTTGAAAAATTTCGCGGTGCTTATTCGCCCGGCTTCGATCCGAACGTGCATCTGCAAACGGTGGGCGTCGCCAACCAAACGACAATGCTGCGCGGCGAAACCGAGGAAGTGCAGCGGCGCATTCGGCAGGCGATCGTCGATCGAGATGGGCCGGAGTTGGCGGCAAAGAATTTTCGCTTCTTCGATACGATTTGCGGCGCGACGCAGGAACGTCAGGATGCGTTGCGCGAGCTGTTCAACATCAAAATGGACCTCTTACTCGTGGTCGGCGGTTATAATAGCTCGAACACATCGCATCTGGCCGAGATGGGCGAGGAAAAGTTGCCCACCTATTTCGTGCTCAACGCCTCGCGTCTGCTTTCAGGCGATGAGATCAAGCATTACAACTTGCACGAGAAACGTGAAGTCATCGCGAAAAACTGGCTGCCGCGTGGCCCGATCGTGGTCGGCATCACCGCGGGCGCTTCCTGTCCGAATAATTTAATCGAAGAAACTTTGATCCGCCTTTTCGAGCTGCGCGGAATCCCGCGCCAGGAACTCGAACTAGCGGCCTAAGGTCGCGATGAAGAGACACGCTCCATCGTGTCCCAAAATTTGGGCGCTGACGGCGCAGCGCCCTCCAGGTTGCAAGATCGACCTCTTCATCCGCGCAAATCCTGTTCGCCGTGCGAAATAATCATTGCGTATGCGCGCAATCTGGAAAGGCAGCATCAGCTTCGGTCTCGTTAACATTCCCATCGCTCTTTATCCGGCGACGCGGAAAGAGGAGCTCAGATTTCGCCTGCTGCGGGCGAAAGATTTAAGTCCTGTCAATTACAAACGGGTCGCGGAAGCCGACGGCAAAGAAGTCCCGTGGGACGAGATCGTGAAGGGTTATGAGTATGAGAAAGGGAAGTTCGTCGTCTTGAAAGACGAAGATTTTCAACGCGTCGATCTGGAAGCGACGCAGACGGTGGACATCCAGGATTTTGTCGATCTTGATGAAATCGATCCGATGTTTTTCTATAAGCCGTACTATCTGGAACCGCAAAAAGGCGGCGACAAGGCCTATGTGCTGCTGCGTGACGCGTTGGAGGAGAGCAAAAAAGTCGGCATCGCCAAGGTCATAATCAAAACACGCCAGTATCTCGCGGGTGTGAAAGCGGAGGACGGCGTGCTCGTTCTCGAGCTCATGCATTTTGCCGAGGAACTTGCCGACACCGGAAAGTTGCATGTGCCGAAGAAACTCGAGCCCAGAAAAAAAGAGATGGATATGGCCAAGGCGCTTATCGATAGCATGAGCGCGAAATGGAATCCGGAAAAATATCGGGATGATTATCGTGAGGCGCTTATGGAACTGATCGAAGAGAAGGTGGAAGCCGGAGGAAAAGAGATCGAGGAAAAACCGAAGCCGAAAAAAGCGCCGACCAAAGTGATCGATCTCGTTTCGGTGTTGCAACAAAGCCTGGAGAAGACCGGCGGCGCCAAGAAAAAAACGAAGCGCGCCGCCGAACATCCGCCACGACACAAAAAGGCCGCGTGAGCGAAATGACGAAGCACGAATGACGAATGACGAAGTAAAATTCGAATGCTCAAATGAAGAATTGGCTCGGACAGAGCTTTTCGGCATTCGGATTTTGTCATTCCTTCGTCATTAGACATTCGTCATTCGTCATTTTCTTGACACGCAAGATCGACATCGTTCAGCCTGACCGCATGAACGCTCTGAATAAATTTGCGGATCCGTTTTACTGTATTACGCGGCTGATTGTCGGTTTGATGTTTGCCTCCCACGGCGGGCAAATAGTCCTGGGCATGTTTGGTGGAATGCCGGGTTCAGATAAACCGATGATGCAAGTCGGTGGCTGGATTCAGCTTGTCGGGGGGTTGCTCATTGCATTTGGATTACTAACGCGGCTGGCCGCATTCATCTGCAGCGGCGAGATGGCGGTGGCTTATTTCATGATCCACGTGGCTAACGCTTCAACGCCGATGGCGAAGTTTTTCCCAATCTCGAGCGCCGGACCACAGGTTTCGAACAAAGGCGAGCTGGCTATCTTCTATTGCTGGTTCTTCTTATTCGTCGTGTTTTATGGCGCTGGATGCTGGAGTATTGACGCGTTGATGAGCAAAGGAAAGGCAGCGGCTGCGACATCCTAGCTAATACAAGATCGATATCTGCATTTGCATGCAACAAGAATACTCGATGGGACGATGTCTTGTCGCAGCGCTGCTGGCGGTAATCATGTGCGATCCTCTTTGTAACGCGCAAGCACAGGATTGGGCGAAGGGCGAGCGCACCATTAAAGCGTTCGTCGTTTATCCGGAATCGAAAAATAAAACGCCCGCCGTTCTCGTTATTCATGAAATCTTCGGACTGACCGACTGGGTGCGGGGCGTCTGCGATCAGCTTGCCGAGAACGGCGTCATTGCAATCGCGCCTGATCTTTTGACCGGGCAAACCTACTCGGATATCGACGGCGCACGCAAAGCGATCTCGGCATTGTCGCCCAAACAAATCAAAGTCGATCTGGATGCGGCTTCAGATTACGCATTGAAAATTCCTGCGGGCAACGGGACGCTGGGGGTCTGCGGCTTTTGCTGGGGTGGGGGAGTGACCTTCGCTTACGCGAACGAAAACCCAAAATTGAAAGCGGCCTATTCATTTTATGGGTTGGCGGGACTTACCTTGTCGGGAC